>WLOT01000007.1 GCA_009699125.1 Actinomycetota bacterium
ATCCGTGGTCGGGCCTCGAAGGCCGTCCTCACTAGGGAATTCTAAGGAAACGGCAATTCCCGACCTACCGGGTCGACTTTTGCGGCTGGTTCGGGCATGATGGCGCCCCACCCACTCTCAAGCCACGGAGGCTTCAGAAACATGGCACTACGCCTTGGCGATACCGCCCCTGACTTCACCGCTGACACCACGCAAGGCAGCGTGTCCTTCCACGACTGGAAGGGCGACTCTTGGGCCATCCTCTTTTCTCACCCCAAGGACTTCACCCCGGTCTGCACCACCGAACTCGGCACCGTTGCCAAGCTGAAGCCCGAATGGGACAAGCGCAACGTGAAGCCCATCGGCCTTTCGGTCGACCCGGTCGACTCCCACATCTCGTGGGAAGGCGACATTGAGGAAACCCAAGGCCAGGCCGTCAATTTCCCGATGATTGCCGACCCGGACCGCAACGTGGCCGACCTCTACGACATGATCCACCCGAACGCCAGCGACACCATGACCGTTCGATCGGTCTTCGTGATCGACCCGGCCAACAAGGTTCGGCTCATCCTCACCTACCCGGCCAGCACCGGCCGCAACTTCGACGAACTGCTCCGCGTCATCGACTCGCTGCAGCTCACAGATGGCTACAAGGTTGCAACCCCTGCGAACTGGAAGGACGGCGACGACGTCATCGTCGTTCCGGCCCTTTCTGACGAAGAAGCAACAGAGCGTTTCCCCAAGGGATTCAAGAAGCTCAAGCCGTACCTTCGCATCACCCCTCAGCCCAACCGCTGAACAATCTGCAGTCGATTTGGCAAAGGGGACGGGCAGCCGCCTGTCCCCTTTGCGCGTCAAGGGCATAGCCTTTCGCCCGTGACAACGACTACTTCTTCCCCCGCCGCCACCTCAACTGCTGCTCATACCGAGAGCGTCACGAAGGTCTACGGAGCTGGCGACACGCTTGTCACCGCTCTCGACAACGTGAGCGTTTCATTCGAGCGCAGCAAGTTCACCGCCATCATGGGGCCGTCCGGTAGCGGCAAATCCACCCTCATGCATTGTGTTGCCGGACTCGACACCATTAATTCGGGTCGGATCTTCATCGGTGATGTCGATTTGAGCGGGCTCAACGACAAACAACTCACCCGCTTGCGCCGCGACACGATCGGCTTTGTCTTCCAATCGTTCAATCTTGTGCCGACGCTGACTGCGCTTGAGAACATCACGCTTCCGATGGATCTCGCGGGCCGCGCTCCTGATCAGGAATGGCTCGACACGATCATCGCCACAGTCAGTCTCGGCGATCGCCTTTCTCATCGACCAAGTGAACTGTCTGGCGGTCAGCAGCAGCGCGTCGCCGTTGCTCGTGCATTGGCAAGTCAGCCCGCAATTATTTTTGCCGACGAACCCACCGGCAACCTGGATTCGCACAGCGGTTCGGAAATTCTTGAATTCATGCGCACTGCAGTCGACAAGTTCGCGCAAACGATCGTGATGGTCACGCACGATCCCTTGGCAGCGAGTTACGCGGACCGTGTTGTCTTTCTCGTCGACGGCAAGGTTGTCGACGACCTGCAATCGCCCACCGCAGATTCGGTGATCGATCGCATGAAGAGCTTCGGAGCCTGACGTGCTGAAAGTCACGTTGCGTGGGCTCATGGCCCACAAGGTTCGCCTCATCGCGACCGCGATCTCTGTGCTTCTCGGCGTTGCATTCATGTCGGGAACGCAAGTACTCACCTCAAGCGTGAGCGCAAGTTTCGACAAAGTGTTCTCCGATGTGTACGCGTCGATTGATGTTGTCGTTCGTTCGACGAACAAGGTGGAAACACCGTTCGGATCGCAACGCACTCGCATCTCTGAATCAGTGATCCCGACTATTACCGGCGTGCCGGGAGTCGTAGCGGCCGAAGGCCAGGTTGTCGGCCAGCTCAAAGTTCTCGACAAGGACAACAAACCACTTGTTGCTGCGCAGGGCCCACCGAACTTCGGCTTGAACTGGCTGACATCACCCTCGCTCAACGGATGGAAAGTTGCCGACGGCGGAACACCTCCGATAGCTCCAGACGACATCGTCCTTGACGCGAAGACTGCCAAAGATGGCAACTACGTCATCGGCGACACCGTCAACGTCTCGGTCACCAAGGGCGTGCAGTCGTTCAAGCTCGTGGGCATCGCCAAGTTCGGCAAGCTCGACACGTGGGGTGGCGCACAGGCCGCACTGTTCACCACCCCAACGATTCAAGCCCTCGTTGGAGAACCAGGAACGTTTGACTGGATCTCAATTGCTGGCAAAGACGGAGAATCACAGCAGCAACTTGCAGATGCAGTTTCAAAAGCAATCCCGCCGGGTACCGAAGCAATCACCGGTAAAGAATTCACTACCGAAAGTCAGGACGCATTCCAGAAGATCATCGGCATCTTCAGCACATTCCTGCTGGTGTTCGCTCTCATCGCTCTGTTTGTCGGTTCGTTCATCATCTACAACACGTTCTCGATCATCGTTGCGCAACGTACGAAGGAACTCGCATTGCTTCGTGCCCTCGGCGCAAGCCGAAGTCAGATCCTGCGATCAATCATTCTTGAGGCCTTCTTTGTCGGCCTGACTGCATCCATCATCGGCGTTGGCTTCGGCATTCTCCTTGCCATTGGTCTTAACAAGTTGATGCAATCGATCGGATTCTCGGGTCCGGATACTCCGATCGTGATCCCGCCGGTTGCGGTCATCATCTCGCTCTTGGTCGGAACAATCATCACGCTTGTTTCCGCACTGTTCCCCGCTCGTCGAGCAGCAACGGTTCCGCCGATCGCTGCAATGCGCGACGTTGCCGTTGATCGCACCGGCGCATCGAAACGACGTGTCGCGTTCGGCCTCGTCTTGCTTGCGCTTGGCGCCTTCATGCTTTGGTTCGGACTCAACGGCAATTCCGATTCAGGCCTTCAGATCATCGGTGGTGGCGCGTTCTCCGTGTTCATCGCTCTCACCGTGATCGGTCCGGTAATCGCAACACCGTTTGCCAGCGTTCTTGGTTGGCCCCTGCAAAAAGCCAGCCGCATCACCGGACGTCTGGCTCGCGAAAATGCGATGCGCAACCCGCGCCGAACCTCCACCACTGCCTCAGCACTCATGATCGGCATCGGCCTCGTCGGATTCATCGCCGTGACCGCGCAGTCGATCAAGGTCTCGACGGTCGATGCCATCAATCAATCCGTAACGGGCCAGTACGTAGTCACTACCGAGGGCTTCGGTTCCACCGCACTTCCTGAATCAATGGCAACCGACCTCTCTGCCGCACCCGGTGTTCAAACCGCGGCCGGCATAAGTGGAACCTTCGCCATCATCAATGGTTCAAGCAAAGTCCTGCTCGCCGTCGATCCCACAACGATCACGCAGGTCATCAAGTTCAGCGACGTCGACGGGTCCTTTGCTGATCTCGGTATCGACGAAATCGCCGCTTCCGAGAAGTTGGCCAAAGACAAGAACCTCACAATCGGCCAACAAGTTTCAGCAACGTTCCTTCAAGGCGGAGCGGCAACGCTCACACTTACATCGATCTACAAAACCGAATTCCCCATGCAGGGACCAGGCTGGATCATCTCAACCGATGAATTCAACAAAGTTGTACCCCCTGCACAGCAGACGTATTCGGCGATCTACATCAAGCTTGACGACACGTCGTCGGCCGGAGTCGCTGCAGCCCTTCCCGGCCTCCAGCAGGTCACCGATGCAGTTCCCGGTGCCAAGCTTCAGAACCTCACCGAATACAAGAAGGCACAAACTGATCAGGTCAATCAGTTCCTTCAGATCGTGTACGTACTCCTCGCTCTTGCGCTCATCATCGCCATCGTTGGCGTCGTCAATACGTTGCTGTTGTCTGTCTATGAACGAACTCGTGAACTCGGCCTCTTGCGCGCAGTCGGCATGAGTCGCCGCCAGGTTCGTTCAACGATTCGCCTCGAGTCGGTAATCATCAGCTTGATGGGCACGCTTATCGGCCTCATCATTGGCATCATCTTCGGATGGGCCCTCGTCACTGCATTGGTCGATGAAGGCATCACATCATTTGCGATTCCGTGGAGTCAGCTGGTGGTCATCGTGATCATCGCAATCCTCGCTGGTGTTGGAGCTGCGCTCTATCCGGCACGTCGAGCAGCACGTCTCGATGTCCTCAAAGCGATTTCGAGCGACTGATGGCTCACGACCCCGCAAACCTCGAACCCGAGGTCACCACCTTTCTCACCGAACGCCATTTGGCGTCACTCACAACGATGCGCGCTGACAACACGCCCCATGTCGTGGCCGTTGGATTCACATGGGACCCCGAGGAATCACTCGTGCGTGTCATCACCTGGGCGGGAAGCCGCAAGGCACGCAACGTCGCTGAGCGGCCCGGTTCACCGGCTGCGGTGTGCCAAGTCGACGGAGGACGTTGGCTTTCGCTCGAAGGCACCGCCACGGTGACCAACGATCCCGAACGGGTCGCCATGGCCGTCGCTCGTTACGGCGAGCGCTACCGCGAGCCCAAACAACGCGACGATCGCGTGGTCATTGAGATCGCAGTTACGCGGATTATGGGCCGGGGCTAACCACCCGTGGCCCTCGGCCACACCCGCCGTAGACTCTTGCCATGGCCCCGAACAAACAGCGCGAATGGCATCCCGCATTCGAAGAATATTGCGAGGCCATCTTTGAGTTGCGAGAAGACGACGTTGACGTCATCCAAGCTCGCATTGCTGATCGCCTTGAACTCTCTCGGCCCGCGGTTTCAGAAATGATCCGGCGCATGGAAGGTGCAGGCCTCGTCGAAATCAACGGCGGCGTCATTCGCCTACTTCCCGATGGCCACGCGCTTGCCGAGACCGTCGTGCGTCGCCACCGGCTCGCCGAACGTTTCCTCACCGACATGCTCGGACTTTCGTGGGCAGAAGCCCACGACGAGGCCGGTCGCTGGGAACACGTCATTTCTCCAACCGTCGAACTCGCCATGATGCGGGCACTCGGCGATCCAACGACGTGCCCGCATGGCAACCCAATTCCTGGAACCGACTACCAGCCGCCAACTTCGGTCACGCTCAACACGCTTTTGGTCGGACAATCGTTCACGGTCTCTCGCATCCCGGAAGAACTCGAATTCACACCTGGACTTCTCGATTTCCTTGAGTCTTCGTCGCTGCTTCCCGGTCGTTCAGGAACCGTTACGGCACTCGCGCCCAAAGGCATCACGGTTGTTGAAATCGATGGCCAGACTGTCGAGATTGATCAATTCGCGACACAGCGAATTCTCGTTACCGCAGCCTGAACGAATCTCAGTCGAATAAAGACTCGGGAAGATCGTCTTCGTGAACGATGGCCAGGCGCTTGGTGGCCCGAGTGAGCGCGACATACAACGCTCGGTTGCCCTGAGCTTGTTCGGCAACAATGAGCGATGGTTCCACCACAATCACTGCATCGACTTCGAGACCCTTCACAAGTCCGACCTCGACGACTGTGACGCGATGTTCGAGACCATGACGGGTAGCGCGGCCGAAGGCGATTCCTGCTTCTTCGAGCCCATCGCAGACTTCATCGATAATTGATGACGCACACACGACTGCAACTTGACCAGGATCAACCGCAGCGCGCTCCACTCGAGTGACTTCAGCAACCGTTTCTGCCAAACAGCCCGGCGCAGCCCGTTGGATGAGCGGCTCGGCGCCGTCTTCACGCACCGAGCGCGGCGGACGTAGATCGGGAGCAGCCCAACGAAGCACGCGAGCAGCGAGTTTCATGATTGGGGCAGGAAGGCGATAGCCGAGCGTGAGTTCGTTTCGTCGAGGTTCACGCTTCGCCGGAAGGAGGGAAAGAATTTCATCCCACGATTCATGCGCCCACTGCCCCGTGGCCTGAGCAATATCGCCAACGACCGTCATCGAGCCATTGAGCGAACGCCGTTCGAGCATGCGCAGCTGCATTGGCGAAAGATCCTGCGCTTCATCGACCACGATGTGGCCGTAGGTGCGAATTTCGTCGTCGTCATTTGCTTCGCCCTGACGGCGGCGACGCGGCTTCGGCCCCAGCAATGCACGGGCTTCGTCGAGCAGTGGAGCGTCGTCGTGCGTCCAGTCAATCTCGCCAACGGTTTCTGAACGTTCGCGATACAACGATTGCCATTCTGCTTCTGACAACAAGGTTCCTGCAGCATTCCGCAGCAATCCCCGAGCGCCGTACAAATCATGCAGGAACTGCGCGGGACTAAGCGTTGGCCACATCCATTCGAGAGCTTCGCGAATGGCAGGATCGCGACGCAGGCGTTCACGAACTTCAGAGGCAGCAATTTCTCCTCGACCGGAAAGTGCGAGTTCGGCATAGAGCTCGTTTTCAACGTACTTACGCGCCGGATTGTGGCGGCGGTAGCGGCGTCGAGCATCGGAGATGATCTGTGCGCTGCGTGAGCGAGAAACGGTGAGTCGTTGCAAACCGTAACCAATGACCAAATCTGAACGAAGTGGCCGCTGGCGATCGCGGACAGCGCGAGAAAGGTACGACACCATCCGTGGGTCGCCCTTTACGCGAGACGTAAGGCCGACGTCGTAATGACGAATGCTCACATCGGGAACGAGATCGGCAAGCACCGCGAGCTCAACACCGGCTTCACCGAGCGATGGAAGTACTTGTTCGATGTAGCCAAGGAACAAACGGTTTGGACCAATGACAAGGACGCCCTGGCCTTCGAGTGGGAATCGATGCGTGTAAAGCAAGTACGCAGCGCGGTGCAGCGCAACGACGGTCTTGCCCGTGCCAGGACCACCCTGCACGACAAGAACTCCCGGAAGTGGTGCACGAATGATTTCGTCCTGCTCACCCTGAATCGTTGCAACGATGTCGCCGAGTCGGCCGGTGCGAGCAGTTTCGAGCGCGGTGAACAATGCCCCTTGGCCGCGAACCACTTCGCCGGTTTCAATTTCGCCAACCGGCATTCCCAAGCTCGCCAAGGTTGCACCAAAGAGTTCATCTTCGACACCCAACAACCGGCGGCCGCGAGTTGCGAAGTGGCGACGACGGGCCAGACCCATCGGTTGCCGTCCGGTCGCTCGGTAGAACGGTTCGGCCACCGGCGCGCGCCAGTCGACAATGACGGGATCCTGCGCCGAATCACTGACTGCAATACGCCCGATGTAGAAACTCTCCATCAGGCCATCGGGTGATTCGGCCTCGCGATCGATACGACCGAAGCAGAGGGCTGCATCACCAAGTTGAAGCTGGGTGAGACGGTTGTAAACCGTTTCGTGGATGACCTCGCGCTCAAAGCGCGCCTGCTCGGTGCCGCCGCGGCCAACCTCGACCATGGACGTCAGGCGAGACGCGGCCTGCCGCGACTCTTCGAGACACGCATAGGCGTGATCGATATAGGCCTGCTCGGCATCGAGATCGGGATGTGGGGCCATGGGCTCCGTCTGAGAAGTGAGAGTCCTTCATCGATCCACCGGAAATCTCCAGCGGGGCTCAGAAGGGGGTTCTTCACTTTAGCGGTCCTCTACCGAATGACCTCAGGCCGCCGGATTCTCCCTAGCGAGGCCATATCGGTAGCGTGGCCCCGTGACCGATCCAGCCGCCTCTCCCCTCCCGCCCTTCCTGCGCGCGTGCCGTGGCATCCCCGGTGGGCCCGGCGACCGTGTGCCGGTGTGGTTTATGCGCCAGGCCGGCCGGTCACTTCCCGAATATCGATCGATCCGCGGCTCGGGCAGCATCCTCGACGCCATCGCTGATCCTGAGCTCTCGGCTGAAATCACGATGCAGCCGGTCCGTCGGTATGACGTCGACGCCGCCATCCTCTATTCCGACATCGTCGTGCCGGTTGCCGCCATCGGGTTCGGCGTCGATGTCGCACCTGGCGTTGGACCCGTCGTCGAGCAGCCTTTCACTCGCGCGGCCGATCTCGAACGACTTCGCCCTCTCGACCCCGAGGCCGACACGCCGTACGTGCTCGAAACTGTGCGCATCCTCGCTCGTGAACTTCCCGTTCCGCTTATTGGTTTCGCCGGCGCGCCGTTCACGGTCGCGAGCTACCTCATTGAAGGTCGCCCTTCTCGCACCTATACGAAAACCAAAGCTCTTATGCACGGCGACCCCGGGCTTTGGCACAAGCTCATGGAAAAACTTGCCGATCTCGCGATCGTTTCATTGCGATCGCAGATCGAAAACGGCGCGGTTGCATTGCAAATCTTTGATTCATGGGCCGGCACGTTGAGCGCACCTGACTACGAGAAGTTTGTTCTTCCTCACAGCCAACGAGTGTTTTCAGAGGTTGCCGACCTCAACGTTCCCCGGATTCATTTCGGTGTTGGGACCGGTGAACTGCTCGGCCTCATGGCCAAGGCTGGCGCCGACGTTGTCGGAGTCGACTGGCGCGTGCCGCTTGATGTCGCTCGCACTCGCGTTCCCGCTGGCATTTCGCTGCAAGGAAATCTCGACCCCGCACTTACATTCGCACCCTGGGATGTCGTTGCCGAAGCAACGCGCGATGTCCTGCGTCGTAATGCCGGCAACCCCGGACATATTTTCAATCTCGGTCACGGCGTCATGCCCGAAACCGACCCAACCGTTCTTGAACGTGTTGTTGAACTCGTACACAACGAAGGACGCTGCGATGGAGTTGCATCATGAGTACTGAATCCAGAATTGGTCTCGTCGTGATGGCTTACGGAACGCCGCGAACGACAGAAGATATTGAGCCGTATTACACACATATCCGTCGGGGTCGCGCTCCAGAGCCGCAACAACTCGCCGATCTCATTTCGCGTTACGACGCCATCGGCGGAATCTCGCCGCTTGCCAGTCTCACCGAGGCACAGCGCGCCGCTCTCGAGTCCGCGCTCGACGCACGTATGCCGGGTGCATGGAACGTGGTACTCGGGCAGAAGCACGCCTCTCCGTTCATCGAAGACGGCGTCGCAACGCTGGCCGATGCAGGAATCACCGAAGCTGTCGGAATCGTGCTCGCCCCGCATTTTTCAGGTTTCAGCGTTGGTGAATACCAGCGTCGGGCCGCCGAAGCCGGTGCCGAGCGCGGGCTCACGATGCATGGCATCAATCACTGGCATCTCGAAACCGCTTACCTCGATTTCCTGACTGCTGCAGTTCGCGATGCACTCACCGAACTCCCCGAGCGCACGACAGTCCTTTTCACTGCCCATTCCCTGCCCGAACGAGTGCTGGAAAACGATCCATACCCCGATGAGCTCGCAGCAAGCGCCACCTACGTTGCCGAACAACTCGGCCTCAAGAGTTGGTCGCTCGGCTGGCAAAGTGCCGGCCGCACGCCTGAGCCATGGCGCGGTCCCGACATTCTCGAGGAACTTCAACGCATCGCCGCCGAAGGTTCAGCCGACGGCGTACTTGTTTGCGCACAAGGTTTCACCGCGGATCACCTCGAAGTTCTGTTCGACCTCGATATCGAGGCCGCAAAGGTCGCAAGCGATCTCGGTCTCGCTTTTGGGCGCACCCGTTCGCTGAACGCTGACGAGGTTGTCATGAACGCACTCGCCGATCTCGTCGTCGCTCAGATTCAATGACAGACCGTCGACGTGTCGTCGTGGTCGGAGCCGGCATCACCGGCCTGACTGCAGCGTTCACGTTGGCAACACAGCGGCCCGACATCGACGTTGTTGTTCTTGAAGCCAGCGAACGCGTCGGCGGGAAGATTCTCACTACGCCATTCGCTGGCCGACCAGTTGATTGCGGTGCAGACGCGTTTCTCGCGCGCGTGCCTGAAGCACTCGACCTATGTCGCGAACTCGGGCTCGACACGATCCTCACGTCTCCATCACAAAAGTCGGCCTACGTTTGGGTCAACGGCGGCCTCAACCGATTACCAACTGGACTTGTTCTTGGCGTTCCCACCGACCTTGATGCACTCGCGGCTTCTGGAATCGTCAGCAAAGAAGGAATTGCGCGCGCCACACAGGACCTCACTCGCACTGAATGGATCGACAGAGCGAACGGCGCTGATCCCAACGGTGCCGACGATCAATCAGTTGGCGAGCTCATTCGCGCGCGTCTCGGCGATGAAGTCCACGAGAAGTTGGTGTCACCACTTCTCTCTGGCGTGAACGCGGGCGATGCCGATCACCTCAGTCTCGCTGCGGGCGCCGCGCAGATCGCAGTCGCCGCTCGCAAGTCACCCAGCCTCATCACTGCGTTGCGCAACCAATCCGCAGCGGCGCAGCACAATCCCGACGCACCGGTCTTCCATGGCATTCCGGTGGGAACACAAACGCTCACTGACCTGATCCTCGCTCGACTCACACAAGCCGATGTGCCGGTCCATCTTTCGTGCCCCGTTTCCGCGATCGCTCGTGCTGGCAACGGTTGGGCATTGACGACGCCGCTCGGTGCAATCAGTGCCGACGAGATCATCCTTGCGACTCCCGCTCACCCGACCGCACGCCTGCTGGAGTCAATCGCCCCCGAGCCCGCTAGCGATCTCGCCTCAGTTGGCTACGCATCTGCCGCCATGGTCAGTCTCGCCGTTTCGAAGAACTCGCTTGGCGTTCCGCTTGATGCCAGTGGTTTCCTCGTCGCGCAGACCGATCCGCTTCCCACCCTCACCGCGTGTTCGTGGGCATCAGCAAAGTGGGCCCACCTCGACGACCCCGAGGTTGCGATCCTGCGAGTGTCAGCTGGCAAGTTCGGCGACACCCACGCTCTTGAACTTGATGACCCTTCGCTGGTCGAGGCGCTTGGCGTTGACCTCGAAACCACCATGGGCATCGACGCTCCGCCGATCGCCTGGCGCGTCACCCGTTGGATCGATGGTCTTCCTCAATACCGACCAGGCCATCCCGCTCGCGTTGCGGCATGGCGCGCTGGCGTCAGCGCCGAAGCCCCGGGCATCCACCTCGCCGGCGCTGCGTACGACGGACTCGGGCTTCCGGCCTGCATCCGCCAGGGCCGCCAAGTCACTTCCTCCATCGCCTGAGCGCCCGTTCTGCGCCCAACGACGTCAAAAGACGCCGAATTCACCAATGATGTGACACAAAATGTCAGGGGTATTTCCCCTGTTCAGAGGCATATTGCTGCAAAAAGGTTGCGGCTGCGTTGCGAGACTGCGATCAAACCGCAACACTTTCGTAACAATGAGCACGAACCCCCTTGGCCGGATCCGCCTCGTTCATTCCTTGACCCTCGTCCCCGTACTGGTGGTCACCCTTCTCACGCTTGGACTCTGGGTTGCCCCAAGTTCGACCGCGGCACTCCCGGCCACGTCCTCGGTCGCTGCGGTCTCGGCCCTCCCCGTTCTCACGAGTCCCATGCTCAGCGCAACCGAGCCCATCCCCGAAAGCGGCGCCCAACTCACCGTCGCTACATGGCGCATCGCCATTGGCCAGGCAGTCGTTGACGCAGGCGAAACCAAGCTTGGTGCTCCGTATTCCTATTCGGCCGGTGGCCCCTACGCCTTCGATTGCTCTGGATTCACTCGCTGGGCCTGGTTGCAGCTTGGCCTTGAACTCCCCCATAACTCTGGCGCCCAATGGGCGGCAGTCGAACCCATCTCGCTCGATGAGCTTCAACCTGGCGATCTCCTCTTCAACTGGGGATTCGGAGGCGGCCAACCCGACCACGTCGGCCTGTATGTGGGCGACGGCATCATGATTCACGCACCGAACAGCTCAGGTGTGGTGCGCTATGACTCCATCAATTGGTGGACTGGCGCAACAACACGAGCTGGAAGGGTTCGATGACCGAAACTTTGCGAAGCATTCGACGAGGGCCCGCAACGCCCGAACGTGTGCTCGTACTTCTTCCTGGTTACGGCGACATGCCCGAGCCATTTCTTGACCGCGTCGCATCGTTCGATCCGAACGAACAGTGGCTGGTTGTTGTTGTCGAGCCGCAGACTCCAAGCGAGCGCGGCCCCTATTGGTACGACGTCGATGAAAACGGACCAGACCCCGTCGCTCTTGCAGCAGCACTCGCATCGATCGATGCACTGTGCGCATCGCTGCTTCGCGAAACCGGTCTGAGCGAAGACGCACTCGTCATCGTTGGTTTTTCGCAAGGTGGCGCACTTGCACTTGCGCACCTCGTCGATCCGACATCAACGATGACGCCGAGCGCCGTAGCGACGCTTGCCGCCTACCTGCCGAGTCGCGACGAAGAACTCATCGACCTCTCGCGCGCGTCACAACGACCCATTCTTTTTGCGCATGGCGAAGATGACGAACTCATCGAACCGATCCGTGGTCGTTCGGCCTCAAAAGCATTTCATCGAGCGAATGCAGTCGTCAGTTGGGTCGAAGTGAGCGGTGGGCATCGCTTCGACACGCCCCTTACCGATGAATTATCGGCCTGGCTCGATGCGCTTTCCCGTGGCGAAGAACCGCACGCTCCCCCGATCTGACCAACGCCCTGTGTGGCGGTAAGGATGAGGGTCTCGCAACGAGAACGGACCGTCAATGACCACCGCTTCCCCCGCAGATGTCCCAGCGCCGCAGCACAAGCCCGACATCTACGCGCGCATCATGCGCTTTGCTCCGCTCTACGTCATCGTCTTCTGTGTCGGCATCTTGGTGCTTGTCGGTTTCATTCGTCCCTTCGAAAGCCCAGACCCTGCGATCTCGACACACACCGAACTCATTGGCGCCGACCACAACCCGACAGGCGCGTACATGGTCATTCACAACGCTGGCGGTTCCGACACGCTTCTGTCTGCATCGACACCAGTGGCAGCGTCGATACAACTTCAAGAGATCACTCCCGTCGCAACAACAACGTCGACCGACGCGCAGGGCGTCACCGCAAACCTCGGTGGGGTGCTCACCGATGTCGATCATCTCGACATACCCGGTTTCGGCGATCTGCGGCTACAGCCCGGCTTAGACCAGTTGCTCCTAAAGGGGTTGACTGGTCCCCTCACGCTTGGACAGAAGGTCCCGATCACGTTGCAGTTTGAGAAGGCTGGGGCCATCACCGTTGAGGCCACCGTCGCAACCTACGACGACATTGCCGACCGATTGCTGCCGCCAAGGCTGAAGCTCCCCGGCCAGTAAGCCGGCCGGCGGATTGACTTTTTCGCCCGCCAGCCCCAGAATGAGAATGCTTCTCATTCCTATTTAGGGGTCATCGTGGTCCACGTCGAGCGAAATCAGAGTCGGGATCGCCGCTGGTCCGTCGTGCTCCTGACGCTTGTGCTGTTCGGGAGTCTTGGCCTCGCCGCCTGCGGAAGCTCCTCAAACTCACTCGGCACTACCGGCAAGCCCAACGTCATCGCCACCACCTCAATCTTGGGCGACCTTGTCCAGCAAGTCGGCGGCAACGCTGTCCATGTCGACGTCCTCATCCCCCGTGGCGCGGACCCTCACGATTTCGAGCCCTCTGCCTCGCAGGCCGCTCGCCTTCGCGACGCATCGCTCGTTATTGCCAATGGGCTCGGCCTTGAAGAGCGACTCGAAAGCACCCTGGAAAGTGCAGCCGACGATGGCGCCACAGTTTTCGAAATCGGGCCACAGATTGATCCGCTGATGCGACCAGGCACGGACCAACCCGATCCGCATTTCTGGCTCGATCCCGACCGCATGATTCGCGCTGCATCACTTGTTGCCGACGAGCTCGCACGCACCACAACTATCGATCGATCAACGCTTGATGCAAATGTGAAGACCTACACCGACACTGTTCAAGTTGCCGCTGCATACGCGACGGTCACCCTGAACACAGTTCCCGAATCCGAGCGCTTGCTGGTCACAAATCACGACGCCCTTGAATATTTCGCGAATCGCTTCCACTACAAGGTGATCGGCACGATCATCCCGGGCGGTTCAACCCTTGCCGAACCAAGCGCATCAGATCTGCGTGAGCTCGTCGCAACAATTCGATCCTCTGGAGTCAACGCCGTCTTCAGTGAGTCGACGACGTCATCGAAACTGGCCGAAACGGTCGCACGGGAATTGGGCAAGAAGATCTCAATCGTCGAACTCTCAACCGACACGCTGGGCGAACCAGGAAGCCCCACGAGCACGTACCAAGGCCTCATCACGACCACGGCTCGCCTGATCGCAAACGGCCTCAGCGGCAAGTAGGAATCCTTCCTTGTCGCACCGAACCCTCTAGCCTCCGATCACTGTGTCTTGGCTAACTGACCCTTTCCACTACGACTTCATCCTCCGAGCATTGTTCGCGGGGTGTCTCGCCGCGATCACGTGCTCGCTCATCGGCACGTGGGTTGTTATCCGGGGTATGTCGTTTATGGGAGACGCACTTGCGCACGGCGTGCTGCCGGGCATTGCGGTCGCATTCATCGTCGGCATCGACATCGCAATCGGCGCATTCGTTTCAGCGATCATCATGGTGATCGGTATCAACCTCGTAAATCGCGCGTCAAAACTTTCTAGCGATACCGGAATCGGCTTGCTCTTCGTCGGCATGCTCGCACTAGGTGTCGTCATCATTTCAAGAACTCGTTCGTTCACCGGCGATCTCACATCCTTCCTCTTTGGCTCAGTGCTCGGCGTGAAGAACTCAGACATTTGGCTGCAATCAATTGCCGCTGTTGTCACACTCGTCGCAGTCATCGCATTTCATCGCTTGTTCCTTGCCCTTTCGTTCAACTTCGATAAGGCAGCGTCGCTGGGACTGCGCCCGCGCCTTGCTCACCTCGCAATGCTGACCCTCATCGCCATCGCCATCGTTGCGTCATTCCGAACAGTAGGAACGCTTCTGGTCTTCGGGCTCCTCATCGCCCCGCCAGCAACTGCAGCGCTACTTGTACGTCGAGTGCCCACGATGATGGCAACTGCGTGCCTCATTGGCGTTTCCTCAATCTTCATCGGACTGATCATCACCTATCACTTCGATACCGCTGCAGGCGCAACGATGGCCGGCACAGCCGTTGCAATCTTCTTCATCGTCCTCGCTGGTCGAGAACTTGTGAGTCGCATCGGTCGGCGAGCGCATCCCGCGCACGCGTGAACTAATGATCGACCCGCGCAAACTTCGAGCACTTCTTCGCGCCGTCGTAGCCGGGCTACTCATCGCCGCGTCTGTCCCTCCATGGGGATGGTGGCCACTGGCGTTCGTTGGTATCGCGATGTGGGATCGACTTCTAAGTAACGCCAAACCACGCGCTCGATTCATTCGCTCCACCGTTCTTGCGATTGCGTGGTTTGCGCCCTCGATGTTGTGGATGGTTGACCTCACCGCACCCGGCTACCCCATCGCTGTCATCCTGTACGCGCTGTATGTAGGTGTAGCCGGTCTTGCCGTTCCTGGTCGTAGTTCACGTTCGTGGATTCGCTGGCTTGCACTGCCGGCCGCATTCACAGTGGCCGAGGCCGCTCGCTGCACCTTCCCCTTCGGCGGCGTTCCTTTGGCGACAACCGCAATGGGACAAGCCAGCGCGCCGCTTGGTCAGATCGCTCGGGTGCTCTGCGCAATCGGCGTCACCTTCGCCGTCGCCATCGTCGGCGTCGCATTGTCCGCACTGTGGGAGCGTCGACACCTTCTCGGCGCAATCACAATTGGTGGCGTCATGGCACTCTGGCTATTTGCAGTGTTTGCTCCGAGCGGCCATGACATTCGCACAATTTCTGCCGCAGTCGTTCAAGGCGGTGGCCCTCAGGGAACACGCGCCAGCGAGACGAACCCGCGCGATGTTTTCAATAGGCACATCGAGGCAACCAAGCTCGTAACCACACCGGTAGACCTTGTCGTATGGCCCGAAAACGTTGTCGCGGTTGAAGGACCGATCACAGCGAATAGAGAAAACGCGGAACTTTCAGCACTTGCAAAGGAACTGAACACGACACTCGTCGTTGGCATCACTGAAGGAATCGACTCTTCAAGTTTTGCGAACGCGTCAATCGTGTACTTGCCTGACGGCACTTCTGGTGAGCGTTACGACAAAGTTCGGCGCGTTCCATTCGGTGAGTACGTTCCACTGCGCGGAGTCATTGAAAGCATCGCTGGTTCGAACAGTGGCCTTCCTCGGCGCGACGCAGTGCCCGGCACCGAACCAGCCGTCCTTCACACTCCAGCAGGAAATCTGGCCGTCGCGATTTCCTGGGAAATCTTCTTCACAAACCGCGGACGCGACGGCGTACTCCACGGCGGGCAAATCTTGCTCAATCCAACAAATGGTTCGAGCTACTGGTTAACCGAAGTGCAAACGCAACAAGTCGCATCAAGTCAGTTACGCGCAATCGAAACTGGTCGTTGGGTGCTCCAAGCCGCCCCAACTGGTTTCTCCGCAATCGTGACTCCCGATGGCGATGTCTTGCAACGAACATCGATCTCCGAACAAGCCGTGCTCGAACAAGACGTCATGCTTCGATCAGGTGACACCATCGCGACAGTTATCGGGCCGCTTCCGGTTGTTGTGCTCTCACTTCTTTTGATTGCGATCGCATGGTGGTTCGCCACAAACCGATTTGCGACGCTGCGATCGAAGTTCAGACCTCAACAATCAGCGTGACTGGTCCGTCGTTCACAAGAGCGACGGCCATATCGGCTCCGAACCGACCAGTAGCAACCTCAACGTCTCGTCTGCGAAGTTCTGCAACAACCTCATCGATGAGTGGTTCAGCGACATCACCCGGAGCGGCAGCCGACCAACCAGGACGTCGACCCCGTGACGTATCTCCGTAGAGCGTGAACTGACTAACGACAAGCACGGCCCTTCCCGAGCCCACCTCATCGACCGAGATGCCCATGCGGCCGTCAGGATCTTCGAAGACCCTCAGGCCGGCGATCTTGGCCGCCAACTTCCGGGCGTCGTCGGCGGTATCGGTGTGGGTGACCCCGACGAGCGCCAGCAGGCCCTCGCCGATTTCCCCAACCAGCTCGCCCGCCACCGTCACCGATGCCCGTTCCACCCTCTGGATGACTGCTCTCACCCGGCCAGTCTCGCCCCGATAGGGCCTGTGGACAACGATCGGGCCCTGTCTTGACCTTTGTCAACGCTCCCGACGAAACTTGACGACCCATGTCTCCCCGCCCCGAACCGTCCGGGCGCACCGATCTTGCCGCTGATGGCGAGCTCCCCCTGCGCATCGCCTTCCTCACCTACCGGGGCAAGCCCCATGTCGGTGGTCAGGGCGTGTACACCCGTCATCTGACCAAGGCCCTTGTCGATATGGGCCATGAGGTTGAGGTGCTGGGTGGTCAGCCCTACCCGATCCTCGATCCCCGGGTTCCGCTGGTTGAACTTCCGAGTCTCGATATCTATAACGACGCGTACCCAATGCGTCTGCCGTTGCCATTCGAAATCAAGAACCTCGGCGATGCCATCGAAGTTGGCAGTTTTATGGCTGGCTCCTTCCCCGAGCCCCTTGCATTCAGTTTCCGTGCCTGGCAATACCTGCGCACGCGCGTCAACGAATTCGATCTCGTGCAGGACAACCAGTGTCTTGGCTACGGCCTGCTCGGCATGGAACGTGACGGACTTCCGGTCTTGGCCACAATCCATCACCCCATCACCGTCGATCGTCGTCTTGAAATGGAACACGCCGAAACTGCGTGGAAGCGATTCTCAAAGGGTCGCTGGTACAGCTTCACCAAGATGCAGACGCGTGTCGCATCACGCATGCCTCGCGTCATCACGGTGTCGCAGAACTCCCTTGCCGATATTCATGCCGACCAGAACGTTCCACTCGATCGACTTCACGTCGTTCCCGTAGGCGTCGACCAGGAATTGTTCAAGCCGATTCCTAGCGTTCAGCGCATTCCTGGACGCCTCATCACGACCGCTAGCGCCGACGTCACAATGAAGGGTCTGCGTTACCTCCTTGAGGCAATCGCCAAACTCCGCACCGAACGTCACATCGAACTCGTCGTCATCGGTCGCCTCAAAGAAGGCGGACCTTCGGCTCGCATCATCGACGAACTCGGTCTTCGCGATGCGGTCACGTTCATCACAGGCGTACCCGAAGAACGCATCATTGAGCTCTATTCCGAAGCACAGGTCGCGGTCGTTCCTTCGCTGTATGAAGGCTTCTCGCTCCCGGCGATCGAAGCCATGAGCTGCGGCGTTCCGCTTGTTGCAACCAGCGGCGGAGCACTTCCGGAGGTTGTCGGCAACCACAACGAAACCGCACTCGTTGTTCCCCCCGGCGACAGCGAAGCCCTCGCGGCAATGCTGCGCACGGCCCTCGACGATGAAGCGCTGCGCGACCGCATTGGTGCCGCTGGCCGCCAACGAGTCATCGATCGTTGGACATGGCGCCACACGGCTACCGGAACGGTCGAGCATTACCGCGCTCTGCTCGCGGAGACCCCGCACATTCAGGCCCGTCGACCCGGTGGCGCTGGCGCGGCACCGCGTTTCCAGCGTTCACGCGTCACGCGCCCAGGAGCCTGACCAGTGCTGACCGCCGACTACGACCGCTTGGGCCTTCGCCCCGGAGACCGCTTGCTCGATTTGGGCTGCGGCTTTGGGCGTCACGCGTTCGAAGCACTGCGCCGCGGTGCACGAGTTGTGGCCTGCGATATGGCCGTTCCCGAACTTGAACAAGTTGCGGCTACGACTTCAGCCATGAAGGACGCCGGCGAAATTGCGCCGACGATTTCGTGCACATCAGTTGCCGGCGATGGAACCAAGCTTCCGTTCGCCGATGCGTCATTCGATCGAATCATTGCGTCCGAGGTCATGGAACATGTTCCCGATGACAACGCAGCACTGTCTGAATTCATTCGGGTGCTTCGTCCCGGCGGCACCATCGCAATCACAGTTCCTGCTGAGTTTCCTGAAAAGATCTGCTGGAAACTCTCCGACGAGTACTACGCGCCGAAGTCAGAAGGCGGACACGTGCGCATTTACTCCGAGTCTGATCTGCGCCAGAAGATGAAAGCAGCCGGACTCATTCCCGGGAGTTCGCATCGCGCGCACGCCCTCCACTCGCCATATTGGTGGCTTCGTTGCGCCGTTGGCCCGCGAAATGACACCAACGCTGCAGTCAAGGTGTACACAAAGTTTCTCGAGTGGGACATCATGTCGGCTCCTCCGCTGACACGGCTCACCGAAAAAGCGCTCAACCCGGTGTTGGGAAAGTCGCTTGTTGTCTACGCGACAAAGCCGATCCAACACGCCGCGATGGCAGGTGCGAAATGACCGAGATTCCCTACGTTGACGACATCATCACCGCCGAACAGGTTCGTCAGACCGCTGAGGCGATTGCCGACTGGCAACAGCCCAACGGAATGGTCCTGTGGTACCCCGGCGGACACGCTGATCCGTGGAATCACATCGAAGCGGCCATGGCACTCGACCTTGCCGGCATGCGCACCGAAGCCGAACAGGCCTATCAGTGGCTTGCTGATATCCAGCGCCATGACGGTTCGTGGCACCAGTACTACCTCGCCGACGGAATCGAACAGGACAAACTCGACGCAAACACAATTGCGTACATCGCTGCAGGCGTTTGGCATCACTGGCTTGTTGCTCGCGACCCCGGCTTTGTCGAAACCATGTGGCCCGTTGTTGAGAGGGCCATTGATTTTGTTCTTGACCTGCAAACCCCTCGTGGTGAAATCCTTTGGGCCCGTCACGCCGATGGCACTCCATGGTCGTTCGCTCTGCTCACAGGTTCGTCGAGTATTTGCCACAGCCTTCGCTGCGCAATTGCGATTGCCGAACTTCTTGGTCATGAACGACCCGACTGGGAACTGAGCGCAGCGCGCTTAGCTCATGTCATTCGTCAGCATTGCCTCGGCAATGCGCCTGATGCGTTCGCCCCCAAAGCCCGATGGGCAATGGACTGGTACTACCCCGTTCTTGGCGGCGTTCTCACTCGCACCGAAGCCCGTGCTCGCCTCGATGCCCGCCGAGACACCTTTATTGTCGAGGGCCGTGGCGTTCGCTGCGTCAGCGATCGTCCCTGGATCACCGCAGCAGAAACCTGCGAATGCCTCATCGCTGAGTTGTCAGTCGGCAATCGCGAACAAGCTCTGCAACTGTTTTCGTGGGCCCAGCAGCTTCGTTGCGAAGACGGCCATTACTGGACCGGCATCGTGTTCCCCGACGAGGTTCACTTCCCCGCCGATGAACGAACGACCTACACCGACGCAGCGATCATCCTTGCGGCCGATGCACTCAGCCGTACCTCTCCCGCATCGGGCTTGTTCATCGACCATGACGCGCTTCCGCCATTGGTTGAAATTGATACTGACGATTCAATTAACGACCGCGCTGACTGAACCTCATGCCTGCAGCGCAGACGACCGTCGTTACTGCGCTCGTTGATCTCGGCGCACGAGAAGGCAGCGATCGACGCGATGGCCAGTGGTATCTCACTCACTGCGACGGGATTCTCTCAACCCAGCACGCGCTGATCGTCTTCGCCGAGCCTCAACTTGTTGATTCACTGCGTGAGATTCGCAATCAACTCGCGCCAGGAGCTCCGAGCCGGATCATCGGACTCCCGTTCGAACGCCTACCCCGAGCTCGTGACGCTGTCGCGATCCAAGCGGCATTCGATTCCGGACGGCGTCCTCCGACTGCATCGAATCCAACGAAGGACACCCCCAGCTACATCGCTCTCGGCTGGTCAAAGCCAGGACTTGTCGGATTGGTCGCGCAGATCAATCCCTTCAACTCCTCAATGATTTGGTGGGCCGATGTCGCACTACTTCACGTCGCAAGCCCAGGTGAAGGCGACACATTCGACGGACTGATCGGCGGCGCTCAGGTCGGACTGCATGCAAATGTGCTGTGGGAGATCGACCCCAGCGAATATGAAGACGCAGAGAACTTCTACCGTCACACCCCCTTCTCAAAGATTGCCGGTGGGCTCTTCGGCATTCCAGCCGAATCATCTGCAGAGTTCACCACTGCGTTCAACGATGAAGTTGACCGATGTCTCGGCGCGGGCTGGCCAACAATCGACGAAGTTCTCCTCGGTGTTGTTTTCGATCGGCTCCGCAACGATACGGAATTCAGTTACGGACCTTGGGAAACCCTTCTTTCGAACTTCAGTGGGCTTCATGGTGCAGCATGGCATCGACTTCGACTTCTCCGCGACTGCATGCATCGCAATTTGCTTGAGCGAGCAGGCGCGCATATCAACGACCTTCGAGGTGCCCAGGGGTTCGGGCGAATCCAACTCACAGACAATGAGATCGCCGAACTCGCGGATCTCGAAGATCAGTGGCGGCGCAGCACTCGCAATGATCCGGTTGCTGACACGTCGGAGAATTCGCCGGACTCGATCGCGCGGCAGTAGATCTCATACGGCGGACGGCCACCATCAGCAGGATCGGGAAACACGTCGTGGATGGCGAGAATGCCCCCGGCTTCAATCCATGGTGTCCACAGTTCAAAGTCGCGATGCGCAGGTTCGGAGCCATGACCGCCGTCGATGAATAAGAACGACAGCGGTATCGCCCACCGTGAACCGACAGTGGGTGAATCTCCTACGAGAGCAACGACTGTTCCTTCGAGACCCGCGTCGTAAATCGTGCGGCGAAAACGCGGCAGCGTGTCGATCACGCCAACTTCGGTGTCGACAAGATCGGGCTCATGCCATTCCCATCCGGGCTGGTTTTCTTCCGAACCACGGTGATGGTCGAGGGCAAAAAGAATCGTGTTACGTGCCTTTGCTGCCGAGCCGAGATAGATCCCCGACTTTCCGCAGTAGCTACCGATCTCGAGCATCGGCGCAGCACCTTCGGCAACAAGAAGAGCAGCTTCATGAAGGGCAACGCCTTCATCGGGAGGCATGAATCCACGAGCAGCTTCCGCTGCTGCTTGCGTCGCACCGTCCATTGTTCAGTCCTCGTCGGGGGTGTCGTCTTCGAAAACTTCGACGTGGAACAACTTGTCGAGCACAAAGAATCGGATCACCCAAAGAATGCCGAACGACACAAGCTGTACGAAGTTGATGACCAACTTTGCGTCGGTGAAGCGATGAGTCACCCAAATTGCGACAGTCGACAAAAGCAGACCAGCAATGGTGAAAAGCCAGAACGGAAGTACTTCTTTCTTCCAATGGCTCTTGCCGCGCTTGCCCCAGACCCACGCGCGGTTCATGTAATAGGCCGGGACCGCAGAAATTCCGACAGCAACGACGTTGGCCCAACTTGGACGCATGACACCCTGCAGGGCAAGGAGAAGACTTTGCCCAACGACAACGTTGACGACGGCGACGAGGGCGTAGCGAAGGCCACGGGTCCGGATTGAGTGAACAATCTTTCCGATGAACCCGAACGTTTCAGGAAGAGGCGTGACAGTATGCGAAGACGCGGGGAACTCGTGATTGATTTCGTGGCCCATCAGGGGGCGCTCCTCGCGTTCGAGTCGGACCGATTCACCCTAGTTGCCACCCACGGCACCTCTGGGCCGCTCGTTGCCAGCCGAATCAACCGAATTAGAGCGCGTTTGCTCGAACGATGCTGCTCAACCATTCTCCGCTTGGCTTCACCGTGCGTCGCTGGGTTGCGCGATCTACTTCGATAATCCCAAATCGGGGTCGATAACCGAACGCCCATTCGAAGTTATCCATAAGGCTCCAATAGGTGTAGCCCCGCACGTCGATGCCATCGGCAATGCACGACAGAACACCTTCGAGCGCGCGTTGCACATATTCGATGCGCTGCGGATCATCATTGGTACCGATTCCGTTTTCGGTAACGAGCAACGGAACCGAACCGCCGGTGTAGTCCCATGCGCGTCGCAAACACGCTCCGAGAGATTCGGGCCAGAACTCATAGCCCATAGGAAGCGTCGGAACACCTTCTTCAGCACCGAGCACACTGTTCGCACCGACTCGCGTGCGGCTGTAGACCTGCACGCCAAGGAAATCGTCTTTGCCAACGATGTCGAGGAACTGATCTTCCGAAACAAAACGAATGTGATCACGTCGACTGATTGCGTCCGAATCATCTTCAGGAACGGCTTGGTAGTCAGCCATCGACAGGGTGAGCCCCACGGGGAAATCTCCGGGGCCACCCTTCAGAACGGGAACCACTCGCCGATGCGCGTCAATGAAGTTTGCGTTCGCAGCTTCGAACTGCACGTCGTCGGTTGCTCCTGGTGGAAACATTCCCATCTGATAGCCAACAAACGAGACGATGTTCGGTTCGTTAATCGTGCACGCCGTTCCGATGAGATCACCAAGGTGATTCACTGACTTCTCCGCGAAGCGAAGGAAGCGATCGACCGTCGAAGCGGTGTGCCATCCGCCCTCCGCAGCAACCCATCGAGGAGTTGTGAAGTGATGGAATGTCACGACTGGTTCAATTCCATGTGCGTGACAGGACGCGAGAACCCGTCGGTAATGATCGAGAGCCGCGATTGAGAATTCACCGGGCTCGGGTTCGATGCGCGACCACTCAATTGAGAATCGGTAGTTATCAAACCCAAGCGCAGCGCAGAGCGCGATATCAGAGTCGTAACGATTCAGTTGATCGCATGCATCACCGCTTGGTTCTTCACAAAGCGTGTTCGGTGCGTGTTCCCATGCCCACCAATCGTTATTCCAGTTGCCACCCTCGACCTGATGTGCGGCAGTTGCGGTGCCCCATCGGAATCCCTGCGGAAAGTTCGTAGCCATGCGCGGACCCTACCGGTCCGACCAGCACTGATGCGGGAAGAACGCCCACAAAAGTTCCCTCAATGTGGGAGATTAAGAGGGTGACTCAGGCCGCAGTAGACGCACTCCTCACCCTTCTTGATCTCGAACCAATCGAGGTCAACATGTTTCGCGGCATTAGTCCCCCCTCCGAGCAGCAGCGAGTCTTCGGCGGACAGGTCGCCGGTCAAGCGCTCATCGCTGCTGCACGCACCGTCGAACCAGAGACCCGCGTCCATTCGTTGCACGCCTACTTCCTTCGCCCCGGCGATTCCCGGGTTCCGATCCTCTACGAAGTCCAGCGAATTCGCGACGGCCTCTCGTTCACCACTCGTCGCGTCACCGCCATTCAGCATGGTCGGGCCATCTTCAGCCTCTCCGCTTCGTTCCAAGTTCCCGAAGATGGCTTCGACCACTCCGCCACGATGCCCGATGTTCCCGCTCCCGAAACCCTGCCCACTGTCCAAGAACGCTGGGCCGAGTTCGCCGCCGAATACGACGATCACCGATTCGAAATGGATTTGCCGTTCGACCTGCGCAATTGCGACTGGTCGCCCGAAGACCGCAATCGTGAACTTCCGCCCTACCAGCGTGTCTGGATGAAGGCCACGGGCAAACTTCCCGACGACCCGGTTCTCCATGCATGCGCGCTCACCTACGCCTCCGACATGACCCTGCTTGATACGGCGTTGTTGCCCCACGCTCTCGGACCAATCGACAACGTCTTTATGGCAAGCCTCGACCACGCGATGTGGTTCCATCGTCCGTTCCGGGCCGATGAATGGTTGCTCTACGCGCAGGAAACACCCAGCGCCGCGAGCGGACGTGCCTTCGCTACGGGCTCAGTGTTCACAAGTGAAGGTCAACTTGCCGTCACCGTTGTGCAGGAAGGGCTCATCCGCCCTCCGCGTTAACTGCGTCTTACGACCACGCAGGCAGCAATCGACTAAACGATTCGGCAGCAAGGATCGCAAAGACGACGAGCGGCGGCACAGTCAAGAGGTACGCAACTCGTGACGATGAGCGGCGGTAAAGCAGCACAGCGCCAGTCACTGTTGCGCCGAGAAATATGAACGCCAGAAGCACGATCGGCCAGGCCGACGCATCGCCTACGTTGCCCGATTGACCAGCCATACGCCCGTTCTGTGGCGTTGGAGCAAACGGCTTGCCAATCATCACTGCAACAACAACGTCAGCCTGTGCCGAGTTCCACGGAAACACACTTGACGATGACACCAGCGTGAGTCGGTCGTCAGTTGATGCGCCGTACAAACTATTCAGCGGAATGCGCCCACCGTCGAGGGACGACTCAATCGCGGCGATCGTGGTTGTCGTCGTTGGTTCCGCGGCTGCATCTGCAGCAGTTAGGTCAACGGGAACCTCGGCCGCAACAATTTCTGCCGCGGGTGCCCCCTCAGCCGGTGTGAGAGTGGTTGTGGTCGTGGTTGTCGTCGTTGGTGCTGCGACTGCCGGTGCGGTTGCTGGAGTTTGCTCAGCCGTCAGTTCCGCGCTGCCAACGTCGGTCACCTGATACAAGCTTTGACCCTGCGTCGTCGTGACAACGATTTCATCGCCGACCCGCATCTGAGAGATGTCGCCGAACGTGCCGCCGAACATCGTTCGCCGACCGACAATCACCGCATTGCCCGGCTGTCCGGGAGCAGCGGTGCCGGGGACGTGGCCTGGCCCAACACGAGTTGTCGCCGAATCAACGCCTTCAACGGCAACGGTTTGCAGCCCAAGAGAACCAATTTCGAGGACGCCAACCGCGCTGCCCATTGCTGGTGCCATGGTCGGAACCTCAACACCTTGAAGCCCGGTTGCTTGGTTTGCCGCTTTATCAATCGAGGTTCGATATCGATCGAGAAGCAATCCTTGATCTCGCTCTTGAAACATCGGTTCGATCACGTAGAGCACGATTCCGAGAATCAGGAGCGCGATAACGAGCCAGAGCGCAACCAATGGCCCGGTCGCCAGCGTTTGAACCTTTTCAGCCTCGTCGACCGAATCCTCAACGGCTTCCGCTTCGGGTCCGTCGGCTAATTCGGTGGTGGTTGTACTCATCGTTTGCATGCGATCAAGAACCGATGTCACGAGGACCGTCCGCTACGACGGAATCGATCAATGGACAAACGACCTGAGGTCGCCATCGCGGACAGGGTGAGAAGTGCAAGGACAGCGACGAGACCGAAAAGTGCAAGCGCGTTGCCACTTGCTGAGCGACGAACGAACTCCGGCATTTCAGCCTGCACCGAGGCCAGTTGCGCATCAACAGCGACCGTTGAACCAGCCGGGACAACTTTTGAGGCCGCACCCGATCGACCTCCGATCACTCCTCGGGTGAGGATCGACGAGTCGCCACCTCCGGCATTTGAGGAGCCGCCAGCATTCGGATTCAACGGGACCGGCACACAGGTGTTCGGGCTTGTTCCAAGGCGAGCAATCGCCGTAGCACCAGCCGTCGCCATTTCGGGTGTGATGGGTTCAAGACCATCGGGAAGGTGTTGCTGGCCCTCATTGGTCAGGTAGGTCAACCACGTCACAAGGTTTGTCTGCGAGGTCGGACGCGCATTGCATCCCGAATCAACCAGAGGCTTAAGCGGAGCAACCGCGTATTCCACAAACGTCAGCGGATAGGGCTCAGCTCCACCAGAGGCCGCTGTGACTGAGTAATTGGGAAGGAGTCGACCATCTGCTGTC
This sequence comes from Actinomycetota bacterium, assembly GCA_009699125.1. Classification (GTDB taxonomy): domain Bacteria; phylum Actinomycetota; class Acidimicrobiia; order Acidimicrobiales; family Acidimicrobilacustridaceae; genus Acidimicrobilacustris. Next base: position 26,221 of record WLOT01000007.1, read on the forward strand.
GGAGTCATCCCCTCCAACGCTGCAGACATCGAAGCTTGCGTGGGTTCGACGAATGCTCCCGATGCGTTCTGGATTTGAACAACGGTCAAACCAAGAAAACGCGCCGTTGCAAGATCGGTAACTGTCCAGACGCCACCGTATTCATTCGTACTAAGCAGCTTGATCGTCTTATCAAGAATCGAAGTTCCCGTATAGAGATTGAGAACACCCTGGAACGATGGGTCAGCGAGAGCAAACGATGCAACCGTTCCGCGATCACGACCTGCATCGGGACCGAACGAGTTGTTATTCGGAACTTTCCATTGGTTCGGTCGGAGAACGTCTAACGCGCCCGACATGAACCATGTCGTGCTTTCTGCGTCCGGGACTGCACCCACTCGAATCGACGAAGCAGAATTGAACATTCCCGTCGCCTGAAGTTGCGGATTCCGAGCGTAAATATCAGGAAGAACATTGCCAATTTGGTCGGGTCCACCGGTGATCATGGCAGTGACTTCATCGAGCGTGAGCTTCACGTCGCTGTACGGCACCTTCTCGCCGTTTACATCTGGATGACCATTTCCGACCGCCAACACTGTGGCATTCACTGCGACGGGAATGTTGACTGATGCACGAGGCGTCAAAGGATCGGATTGATTTCCACGACCAAGACCGGCTGCTTGGTCGTAACCAACACCGCTGTAGGCGATGTCAACATCACTACGCGAAAACATATCGAGTCCGCTTCCTTCACCAGCGAAGCTTGAACTACTAATTGCGCCAGTCTGTGCGCCCGGGCTGTGGCATTGATCAAGAGTCAGATCAATCCAGAGCCGACTCATGCGATCGGAACTTGCGCTGGAAACGATTCCCGCCGCCGGTCCACCACAACCTGCAATCGGATCATCGATCCGATACTCAAGACGCTGAACGTAAGGAACCCAGCGCAAGATCCCGTCGTTACCAATACCGCGGACCTGGACCACGAGGTCGCAGGGCGATTGAGCGTCGCACGTCAGCGTTCGAGGTTGACCCGCGAGGTCGTTCCAACCAACCGTTCCGACACCGACAAGCATCGTGAAGGTCTCGCCCATCGGGCGAGTGGCGTTCGTATATGTGTTTCCATCAGTGACCGAAAGATCGGCACTTGTTGAAATTGGAACGGAGGGACAGTTGGGCCCACCGATCGAGAAGTCTGCGCTCGGCACAAATGACGTACTTGTCTCGTAGTTGACTCCGGGTCGACACACCTGTGCCTTCGCACTGGAAATCGGGTGTGCCGAATCGGTCTTTAACGTCACACGGATACGAGCACCATCGCTAAGTTCCGTCGACGGCGAAACACTGACTGTCCACGGCGTGGGTGCGTTGGCCGCGTCAGCTCGATTCGCTCCGAATGGCAAACCAGCAACAACAAGAAGCACTGCTACCAGCAGCGAAATCAGGAATGCGAAACTCCCGGCGACGAATCGCCGGGAGTTTCCACCTGCGGAACAGGGAGTGTCCGTCAAGCGAAATACCCCGTGAGATCAGCAACGAGGTCAACTGAGCCGGCATTGTTGAAGAGACTCACCTTGCCGTTGCTGCCGATTCCCACCTGAACCAGATTGGGAATGATGTCACCAGGAACGAAGTTGAGATTCGAGGCCAAGGGGCGAGTAACACCGGTCGGCCACACCGTGAGGAAACTTCCACCCGTAGGCAGCACGGCAGTGGTGTTCATCACAATGGCGGAGGCCGAGTTCGGTATCCCGTTCGCTCCTCGGATCGTCAGATCGATTGATGCCCCTTGACCAACAGGCGCAGAGACACCGCCGGTTCCATTACGAGTATCAAGCGCACGAACCGGCGTAATCGGGAAGAACTGTTTGGCCGTGTTATCCGGTGAGTAGTAGCCAACGATGTCGGCAACAAGGTCAATGGTGCCGTTTGCATTGAAAAGATTGACTTTGCCTGCAGTACCGATACCGACGATGACGGAGTTCGGAATCGTGTCGCCAGGCACGAAGTTGAGATTCGAGGCAAGTGGTCGAGTCACGCCGTTGGGGTACACCGTGACATATCCGGCTGCATCTGGGCCAACCGCTGTGACGTTGAGGACAACGCCCGTCGCATTCGCCGGCACGCCGTTTGCGTTTGCAATGGTCAGCGAAACCTCTCCACCTTGACCGACTCGAGCTGCAGTTCCGCTCGGCGTGTTGGTGGTACGGGTATCGAGCGCACGAACCGGCGTGAGCGGAGTGAAGTAAACGCCATTCACTGGCGAGTAGTAGCCAACAACGTCGGCCACGAGATCATTCGTTCCGCCCTGGTGATACAGACTCACCTGACCGTTTGAACCGATACCGACGGTCACAAGATTGGGAACCACATCGCCAGGGGCGAAATTCAGATTTGAAGAAAGAGGCTGTGTAACCCCACGTGGCCAGACGGTGACGAAACCTGCACCCGTCGGATTTACCGCGGTCACGTTCATCACGACGGCGGTTGCATCAACCGGAATGCCATTTGCGCCGGTGATTTGAAGATTAAGAGTGCCCGCTTCAGGAACCCGCCCAGCAACACCACTCGGGGTTGTGGTGGTGCGTGTGTCGAGGATGCGAACGGGGGTCACTGGGTTGAAGCGTGCGCCCATGCCGTCCCAGCCAATTGGGAACGATTGGAACACTGTTCCGTTCTGGACCTGAAGAAGAAGTGTGAGTTTGCAAGCATGTGTTTCATCGCACTGAACCGTTGCAGATCCACCACCCTGGAGGCTGAACGAGCCGCTCGTGCCCTTGCCAACCTTGAACTCGAGAGTTGCGGTGCTGTACGGCGCAACTGCGGTCACCGTCTTGTAAACATCGGCGCCAGCAGAACCGAGAGCTGTCGGGGTGCATTTGCCGGACACGGTGGGTGAGAAATCAGCGGTGTAATCGATCGGACCAGCGGTCGAGGAACACTGACGAGCCTCGATGCCATAAATGACACTCGATCCTGCAGTCACGGTCACGGTGATGGCCTGACCATCAACAAGCCCCACCGTGGGAGAAGCCGAAACGTTGACGGGAACCACTGACGTTTCCGCTCCGGCAGGGCTGAGTGTCGCAATTGAGAGCATGTACACAGCTAGGGCAACCACTACGCCCAAGATGCGGAATGTGCGGGTCTTTGACATCGTTCTGTGACCTCTTCGTTGGTAACTGCGCAGGAGTCAACTGCGGGCGAATGAAGAATGAACTGCGGAGATGAGCGAGGTGTTGAGCGGCGGCAAACCACTGGTCAACGTCAGGTGAACTCTTTGCGAGCCGGTTCACCCCTGGTGTTCGATGTCATCCGAAGGTGAGGGGTACACCTTGAAATCCGAACCCATTTGGGTACTGCAATTTGAGAGCCAACTGACAGGGGTGGGTCGCATCGCACGTGATCGTTGCTTGCGATCCATCCTGCAAAGAGAAGGTTTGCGAACCCGTACCGACCGTGAAATTCACGGTCACCGGACCGTACGGAGGCTGGTTCCTGATTTCGACGTAATCGTTGGTGCCGACGCTGAACGGCTTCGGAATGCAGAGTCCCGCTCGAGTGGGGAGCATTTGGCCATCGAATTCGATCGCCGCGTCACCCCGACACAAACGAGCTTCAACCCCGAAGGCCTGAGATCCGTTTTGCGGTGAAGCGGTTACGGAAACCACATCACCCGAGCGCAAACCTGACGTCGCTCCCGTCGACACGCTCAGGGGCATATCGGGAGTGGTGAACGGGCCAGGTGGAACAGTTGTCGTCACCGGCACCGCCGCAGCGCTGGTCGCAGTCGACGCAGCACTTGAAGCAGCATCGGTCTGCGTTTTGGAACCTGCATCGCGCGCAGCAGGCTGCTCAGCTTGCGACCCTCGTGTTGCGATCACCGCAAGAGCGATAACAACAACGAGGACGGCGGCAAAAGCTCCAACGATGGGGATGCGGCGGTTTCTCATAAGGCAACGATCGATTCAGATCGATCGTTGGGGCCGGTAGCTGACTACCGGCCCCAACGAAGTTCGATCAGATCGCAATCTTTCGGCAGGTTGCGCCCGCCTGGTTGTAGTTGGACGACGCCGAGACAGTGCCCGTCACGCCGGTGCTCGGGAGCGGAGCGAATCCGTAACTCGCGATAACTGCGGCACGGCTTCCGTCACAGATCGCGCTCTTGGTGCCAGAGGCCACATTGTCGAAACCAACGGCAAGGAGCGCTTGTGCGTAACTCGGTGAGCGAGTGTCAAGCACGTTGTAGACGAAGCGCACACCAATGAATGCGGGAACGGTGTTCACCTTGGTCGAGCTTGCTTCGGTAATTGGGTAGCCACCTGAAGCATTGGGCTGCACGACCGAGAGACCAGCATCATTGAGCTGCCACTTGCGGTCAGTGATGTTGTAGGCCGCAGGGTTGGCGTTCATCAACTTTGTGGTGGTGAGACCGCTTGCGTCAACGTTGGTGAGGATGCCACCAAGGCGAGCGGGGGCTCCACCACTGGGAAGCACGCGCTTGTCGAGCGTCGGGTTCGAGGCGTTGTTGGCCTGGTAGACCCACTGACCAGCGGAGTACGGGAAGATCGCTGACTGCCAATCGGCAGGGCTAATCACACTGGCATTGTTCTCTTCCAACGCGCCACCGGTTGCATTCGTGTACTTCACTGCGGGGCAGCTTGCGTTTGTCGGAAAGGTGAAGCTTCCGGAACCGAGAAGATCGGACAGGAAGAATCCGTAGGTGCCCGAACTGGTCTGCGGAAGGTAACGCTGAATCGGACCAGCGGAACCGCCGGGAAGCTGTGACCAGTCGGTGTAGGTGCAGTTGTAAACCTTGATCAAGTCAGCCTGTGACATTGCCGCAGGAGCGGAAAGGCTGCCCGTTGCCCATGACACTGCATCAAGGGCGAAGGCGTAGTACTCGCCCGTGCCGACGGCCGGCGAAGAGGAGCTGAATGACGACGAACGGGCAATATCAAGACAGCCCTTGTACGTCGAGGCGCCAGCAATGACGTCACGCAACATGTTGCGGCCTGCGCCCGAACCAACCGGCATGAGACGGTTCGGAAGTGTCGGCGTCGTGCCTGCAACCTGGAAGTCCATGGTTGGGCAGTTGGCATCGCCAGCAACAGTGACAGGTGCGGTGGCGAAGGGGTTGAGGTTCACCCACGTGTCGCCCGCCGGCGCATTGGCCTGGGAGAACATGGCGTCCATGACATTGAGGGTGGTATCGGAACCACCAGCGGTCAGAACAACTGCATTCGCCGCTGAGGCTGATGCGACAAAACTCGCAGCGACGGTAGCGAACGCCGCACCAGCGAGAACTACTCGTTTGAACAAGGGACTCTTCACAGCTTTCGGGTCCTTTCCTAGGAACGGAGACGCTTTCTAAGCGTCTTTCCGCAGTGGGCATCCGGCCCATAGCGACATTGTTGGCAGGTCGAGGTGAACGGCTTCCTTGCTTCGTCCAAACTCCGGGTGAAGTTCGCGTCAACCTTGGGAAACATTGGCGAGCGAATGCACCACTCAGGATTCGGGTCGGCGGCGTGAGCGAAAGACCCCGAAACCGAGCGGTACCACCATGACCACCAACAGCAA
>WLOT01000070.1 GCA_009699125.1 Actinomycetota bacterium
ACACCCACGTTTCCGATCCGTCAGATTTCTCAATGATCTTTGGGGCACGATCGGCCAACTTTGCAGGCAGACGACCTTCGAAGGTGTGCGGCGGCTCCACAATGTGATCGTCGGCAGAAATGATTGTGTAGTCACGCTTGCGGCGTTCGGGTTCGGGCAGAAACGTGACGCCTCCGGCTTTTGACTTTCCGCCGGTGGTGAAATTCATGTTGGACGCGAGATCATCAAGACTGATTGACATGGTTCACTCCAGAACGTCGGGTTCTTCACGGATAAGACGGCGGACCGCTCCGGCCCAGTACACCTCAGTGCCACGTTCGAGCAACGACGCTTTCATCGCAGGACGAACCATCGGCGGCACCGTGGTTGCAGGTCGATCAGCAACGAGAACGTCGTACATCAACTTGCACTGACGATCGAGCGTGGCGGATTTGTAGGTCGCTTCTTCAATTGTCGGCGCAGTGACAATCGCGCCGTGATTCGCAAGGATGACAACGGACGCATCACCAATGCGCTCCGCAAGGTCAGCGCCGAGTTCTGGTGAATCGATTTCACCGGAGTACTCACTCACAAACCCAAGTTCGCCATCGAACATTGACGACTGTTGGTGCAGAAACTCAGGAACGAGACCTAGGGCGGCAAGCAGTACGACGTAATAGGGATGGTTGTGCACGACGACGCGCGCTTCAGGTTGCCGACGATGGAGTTCGGTATGAATCTGCACCGCTGGGGTGACATCCCACTTGCCAGCGATCACTCGACCATCGGGATCGACACGACAGATATCAGACGCAGAGACTTCGTCCCACCACAGACCCCACGGATTCACCATTAACGATGTGTTGTCATCGTTGGCCCAGGTGATGTGACCGGCAATGTTCTCGCTGAATCCCTCTCGAGCAAGGATTCGAAACGAACAGGCCAACTTTTGCTCGTCGGTGAGTTCGATACCGATCGGTGGCGTAATCGAAGGTGACCAAGCATCGGCGCCACCCTTCGAAAGCTCAACACCTTCAGGAACAATCGCCGAGCCACGAGTCGCAGCGTCATTTGCTTCGATTGTCATCGCGCAACCCCCCGGTCGACGTACGCCGACCACGTTAGATGCCAAACCGAGGCACGGAACCATCGAATGTGCTTGCCTTTCGCCATGACGACCGTCTCCATCGCCAACGGCATCCTCCAAGGCCGCTCCACCCCGGGTTCGACCGCTTTCCTCGGCATCCCCTTTGCAGAGCCTCCAGTCGGTCCGCTCCGATGGGCTCCCCCGTCCCCGGCACTTGCGTGGACCGGCACCCGTGATGCGACCACGTTCGGACCAGCACCATGGCAACCGAGCGGAGGACCGCTTGATGGCCTGGTCCCGGGAATGGGCAGCGACGAACAATCCGACGACTGTTTGAACCTCAACGTTTGGACACCGTCGGTCGACGATTCACGTCCCGTTTTGGTCTGGATTCATGGCGGCGCGTTTTCTCTGGGCGCCGGTTCACTCTCGGTCTATGACGGTTCGCGCTTAGCGGCAGCAACCAACACCGTTGTCGTCACAATCAATTACCGACTCGGCGCACTCGGCTTTCTCGTCATCGACGATCCATCCTGCACACCAAACGTTGGACTGCTCGATCAGGTCGCTGCTCTCGAATGGGTGCGCGACAACATCAGCGCATTCGGAGGCGACCCCGACAACGTCACCATCTTCGGAGAATCAGCCGGGGGCGGAAGTGTTCTCTCGCTTCTCTCAATGCCTTCGGCTGTGGGTCTCTTCCAGCGCGCGATCATTCAGAGCGGCGCTACCGACCTTCTGCTTGATCGCGACAAGGCGCAACTTGTTGCCGAAGCGGTTGCTCGCGCCGCAGGGCTCGAGACCGTCGACGTTGATGCACTTCGCGCAATGTCTGGCGCACAAATCATTGAGGCCCAGGCAAACGCGGCGATGGAACTCTTCGGAACTGTCGGCACGATGCCGTTCCATCCCGTTGTCGATGGCGTCGTACTTCCGCACACTTGGCTCGAAGCAGCATCGTCAGGTTTCAACCCCGTCCCCGTAATCATCGGCACGAATCGCGACGAGATGGACCTGTTCAAGATGTTTGATCCTCAAGCAGGATCACTCACCGCCGACGGGCTGCGAACAAGGTTTGAGGCAGTCGGTGGCAATGTCGACGCTCTCATCGACGCATATCGCTCCACAGGTGCATCGGAACCGCCGGAGGCATGGCGTCGAGCAAACACCGATATCGCCATGTGGTTACCCGCACTTCGCATCGCCGAGGCCCGCTCAGCACATGGCCCGACCTGGATGTATCGCTTCGACTGGGAAGCATCCTCGCCCGATATGGGCTCGCCCCATGGCGTCGACATCCCCTTCCCGTTCACAACCATCGATGTCGACGAGTGGGACACATTTGTTTCCGATCCCGAACAGGCAATGTCGTTAGCGTCGCTGATGCAACGTTCGTGGGCAGACTTTGCCGCCGAAGGCGTTCCATCGCTTGGTGACCAAGATTGGCCGTCCTACAGCGCAGACGAGCGAGCGACGGCCATTCTCGGCAGGGACGTCACCGTTGAACGTGACCCGAACCGCCAAGTTCGGCAAGCATGGAACTCGTGATCACGCCACCATCGGTCTGATCAACACTTTCAGGGGGAACTATGAAGTACGCATCGCTCGGTACGACTGGCGTCTCAGTCAGCCGTTATTGCCTCGGCACAATGATGTTCGGCCAGATGGGCAACACCGATCACGCTGAATGCATTCGCATTATCCATAAAGCTCTTGAAGCAGGCATCAACTTCATCGACACCGCCGATGCGTACTCCGGCGGTGAAAGCGAAGAGATCTTGGGCAAAGCCATCGCCGGTCGTCGCGATGAACTCGTCATTGCCACGAAGATGTACCACCCAATGGGTTCCGACCGTAATCAAAAAGGCAACTCGCGCCGTTGGATGGCACAAGCAATTGAAGGAAGCCTTCGCCGCCTCAACACTGACCGCATCGATCTCTTTCAGTTGCACCGTTTCGACGAGAGCGTTGCTCTTGAAGACTCAATGGGCGGCCTCACCGATCTCACCGCCGCCGGCAAGATCATTTACGCAGGTCATTCTGCGTGGCCTACTGAGCGAATGGTCGAAGCGCAATGGACAGCAGAGAAGATGGGCTTCGTGAAGTTCCGTTGTGAACAGGCTTCGTATTCAATTCTCAAGCGACGAATTGAACGAAACGTTCTTCCCACCTGTTCGCGTTACGGGATGGGCGTCATCACTTATAGCCCCCTTGGTGGAAGCTGGCTTTCGGGCCGTTACCGCGAAATCGGTGACGTTCCTGAATCGTCCCGTCTCGCCATGATGGGCAAGCGTTGGGGCCAAGAACTTGATAGCCCGCAAAATCTCGCGCGTCTCGATGCAACGGTTGCGCTTCAGTCGCTTGCTGATCAGGCCGGCCTTCCACTTGCTCACCTCGCGACCGCGTGGGCCATGGAACACCCGCATATCACCTCGGTCATCATCGGTCCGCGAACAATGGAACAACTCGACGACCTCATTACGTGCTCTGAGCTTCGACTCGACGCCGATCTCCTCGATGCCATCGACCGTGTCGTCGCTCCCGGCGAAGACGTCGTTGAAGAAGACAAGTCAATCGACCCTCCTTCATTGCGCACGTCCAACCGTCGTCGTCCCGCCTAAAGGAACCCACGTGTCTGCAATCGAACGAGTTCCTTACGATGAGTTCTCCTACTTCGAGGACAACGCCACCGAAGTTGGCATTCCCTGGAACGGGCCACCAACGGTTCAACGCGTCGGAGTATCAGTCGACAACGACCGGTCATTGAGCGCGTTGGTCTGGGGAGCCGGATCACCAGAGATCGTGTTCCTGCACGGCGGAGCTCAAAACGCGCATACCTGGGACACCGTTGCCCTCGCGCTCAATCGACCGCTTGTCGCAATCGACCTCCCCGGTCACGGCCACTCCGACGGCGGCAAGAACGGAAGCCTCAATGTCTTCGCCAATGCTGAAGATGTCGCCGTCGTCATTCGAGAACTCGCCCCAGACGCGCAACTCGTCGTGGGCATGTCCCTTGGCGGGATGACATCGGTTGCACTCGCCGGACACGCACCCGAACTCGTTCGACGTCTCGCACTCGTCGACGTCACTCCCGGCGTCGACGGCCCCAAAGCACAGCAGATCGCCAACTTCATCAACGGGCCCGAGTCATTTCCCAACTTCGATGAACTTCTTGCCCGAACGATTGAATTCAATCCGACACGAACTGAATCTTCGTTGCGACGCGGCATCCTTCACAACGCCCTCCAACTCGACGATGGGTCGTGGGTGTGGCGTTATCGGCGGATGCTGGAAACCGGCGGCGAGCATCCCGACTTTTCTTCGCTATGGAACGTCATTGGCGGTAGTTCAATGCCGATCCTGCTCGCCCGAGGCATGCTCCCGCAGTCAGTTGTTGACGACGCAGACGAAGCCGAACTCGTGAAACGCCGGCCCGATGCGCAAATCATTCACGTCGAGCAGGCGGGCCACAGCATTCAGGGCGACCAACCGGTAGAACTCGCCCGTATCCTCGAACAATTCCTTGATGCCTGAGGCACAGCCTCCGCATCTCCACACCTAAGGGCGACCCCATGACTTGGACGACTTCTGACATTCCTGACCTCACTGGAAAGGTTGCCGTCATTACCGGTTCGAATGCCGGACTCGGGTTCCACATCGCGACCGATCTCGCAGGTGCTGGCGCCCGAGTGATCATGGCCTGCCGCAACGAGGCAAAGGCCACCGAAGCGGCCAACAAGATCCGTATGACGTCGCCTCGCGGGACGGTCGAAACGATCACCCTCGATCTCGCCGATCTTTCGTCGGTGAAATCGTTCTCGGAACAACTTCAATCCACGGTCGACCGACTCGACATTCTCGGCAACAACGCTGGACTCATGGCCGTCGACAAGTCCAAGACCGTCGACGGTTTTGAAACGCAGTTCGGCGTCAATCATCTCGGGCATTTCGCGCTGACTGGCTTGGTGCTTCCACTGCTGCTGGCGACACCAGGGTCTCGTGTCGTGAACCATTCGAGCATGGGACATCGCCCAGGCAAGATGCATCTCGACGACCTCAATTACGAACAGCATCGCTACTCACGTTGGCCGGCGTACTTCCAAAGCAAGTTGGCCAACCTGTTGTTCTCACTCGATCTTCAACGCCGCCTCTCACTCGCCGGCGCATCGACGATTGCCCTCACCGCCCACCCGGGCGGAAGTCGCACTGACCTCGGCGTCGAAGGTTCTGGTCTTTCCAACAAAGTTCTCAAGCCAACCGGTGGGTTTGGACAGTCGGCGGCAAAGGGCGCTCTGCCATTCGTGCGCGCTTGCGTCGATCCTTCCGCCAAGGGAGGCGACTTTTACGGTCCGCGCTTCTTGATGTTTGGCTCACCCAAGCTGGAGACCCCGACAAAGCGAGCTCGAAATGCTGCGGTTGCGACGCAGCTTTGGACTTGTTCGGAAGAACTCACCGGAGTTCGCTACCTCGACTGAGACGTCGATCAGCTGTAGTGCCAATTGCGTTCAGGCGGTGCGGTGTATTCGATGCACTGCACGTCGAACCAAATCGGCAACAAGTGCTTCACGTAAAACGCGTGGACCGTACTCGCCGGGTTCACAAGGTCGTCATAGACCTTCAGCTTGATGTCCGGTTCTGTCTTCTGCATCTCCGCGATTCGTGCGCAGAGCGCATCAACTTCTTCGCGGGTGTCTTGCAGCAATCCGAGATGGTCGTAACCGGGTGACGAGATCGGATTCGGATTTTCCGCCAACAGAATGAATTGTGTCGCGCGTTCATCGAGCATCATCAGCAGTCCGCTCTGCCCGAGAATTTCGGTGTCTTTGCAGTCCCACCCGAAAAGTCCGCCATAAAACGCCCGGACTTGATCGCGAAACTCCGGCGTAAGGGTTCCGGGGGCAAATGTCAGTTCCATGTGATTGAAGCGCATCATGACGCCGACCATAGAACGAACTGATAGATCACGCCGTGACTAGGGAAGAAACGTCCCCGTGAGGGTTCGATCGGTGTGTTGCGCTCGCCAGGCCAACATCGCCCGTGCCTCAACCCAAGCTTGCTCTGGATCAACCAGCATCGTTCGCCACGTTGGATCGGTAGCGAGGTCGTAAACGAGTGCGTCACCATCAGCGAATTGCACATACGCCACGTCTTCGGTCCGACGGACGGTGAGTTGATGACCGACGCTGCGACGGTCTTCGGGCCATTTCGCACCGTCGCGCCCTGCGGTAAAAAATCGCCAATCAAATTCCCAATACGCCGCGTCTCGCCATTCCGCAGGCTCTTCGCCTTTTAGGAATGGAAGCAGAGACCGGCCGTCGCATTGACGAGGAATCGGAACATCGATCAAGTCGCACAGTGTTGGGAGGACATCGACCGCTTCAGTAAATGCGTCGACGATCGTTCCGTCGGTTTTCGATGTTCGCGGATCACGAACGATGAGAGGAATGTGAAAGCTTTCTTCGAACCAACCCATCTTTTGAACCATGCCGTGGTCGCCAAGTTGTTCGCCGTGGTCTGACGTCACGATCACGATGGTGTTGTCCCATTGACCAGATTCTCGGAGCGCGTTCCAGACTCGTCCAAGTTGCTCGTCAACGTCGCTAATCATCCCGTAGTACTGGGCTCGAATCTCGCGCAGGCCCGCTTCATCTTCCGGGGCCGCGAAGTACGAGATCGAAAGAAGAAACTCGTGAAGCGGATGGAGATCTGATCCCGGAGCGTTCGGAAGATTGATCGCACTGCGTTCGTACGCAGTCGCCCACTCCCCCGCAGCAGAAAAGGGAGGATGCGGGCGCAGGTGACTCAAATGAACAAACCACGGCTCGTTCTGCGAAGGAAGCCACTCAAGAAATCGATCGGTGAGAAACGCGCTGATTCCAACCGCGGCGGGTCGCTGAGATTCGGTTGCGAGACCTTCTTCAGGGTCAACAGGCATGTCGTAGCCCTGTGCACGTACCCAGTCCGCCCATGCTTCGCGTCCACGAGTGAGGTCGAGCTCACAACGGAATCCGGGGAGGATGCCTTCGTAGGTCGACAACCGCGGATCATCGGCTGCAACCGTGCGGGGATCGATCGCTTGATCGGTGTAGCCAAACAGCACCGGGTCGTAGCCATTACGGCGAGCAGCGAGCGCAATGTTGTCGAAACGATCATCAAGCGGCGAACCATTCATCACCACTCGGTTGTTCATTTGATACGTGCCGGTGTAGAGCGCCGCTCGGCCGGGCGCGCATGGAGACGCTTGTCCGTAGTGCTTCCCGAAGCGCACCGACTCAGCACAGAGCGCATCGAGCGCTGGGGTCTTCACAACCGGATGGCCAGCAGCCGAAAGGCACTCGGCCCTGAACTCATCGAGTGTGATGAAAAGGATGTTCGGGCGAGCCTCGGCCATTCACGGAGCGTAGGACACGGGCCTAGCATCGCGATGTGGACGATCCATTCTTTGACACCATCGAACCTGGACCCGATGCCGCCGAGCATTTTCAGATGTTCGGTTGGGTGCTCACAGAGCCCCTGCAGCCCCAAGGAGTTGCCGAGCTTCGTGAATGGATCGACGATCTCATGATGTGGCCCGACGATGGTCCTTGGCTGCACTATCGCGAAGCAACAGCGAACGGACCTCGGCTCTGCCGGACCGAAAACTTTGTTCCGTATCACGACGAGTTGCGGGAACTTCTCACCCGAAGCGAACTCTCCGACACCGCATCGATCTTGCTCGACGAATCGGCCGTCCTTTACAAAGAGAAGATCAATTACAAAGCACCGGGCGGTGCCGGCTATTCGCCCCACCAAGATGCGCCGGCGTATCGATTTATCGAAATGCATGTTTCGTGCATGTTGGCCATTGACGATTCACGAGAAGCGAACGGTTGTCTTGAAATCGTGTCGTCGATGCATAACGAGATCCTGCCGCTGGACGACAAGGGCTGCATTCGTGCCGACATTGTCGAGCAACTCGACTGGAAGCCAGCTCCGATCTGGGCTGGTCAAGCGTTGTGGTTTCATTCTCGGACCCCACACCGAAGCGGTCCAAATACATCTTCTGAACCTCGTCGAGCGCTGTACCCGACCTACAACGCGCTTCGTGAAGGCAATCTACGCGACGCGTATTACGAGCAGAAGGCGAAGGAGTTCGCATCCTCCGACGGTCCGCGGGTTTCGCTTATCGGAGACTTCGAAGGACAAATGCTCTGATGCCATCTGCCTCGATTAATTCGATCATTTCCATGTACAGCACCTGGGGAAACGAAAAGTACGACGAGGAAATCACGCAACTTGCGCACGCGCTGCAATGCGCTGCGCTCGCCAACCACGAAGGCTCAAGCGAAGAGTTGATCGCCGCCGCTCTCCTGCATGACATCGGTCATCTTTTTGAAATTGAACGCAACAACGGGCCCGACTACAGCAGCGATCTCCGACATGAGATCACTGGTTCTGAATTCCTGAGTGACCTCTTCCCACAAGCGGTCACGGCACCGATTGCGATGCACGTCGAGGCGAAGCGTTACCTCGCTGCGAACGAGAGCGGATATTTCGAGGGACTTTCTCGGGGCTCCCAGCGAAGCCTCGAGGTACAAGGTCGCCCATTCACTGCTTCTGAAAGCGCGACGTTCATCGGACTCGAAGGAAGCGCCGACGCGCTGAAACTCCGCCGCTGGGACGACTACGGAAAAGTCATCGGCCTCGATGTCCCCGGTCTCGACTCGTGGATCCCACTTTTGTCGCGAGTGGCACTCGAGAAGTAGTTAGCCCAATCGAATCTGAGCTGCACCGGTGATCTCGGGCAGGTCTACCGGGCTCAACGCACCCGCTGCGGCAGCACACACCGCGGGAATCGCGTTCACACAACGATTTGCTGCGCTCGCATTTCCTCCACCTGCCGCGCCCGGTTCACCAGGCTCATTCCCGTGAATGGTGATCTCCAAATGGGGATGACCGCTCATCACCACGCGATGTTCGCCGCCAGGATTCAGCGGCTGCTGCCAATCTGGCGCACAGTCATCATCGATCCTGGTGATGTGCTCGACCGTAAGGAGCGGATGTCCGCCTACGAATCCTGTGACCTGGAAACGGAAGGCACCCATGGTCCCCTTTTCGAATGTTCCCATTCCCGGAACTTCGATGGTCTTCTCAAGTGGGCGACGTTCCACCGTCGTGGTGACGTCGTCGATCTCAACCTCGAGAATGTCAGCAAGCACTCGCACCATCGGCGCCCACACCATCATCAACGACATCTCTTCGAGCATCTGCGGAAGAACATCCATCGGTCCACCGAGACCAATCACGTTGCGCACGATGTCGGGTGCGTCATACAGCGCGTAATTGAAAATCTCCTGAATTCGGATCTCGGTGATTCCCGCGCCGACTCCGCTCACAAGGCCCGGGAGGATGTCGAGCGCCCAGCCAGG
>WLOT01000071.1 GCA_009699125.1 Actinomycetota bacterium
GACAGTGCTGTTGCTGGCGGCGTTGAAGTCATGAGCAAAGTTCCGATTGGTTCGAACGTGGCCAAGGGTCTCGATATGGGCTCGCCCATTCCGAAGACGTACTTCCCTCAGTACGAATACACCTCACAGTTCGACGGTGCCGAACGCATCGCCAAGAAGTGGAACATCACCCGCGAAGACACCGACGCACTCGGATTGTCTTCACAAGAACGCGGCGCACGGGCGTGGGCCGAAGATCGTTTCGCGACACAGATCGTTCCCGTCGATGCACCTGATCTTGGCGAAGATGGCAAGCCATCTGGCACCACGCACCACGTTGCTCGCGACGAAGGCCTTCGTGACACCACCACTGAAAGCCTTTCCGGTCTCAAGCCCGTGTTCGGCGAAGACGGCGTGCACACCGCTGGCAATGCCTCACAGATTTCCGATGGCGCCGGTGCCGTGCTTCTCATGACGCCCGAGAAGGCCAAGGAACTTGGTCTCACGCCTCTCGCTCGCATCGTCGATACCTGCCTCGTTGGTGTCGACCCCGTCCTCATGCTCACCGGCCCCATCGATGCCACACAGCATCTGCTTGAGCGCAACAACTTGTCGGTCAACGACATCGACCTGTTCGAAATCAACGAAGCGTTCGCATCCGTCGTTCTGGCCTGGGCACGTGAACTCGACGGTGATCTTGAGCGAGTGAACCCCAACGGTGGCGCGATTGCCCTTGGTCACCCGCTCGGCGGCACCGGCTCCATCCTCATCACCAAAGCCGTACATGAATTGCAGCGCACCGGCGGCAAGCGGGCAATCGTCACGATGTGCTGTGGTGGTGGACTCGGTACCGGCACTCTCATCGAACGACTCTGATCAAACGGCCGAACTTCGGCCACCAGTCGAACGAATCAATGTGTTTCGAAGAGCCTCGGCCTCAGGCCGGGGCTCTTCCGCGTGACGCACCCTCCTCCTATGGTCGCGACATCGCGGCATGTGCTGCCACAACAACCTCACCTCCGAGGCAAACATGGCGACGACCACACGAACAGCCCACTCCGCGCAACGAGTTCCATCGAAACTCGAGCAACACAATGCTCGTCGGCGACGATCGGCGGGTGTCCTTGCAATCATCGGGGTTCTAGGAGCCGTGCTCTTTGTGGGCTCGCTGTCGCTCTTTGTTCTCGTTCTCGACACCGTTGCCCGCCACAGCGCAACCCCGTACGCCGCCGAACCCACTGTCATCGATGTTGTCGACGGCGACACCATCGACGTACGCATCGGCTACAAACGCCAACGCATTCGGATTCTCGGCATAGACACCCCCGAAACCAAGGACCCGCGTAAGCCCGTGCAATGTTTCGGCCGCGAAGCGAGCAACCACACCGCACAACTACTGCCGCCCGGAACCATCGTCCGCCTCGAACGCGACATTGAAGAGCACGACGCCTACAACCGACTCTTGGCCTACGTGTGGCGGGCGTCCGACGGGCTGTTCATCAATCTCGACCTTGTCGCCGGCGGCTACGCCGACATCCTCTCCATCGCCCCAAACACCGCCCATGCCGACGAGTTCCGAGCGGCAATGAACGCCGCCAAAACCGCCCCGCGTGGGCTTTGGGCAACCTGTGGAGGACCGGGCAAACCCGCCTCATGAGGGTCGGCGCGGTCTCGGGCGATACCGTGACACCCGTGACAACACTCGCCGAACGCTTGGGTTATGCCGCCGATGCCCGCTTGGTCATCATCAACAGCGACGACCTCGGCCTGTGTCACGCCTCGAATACCGGCACCTACGAATCTCTTCGACAGGGCGTGTGCACGAGCGCAACGCTCATGGTGCCGTGCGCATGGGCTCGCGAAGCAGCATCGGACTTCAGTGGCGAAGACATCGGCGTGCACCTCACGCTCAATGCCGAGCTCGAGCGATACCGATGGGGACCAATCACCCACGCGCCGTCGCTGCTCGATGGCGATGGTGGTTTCCCCCGAACGGTTGCCGACCTTTGGGACCACGCCGACCTCGACGAGGTACGTCGCGAATGTCGCGCACAAATTGAACGAGCCATCCTTTGGGGCTTCGACGTCAGCCATCTCGATTCACACATGGGTGCCCTCCAACTTCGCCCCGAGTTCTTCGACGTTTATCTCGACCTCGCCGTTGAGTTCGCGTTGCCGCTTCGACTTTCGGGTGCGTCAACGGAACGCTCAATCGGATTCCCTTTCCGCCGTCTCGCCGCCGAAGAGGGAATCATCTCTCCGGACAACTTCTTGTACGTCAATGGCGTCGGAAGCCGACGAGTCATCGAAAAAGCAGTCTTCGAACTCCGTCCTGGCGTTACCGAAATGTACGTCCATCCCGCCACCGATACGCCTGAACTTCGCGCCATCGGTACCGACTGGGCCGCGCGGGTCGACGATCTGCACCTTGTATGTCACGACTCGCGTCTCCGGGCCATGCTCGAACGTTCCGGCGCTGTGCTCATTGGTTATCGCGAACTTCGCGAACTCCAGCGAGCTGGTTAATTTCCGCTTTTCAGAGTCGCTTCGACATCCGCTGGTAGCGGGTCGACGCAACCGCTCCCGTTGACTCGATGAACGAACGAGCAACGTCGTCAGGCAGATCAGCAACGACGACCCGATCAAACTCAGCAATCATCAGATCTCGGCAAATCTGACCGAGTAATGCTTGACCAACACCACGGCGACGAGCGGACTCGTCGACAATCAGCGGACCCGTCCAACCCGCCCGCGTAATTGAGTGACAGCCAATTCCAACAACGACAGGATCGGCATCACCCCGCAAGGCCACATGACACGTACCGTGCTCAAGTGCTCGAGCGATTTCATCGGCGCTTCGGGGCCAACCCGATGTGGCTGCGAGCAACACCCTCGTCACATCTTCATCGTGCACTGCGCGACGAATCACAACCCCTGCTGGCGGATCGGCCCGAAACGATGTTGCGACGTCATAGGACTGCCAGAACTCGTGGGTCTCGTAGCCACGCCCCGAGCACAATGCCGCAATCGGCGTTTCAACCGGAACGCCCGGCCACAACGAAAACGAAAGTTCGCCACCGACGTGGATCCGCTGTGCACCACGTTCCGCCGCCCATTTCTCGGCGTGATCAAGAAGGTCGCCACCGCGACCAGTGCGTTGAACACTTGGGCCAACAGCGACAAGACGAATCGACGCGATCAAATCGCCATCGACATCGCGATCGACACCAACGGCGATCACTGATTCACCATCAGGAGTTGCCATAACAATTCCTGAGCGTTCGTGACAGGCCGTCAAGAGTTCATCGGGAGTCAGATCTTCTTCAGCAGCCACGCGCAACATCAGATCGACAAGATCGTCGACTCGATCAGCTCCCCACGGGACGAGTTCAATCACGTTGCTGGTGTCGCCACATCATTGGCGGCGGCGGAAGGGCTGCGAGATGTGAGGATGACTGCCAGAAGTCCAACGACAAGGACGGCAACCGCCACCGCACAGGTAACAAGCAGCGCGCTATCGAGGCCCGACAGGACCTGGTCGACGATGACACCCGCAGAAGACATGCCGAGCACGCCGCCCGAGATGTGCTCGATCGCACGCTCTCGGCCGGTCGACGAAATCAGGGCGACAACACCTGCTCCGACGAGCGCTCCGACTGCGCCTGCGATCACTGCGAACCAGCGCCGTCGAGCGATGAGTATCCCAGCGATTGCTGCAACGATCGCTACCGCGGGAAACACAATCGAACCAACTCGAAGGACCCGAACCCAGGTTCGGATTCGCTCGAGTCCAGGAGCGTCAACCAACTGAATTTTCACATCGATCGATGCAAGATTGACGTTGTCGAGAATGCGAATGCCTCGTTGGTCAAGTTGCTTGTTGATTTCAGCAAGTGATGCCCCAAGGTCAAGAGATAACCCTGTTGAATCGATGCTCACGAACCGTTCGCTTCCATCGACTGCGTGCACGAACTCATCGTGCGTGGCTCGCACCGCCGTTTCCCAGACACTCACAAATGCATCGGTCTTCACGACCTGCACGGCAGCGACAGCAATGAGGTCAGTGACTTTTTCGGTCACCGTTCCCGAGAACCCACTAAGGGGACCAGGGAGCACGCCACCGACCAGATCGTCGACACCCACGACAGTGACGATCTGCGTGGCGATCGCATGAGCGACGTCATCTTGCACCTGCGGGTTGTTCACGATTGCTTTACTCGTTGCGACCCACGTGTTTTCGTCGAGAAGCGCGCGTTCGGTCCAGAACGATGCGACACCAAACGTTGCCGAAATACCGGCGAGGAACAGAAGAACAATTCCGATAATCATCCGAGCGCGACGAGGCTGCTGCTGCGTTCCCGCTGCTCTTGGAGATGTGGTCCGTGATGTTTCAGCGACATCCGCAGACACAGACCTCGCAGTTACCGGTTCGGTCGGAGGCTGCGCAGGAGGTTGCGTGGGTGGAGAATCGGGCCAAGTCATTTAGTGAATACCCGCAAACAGGTCAGTCTCGGGCAACTGGGTCTCGACTCGGGAATGGGCGAGGATGTAGTCCTCGTAGGGGTGGACAGAACGCGCGATCTCTCGGGGAAGCCCAAACCAAAACGCGGAATCGGGATCGACCTGAGTCTCATGCGCCAGCAGCGCTTCCAGGCGAACATCGAACCAAGGGCCGATGTCGATTGAGGTTGTTACTCGCTCGTCCTGACTTGGCCGTGTGAACCAATCTTCGGAGAACGGAGATTCGAGACCAAGTTCCACAAACTTGTTATGTGTTGCCTCAATCCGTGTACGCGACCACACCGAGTAATACATCTTGAGAGGTGTGAAGGGTTCGCCAAGGTCGGGTCGATACGAAGGATCACCAGCACGTTCAAACGCAGGCAACGAAATGTCGTGCACGCGCAAATGATCCGGATGCGGGTAGCCCTGCTGATCGTCGCCGTAGGTGAGGATCACCTGTGGACGTTCCCGGCGAATGATTGCAACCAACCGAGCAACAGCTTCATCGAGATCGGCATTTGCGAATGCCTCGGGCCGAGCATTCGCTTCGGAGTCGGGCATCCCCGAGTCTCTATACCCGAGCAAGACAACTTCGTCGTACCCAATCAGTGCCGATGCCACTTCGAGCTCACGTTTACGCACTGAGGCGAGATCGGCTCTGATCTCGGGGCGATCCATCACGGGATTGAGAATGTCGCCCTCTTCGCCGCCCGTGCAGGTCACGAGGACAGCTCGAACACCTTCGGTCTTGTACTTCGCGACGGTGGATGCGCCCTTGGACGCTTCGTCGTCGGGGTGAGCGTGGATAGAGAGCAGACAGCGGTCAGCCATTGCCGCACGCTACCGGTCCATGAGAGGGGCGGCACCGCACTCATGGCTCACACGCGTAGTCTCAACCCGATGACCGAGTCCCCTTCTACCCGTTGCGCTTCTCGCACCCGCCGCCGAGGTCTCGCCCTTCTTTCCATCGCTGCGCTCGCCGTTTCTCTGACTGCGTGCGGAACCAGCGGACGAACCCTCAAAGACCCAAAGCCAGGAGCCACTGCCCCGGAACGAAAGAACTCTGGTTCAACCGCTCCGGCCAACACCAACGCAAACGCCACCAACACCACTGCTGGTGCACAAATTCGCTCCACCGCGTTCACCCTGGTGACCAGCGCCTGGAAAACGGGTCAGTCCATTCCCAAGCCCTACACCTGCGATGGAGTGAACACCTCTCCCCCATTCGCCATTAGCGGAGTTCCCGCCGGAACCACCGAGTTGGTCTTTGTCGTCACCAATCAGAACGTCCCCAATCAGACCTTGTGGCTTCTTGCCGGCATCGGTCCGGCAACCGTGTCGATACCGCAGGGCGGCGTGCCAACCGGGGCCATTCAACTGACAAACAGTTCAGGCACCGCTCGCTGGTCAGGCCCGTGTCCCGCATCGGGAGCAAACGCGTACGAGTTCGCGCTCTACGCGCTGGCCGCACCTTCGGGACTCACAACGAGCTCGACCTTTGCCGAAGTCAATGCTGCTATCTCAAAGTCCACTGCAGCATCGGTCATCAGCGGCACCTACACGCGCTGACTTCAGGCCATCGGAAGTAGCGCCATCAACTGACGCGTGTGAGCGAGGAGCGTTCCGTCGCTCGCCCAAATGATTCCGTCTTCTTCACAAAAACCGTCGAGGCTTGCGGTGGAATGAAAGAGCACGAAACACCAACCATCATGATCCACTGGCGGCAGTGAACGAACATGCACGGTGAGGTCAACCGTTGTAATTCCCCATGGCCCGCTCACCCGACTGAACATCGCAGGCATCCATGCGTCGGCAAATGCTGCGAGAACTGCACCATCGACACGTTGTTGTTCCGGAAGACGAATCCATCCACCAATTCGCGCTTCGTCGCCACCGGTGAAGGCGCGCGCTCCGAGTACCCACTTCTGCTCGTAACGCTTGGCCATTTCGGGAAACGCCAAATCATGAATGGCCGGTTCGTACCCTGGCGAAACAACATCTTCGGGACGAGGAACATCAGGCATAACAACATCGCTGAACGAAGGACCTTCGCGTCCTGTTGAAAATGCTCCGATGGATACCGCGATGGTTCGACCCTGTTGTGTCATCGAGACGCGCACTGAACTCAGCGACCGACCAGACCGTTCGGTAACGACCTCAAGTTCCACGGGCCCTTCGGATGCCCGTGAAAGGAAATGTGTGGTGAATGATCGACAGACACGCGATGCGTCGTTGATCTCGGCTTCGCACGCATGCACGAGGATGGCATTGAGGTACCCGCCGTTTGGTCCGACACCGGCCCACCACCCCGTGTCGAGGCGCGCTTCGTAGCGTCCGTTCCCAAGCGAGTGCACATCAGTGTCAGTGTCGAAGCGAGTGGTCACGCCCTGAGACTAGGCATCGTGCACGCTCGGCGATGACCGCCGACCTGCGCTAGAACCTGTGAACACATTGCTCTGCATTCGGGGGTTTCCATGAAGGCATTCCAGTTGATCGGTGGTTCGGCAGAGGTCGACGCCACCACTGCGCTGAACGAGGTCGCTCAGCCCGATCCGGGCCCGGGTCAGGTGCTCATCCGTATCGGTGGCGCCGGCGCGTGTCACAGCGATATCAGCCTCATGGAATTCTCCGCAGGTGGTCCTCGCGAAACGCCGATGACCCTCGGCCACGAAAACGCGGGATGGATCGAAGCCTTCGGCCCCGGCACCGTGGCGACTCCTGGGCTTGAAATCGGTTCGCCCGTCGCCGTTTATGGCGCGTGGGGCTGTGGGCAGTGTTCGAACTGCCGCAAGGGCATGGAGAACTACTGCCTCAACATTTCCGCCAGCGGTCCCGGCCTCAGCGTTGATGGCGGCATGGCCGAGTATCTGCTCGTTCCCGCCGCTCGCTATCTCGTTCCGCTCGGCGACATGACTCCGGCCGAAGCAGCACCGCTCACCGATGCCGGCCTCACGCCGTATCACGCGATCAAGCAAGCGCTTCCGTTACTCGTGCCCGGTTCGTTCGTAGTTGTCATCGGCGCTGGTGGACTTGGCCACCTTGCGGTGCAATTCCTCAAGGAACTGTCACCGGCAACGGTCATTTCGGTCGATCAGCGCGAATCAGCACTCAAGGTCGTGGCCGGTCTTGGGGCTGACCACACCGTTGTGATGGGTCCCGATGCTGCGGCCGAAATTCGAGGCATTACTGGTGGTCGAGGCGCCGAAGTCATTCTCGACATTTGCGGCTACAACGACACGCTTGCCCTGGCGGCCGCGGTTGCTGCCCCGCTAGGCCGCCTCACGGTGGTTGGCGTCGGCGGAGGCACGCTGCCGTTCAGTTTCTTCACCTTTCCCTATGAGTGCAGTGTGCAGAGCACCTACTGGGGAAGCATCACTGAACTTAGTGAGTTGCTCGATCTTTCACGCAGTGGCGGTTTCCGGGTGCATGCCGAGACGTACTCGCTCGATCGTGCTCGCGAGGTTTACAACAAGATGGTCGACGGGACGTTGCAGGGTCGAGCAGTCATCGTTCCCTAGCTCGAAACTGTTCGGAAAAACGAAAGGGCCCGCAGCGCGTGCTGCGGGCCCTTCTCGTTCTCGGTTGGAGAAGATCAAGCAGAAGCGACCGACTTCGGACGCCAGAAGGTTGCGAGCTGCAACAAGCCGCCACCGATACCGGCAGCAAGCACGATGATGAGGCCCTTGGGAACTCCAGACCAATGAATGCCAAAGGCATGATCGAGCGACCATTCACCAGCGCCGGTGCAGGCGAGACCAATACCAACAGCAGCAAGTACGACGACGTACTCAATGCCGCCGCCCGGATTGAAGATGAACCATCCGTTTTTGCGATGCGTCGTGATCAGCGCCACCACCATGATTGCCACCATGCCTGCTGCGGCAAGCGGGGTGAGAAGACCCAGTGCAAGAAGTGCACCGGATCCGATTTCGGTGAGGGCAGCAATCCATGCATTCGCCTTCGGCATTTTCATACCCATTGATGCAAACCAGCCAGAGGTGCCGGCGATTTTTCCGCCGCCGAAAATCTTGTTCAGGCCATGTGTTGCCAGTGTGAGACCAACGACAACGCGGATAATAAGCAGACCAAGATTGAGGCCATTGATGATCTCATCACCGTGAAACATGTGACCGTGATCGACGGTCTGTGCCATAGCGACCATTTGGGCAAACATTCTGTTCCTCCTCGAGAGGGTTGTTGACGGGCAAAGAGTACGGCCGACACCCGCGCGGGCGGTGGACACTCGGAGATCAGCGAAAGTCGCGCGAGCGATGCCCGCCAACCACAGGAAGAACCTCAAGTTTGTCGGCCACCACGTTGATGACGCCGTCAACCCGTTCAAGACGACCTCGCACCAGCAATGCCGGTGCACCGCGAGCCACCCGCCGGTAGCGCTTCCACAACCCAGGAGAACACACCACGTTGATGAGGCCGGTTTCATCTTCAAGATTTACGAAGGTGATGCCATGTGCGGTTGATGGCCGTTGGCGGTGAGTGACGACTCCCCCAACAAGTACGCGCGTGTCGGTGGGAGCGGTGCGCAATTCGACTGCAGTGAGAACACCGAGCGATGCGAGATGTTCGCGTTCAAACAACGTGGGGTGTCCATCGGGAGAAACGCCGGTGGCCCAAAGATCGGCGCCAGCGAGTTCGCGCGTGGAAAGCCCGGGCAGTGTTGGCGCATCGGTACCGGTAACGATGCCAGGAAGTCGATCGGCGCTGGTCTCGGCCACTGCTCCGGCGACCCACAATGCGCGACGACGATCGAGGGCAACACCTTCACGGTCGGTGCACTTCGAAAACACACCCGCGGTTGCCAATGCTTCAAGCGCAGTGCGGTCGATATCGACACGTTGCGCGAGATCGGTCATGGACGCATAGGGCCCGTTTGCTTCGCGTTCAGTAACGATTGTTTCGGCGAGGTCGTCGCCGACCGAACGAACCGACGACAACCCCAGACGCAC
>WLOT01000072.1 GCA_009699125.1 Actinomycetota bacterium
CTCGATGTAATAGGAACCACCAAGAGGATCGACGGTGCTGGTGACGCCAGATTCTTCGGCGATGATGAGCTGGGTGTTACGGGCGATTCGAGCACTGAAGTCGGTCGGAAGACCCAACGCTTCGTCGAAGGAATTGGTGTGAAGACTTTGCGTTCCGCCAAGTACGGCAGCAAGTGCTTCGATGGTTGTGCGAACCACGTTGTTGTAGGGGTCTTGTTCGGTCAGTGAAACGCCCGAGGTCTGGCAATGGGTGCGGAGCATGAGCGATCCGGCCTTCTTTGGCTCGAACTCGCTCATCACTCGATGCCATAGAACGCGTGCAGCGCGCAGTTTGGCAACTTCCATAAAGAAGTTCATCCCAATTGCAAAGAAGAATGAGAGTCGACCGGCGAAGAGGTCAACGTCGAGTCCCTTGTCGAGAGCAGCGCGGACGTATTCCTTGCCGTCGGCAATCGTGAACGCGAGTTCCTGAACTGCCGTCGCTCCGGCTTCTTGCATGTGGTAGCCCGAGATCGAAATGGAGTTGAACTTCGGCATTTCGTTGGCTGTGTAATCGATGATGTCGGCAATGATGCGCATGCTTGGAGCAGGCGGGTAGATGTAGGTGTTGCGGACCATGAACTCTTTGAGAATGTCGTTCTGAATGGTTCCGGCAAGAAGAGCCCGATCGACGCCCTGCTCTTCACCTGCGACAACAAACATTGCGAGGATCGGAATGACGGCGCCATTCATGGTCATCGACACGCTCATCTGATCGAGCGGAATTCCCTCGAACAGGATCTTCATGTCTTCGACCGAATCGATCGCTACGCCGGCCTTACCGACATCGCCAACCACATTCGGGTGATCAGAGTCGTAGCCGCGGTGTGTCGCGAGATCGAATGCCACCGACAGGCCCATCTGACCGGCAGCGAGGTTGCGTCGGTAGAACGCGTTCGACTCTTCAGCGGTTGAGAAGCCGGCGTACTGGCGGATCGTCCACGGACGATTCGTGTACATCGTGGCGCGCACGCCTCGGGTGTAGGGAGCGAATCCGGGAAGAGTGTCGACGTCACCGAGAGCCTCGAGATCGGCGGCGGTGTAGATCGGTTTGACGGCAATGCCTTCGGGGGTCTCCCAGACGAGGTCGGCAGGGTCTGCGCCCTTGAGGTCTTTGGAGGCCGCGTCGGCCCAGGCGGTGGGGAACTGTTCTGAGGAAGTCACCCCGTCAGACTAAGAGGGAGGGCGCGCGGGTGTCATGCTGGCGGAATGGGTCTCACCCGCATTCCCGCCGAGAGCGCCGAACTGCTTGCATTCGACGGTGTGAGTTTTGTGGTGGACGCCGAGCGCGAGATCCTGCACGAGGTGAACCTTTCGGTGGCTCCGGCGGCAGTCACGGTCCTCGCAGGGCCCTCTGGGGCAGGGAAATCGACGCTGTTGCGGCTAGGCAACCGTCTGGACATCCCATCGGCGGGCAGCGTTCGGTTCCGAGGCGAGGACAGCGCAGCGATTGACCCCCGAGAGCTCCGTCGCAGGGTGGGGATGGTGTTTCAGAAGCCGGTCCCATTCGCAGGGTCAGTGCGGGCGAATCTCAAGGTTGGTGCTCCGCTCGCGGGTGACGAGGAACTGGCCGGAACGCTCGAACGGGTGGGGCTCGAGGCCTCGATGCTTGATCGCGTTGCTGATGACCTCTCTGGGGGTGAGTCACAGCGCATGTGCATCGCTCGGACCCTCCTCACGCAGCCAGAGGTGATCCTGATGGATGAGCCCACCTCGGCGCTCGATCACGAGAATCGTCTCGGCATTGAACATCTTGCAAAAGAACTCGCACAAGAGGGAATCGGCATCCTGTGGGTCAGCCATGACCTGTCGCAAGTGCGCCGAATCGCCGACCATGCGGTGGTGCTGATCGATGGTCGCAACGCCTCGGCAGCGGAAACTGCCGCGTTTCTCGATCAGGGGATGTCGGAGGACAAGTCGTGAACGCAACCCAAATCGGATGGGCAGGTTTGCTTGGGTCCTTTGCGCTGGTGGTGGTCGCCATTGCCCTTTCGTTCTCGCAGCGGTTGCAACTTTCTCGGTCAATGCTGTGGGCGTCGGCGCGTGCTGCAGTGCAATTGCTTCTGGTTGGCTTCGCCTTGAGGCTTGTGCTCGATTCCAACGCTTCTGTGTGGTGGGCGTGGCTGTGGGTTGTGATCATGATCGGCTTTGCAGGATTCACGATCCGCAGCAGAGCAAAGGAAATTCCTGGAATCTTTCTTCTCGGCACACTCTCGATGCTCACGGTTGTCGTCGTAAGCCTCTCGGTCATTTTCGGTTTCCATGTGTTTCCAATCGAGGGCCGAACGATCGTCCCGCTCGCTGGGATGATGATTGGAAATTCGATGACCGCGTGTGTGCTTGTAGGTCGGCGCATTGTCGGCGAACTCTCAGAAAAGCGCGATGAGGTCGAGGCTCGGCTCGCCCTTGGGCAGTCATGGCAAGAAGCGTCTCGGCCCTATGTCCGGTCTGCGCTGCGAACCGCACTCGTGCCACAGATTGAATCCACGAAAGCGGTTGGACTCGTTTTTCTGCCGGGGGCAATGACTGGTCTTGTGCTCGCTGGTGTCGACGCAGTCAATGCCGTCACCGTGCAACTTGCGATCATGTACCTGATTCTTGGTTCTGTCGCGACGAGCGTCACGGTGATCGGTCTTGGGCTCACTCGTAGGGTGTTCACCCCTGACCACCGAATGCGATCAATCGCAAGAGCGACTGAGTGACTATTCGTGAACCTGATGTGAACTCTGCCCAAGGTGTGGCGCTTGCGGGTCATCTGCCAGTCGTCTGCCGGTAGCCTGACCCCATATGGCCAAGCGTTTTGTGATTATCGGCGGGGGACCAGCCGGAAATACCGCTGCCACTTACGCGGCCCGTTTCGGGGCCGAGGTCACGATGGTCGAGAAGGATCTCGTCGGGGGAGCGGCTCATCTCCGAGACTGCATCCCGTCCAAAGCCATGATTGCCACCGGCGGAGCGCTTGGAACGATCAACGATGCGCAGCGCATGGGTCTGACCGATGTCTCGGCGACACTCGATTTCGATGCCTTGCGCCACCGAATCGACACCATCGGCAAGCGCCTCGAACGGTCCACCACCACGTTGCTTGAGAGCCAGGGTGTCACGCTTCTTAAGGGAACCGGTCGGATGGTTGGACCCCATCAGGTCATTGCTGAAACCGCCAATGGTTCTATTGAGCTCGATGCTGATGTCGTCCTCATCGCTACTGGTAGTCGTCCCCGCATTCCCGAATGGGCTCATGTTGACGGCGAACGAATGCTCACGACGCGCGATGCGTATCCGCCATCCACGCTTCCTGAACATCTGGTTGTCATCGGTTCAGGTGTAACGGGCGTTGAGTTTGTTCACATGTTCAAATCATTCGGCAGCGAGGTCACGCTCATCGTGAGTCGCCAGCAAGTTCTTCCCTTGAAAGACCCCGAAGTTGCTGCTGCACTCGAAGCTGACTTTCTTGCTCGTGGTGTTCATCTCTTGAAGGGTGCAAAGGCGCTCAGCGGAACGGTGAGTTCTGACGGTGTCACCATCGAATGCACCGATGGGCGAGTGGTACGCGGTTCACACGCACTCTTGGCGATCGGTTCGATTCCGAACACCGACAACCTCGGTCTTAGCGAAGCAGGCGTCGAATTGATCGATGGCTACGTCAAGATCAATCACAACTGTCAGAGTTCTCTTCAGCATGTCTACGCCGCGGGCGATGTTTCCGGAAAACTGCCGTTGTCGTCGGTTGCGGCGCTCCAAGGCCGCAAGATCGCTGAACACGCGATGGGTCTCCACGCTGGACCGCATCGACACATCGATTACGAAAAAGCGGCATCGGCGATCTTCACCGAGCCCGAAATCGCCGATGTCGGTTTGGCCGAAGCTGATGCCTTCGCCATGGGCCGCAAGATCAGGGTCACAAAAGTGCCGTTCTCGGCAAACGCGAAAGCACTTATTGAAGATGATTCACGTGGATTTGTGAAGATCATTTCGGATCCGGCGACTGGCGTTGTGCTCGGTGGCTCGATCGTCGGTCGCCACGCCGCCGAGTTGATTGCTGTCCTGTCGCTCGCAGTAAGTGCTGGTCTTCGAGTCACTGATCTTCACGAGTCGTTGTTCGTGCATCCGTCAATGGCCGAGGCGTTGTCCGATGCAGCAGAGTGAACAAACCGATCCAATCGGTGCACCTCGCAAAGTTCCAACGGCAAAGGATTTTCCGGCCACAGGCCCCTTCAGCCTTGCCGCGCCTGGCCCCCGGTTCGGGGCGCGCGCACTCGATCTTTCAATCGTCGCATTGCCCGTGCTGATTGTCATCGCCGTCACCGCGAAAACAATTGACGGTCAGTTGCAGTTTGATGTCCCCAGTTGGCTTGTGCCGGCGGCGCTCGCGTTGGGTGTCCTGTACGAGTTCGTCTTCACGCTGTTTGTTCAACGCACGTTGGGCAAGATGCTGTTTGGGCTGCGTGTCGTTCGATATGTGGATGGTGGTCGACCTACGGCGATCCAGAGCGGGCTTCGTTCGTTGCTGCCGTGGTCGCCATTGGCGCTTCCGCTTGGTCCGTTCGGTTTTGCCGCGGTGCTGATGATTTTTGGAACGGGTATCGGTGGTGAGCTTCATCGGGGTTGGCCCGATGTTGTCGGCGGAACACTCGTTATCTCCACCCGTTAAGGGTTCCCACGGCCTACCCTCAGATTCCGACGAGTCGTTCGTACATCGCTGAGTTTTGGGGGGATTAGATGTCGTCACGTGTCTATCGAGTTGTGCAGTGGACGACCGGCAATGTTGGTCAGCGATCGGTGATCGCCGCTGTTGCCAATCCTGAACTCGAAATTGTCGGTTGTTATGCATGGGGGGCCGACAAAGTCGGACGAGATGTCGGGGAATTGTGCGGCCTCGATCCCATTGGCGTACTTGCGACAAACGACATCGATGCGTTGTTGGGCCTGAAGCCTGACTGCGTGATCTACAACCCGAAATGGCCCAATGTCGATCACATGGTTCGAATTCTCGAGGCCGGTATCAACATCACCGCAACGGCGGGATTCATCACCGGTCACGCGCTGGGTGCCGATCGTCAACGAATTGTCGATGCATGCAACCATGGCAACAGTTCGATCTTTGGTTCTGGAATGAACCCTGGGATGGCGAATCTTCTCGGCATCGTTTCGGCAGGCGTCTGCGATCGGATCGATTCCATTCGCATGCTCGAATCAGTGGACTCCACCGGGTACGACTCAGGCGACACCGAGAAGTCGGTTGGCTACGGGTTGCTTCCCGATGACCCGAACTTGTCGTCAATGACAAAACAGGGGACTGCGGTCTTCGGTGATGCGGTCCATCTGATGGGTCAGGCGCTCGGCGTGGAGTTCGATGACGTCCGCTGCGAAACCGAGTACGCGATCACCACCGAGTTCCTTGACCTTGGTTCATGGTCGATCGATGCGGGCTGTGTGGCCGGTGTGTCGGCCAGTTGGCAGGGTTGGATTGGTGATCGCAAAATTGTTTCGTGTGATGTCCGCTGGCGTAAGGGGCGCACGCTCGAACCGGACTGGAAGGTCGAGCACGGCTACATCGTCGAGATCGATGGCATGCCGTCAGTGCGAACGAAACTTGAAGTGTTTCCACCGGTGGACTTCAAAGCGAAGTCGTTCAGCGACTACATGGTGCTGGGCATGGTGATGACATCGCTTCCAGCCGTGGACGCGGTCGCTTCGGTGTGCGAGGCCAAGCCTGGCATCGTCACCTATCTCGATCTGCCGTTGCCGTCACCCAGTGGTTGGGTGCGGTAGCGGTCGATTACTCAATCACCACGACGACATCGCCGGAGCCAACGGAATCGCCAGGGGCGACCTTGATCTCCTTGACGGTGCCGGCCTTGTCAGCGGTGATGTTGTTTTCCATCTTCATGGCTTCGAGCACGCACACGGTCGCGCCGGCTTCAACTTCTTGACCGACCTCGACAAGGATCTTGACGATCGTGCCCTGCATGGGGACGGCAACTGCGCCCGAGCCGCCGCCAGCTCCCGCACCACCAGCGCCGCCTGAGCGACGAGGACGGCTTGCGCCACCAGCGGCACCGCCGGCAACAACTGCGCCGGCCTGTGACTCGGGGACGAAGACCTTGACTGAGAAGCGCTTGCCATTGACTTCGACATCGACGTCGCGCTGGACCTTCGCTTCGGTCTCGCCGTCGGCAACCGTTGCAGTGCTTCCAACGTTGCTGAGGTCGAGCGTGTCTTCAACCCACTTGGTGGAGTGAATGCCATCGACGAAGTCCTGATGCTCGAGGATGGCGAGGTCGGCGGGAATCGTGGTGGAAATTCCTTCGATGCGGAATTCACGAAGCGCGCGCAGCGTGCGGCGAATCGCAGTTTCACGATCGGAACCCCAGCAGATGAGCTTTCCAACAAGGTTGTCGTAGTACTGGCTGACGGTGTCGCCGGATTCGTAGCCGCCATCCCAGCGGGTGCCGAAACCAGCCGGAGGAACGAGCGTGGTGATGTGGCCGGGGGAGGGAAGGAACTTGCCCTGCGCCGGATCTTCCGCGTTGATGCGGATTTCAATTGCGTGACCCGACAATTCGATCGACTCTTGAGTGAACGAAAGCGGAAGCCCTGAAGCAACACGAATCTGTTCCGCAACGAGGTCGATACCGGACACCATTTCGGTGACGGGGTGTTCGACTTGCAGACGGGTGTTCATCTCGAGGAAGTAGAACTCGCCGTCCTGGAAAAGGAACTCGACAGTGCCAGCGTTGTAATACCCACATGCTTTCGCAACGGTGACTGCGGCTTCACCCATGGCTTGGCGAATTTCCGGAGGAAAGTTCGGTGCCGGGCTCTCTTCGACAAGCTTCTGGTGGCGACGTTGCGCAGAACAATCGCGTTCGGCGATCCAGACGCAATTTCCGTGAGTGTCGCCGATGATCTGCATCTCGATGTGGCGGGGCCACGTGAGGTAGCGCTCCACGTAGCACTCGTCGCGGCCGAATCCCTTAAGTGCTTCGCTTCGTGCGGAATCGAATGCTTCAGCAGCTTCGTCTTCGCTGCGAACAACGCGCATACCGCGTCCGCCGCCGCCATAGGCGGCCTTGATTGCGACAGGCCAACCGTGCGCCTTGCCGAATGCGATGACTTCAGATGCATCGTTAAGAAATTCGGTTGTTCCGGGAACGCCGTTAACGCCGGCGGCCTGTGCCGCAATTCGACTGGAGACTTTGTCGCCCATGATTTCGATCGCACCAGGAGGCGGACCGATAAACGTGACGCCGCGCTCGGTGATGGCGCGAGCGAAGTCGGTGTTCTCGGAGAAGAAGCCATAACCGGGATGCACGCCGTCGGCACCGCTGCGCTCGATGACATCGAGGATCAGATCGGTGTTGAGGTAGCTCTCGGCTGCCGTCGTGCCGCCAAGCGCGTAGGCCTCGTCGGCGAGGCGCACATGGAGGGCGTCACGATCGAGATCTGAGTACACCGCCACGGTGGCGATGCCCATTTCCTGACAGGCGCGGATGACACGGACTGCGATTTCGCCGCGGTTGGCGATGAGGATCTTTTTAAGCACGCCCTATGGTGGCACGCGTGAACAGGTCCTTCGCCACTTCTGAGGTCCCGGGCACCCGATTCGCCGATGTGCGATGGGTGGCTGAGACCGGTTCGACCAATCGCGACCTCCTTGAGGCCGCCGCCGAGGGCGCTCCCGAGGGCGTTGTTCTCGTTGCCGACCACCAAACAGCCGGCCGTGGACGGCTGGATCGGTCCTGGATCGCCCCTGCTGGGGCCTCATTGCTGGTCTCTGCGCTTCTACGACCCCTCGTGGGTCCAGAGGACCTGTTCTTACTGACGCTGGCCTGCGGTCTTGCAGCTGCGGATGCGGTGGAAGAGGTCGCCGGGATTCGGCCGGGCCTGAAGTGGCCCAACGATCTCGTTGTGGCCGATGGGCCCCTCGCCGATCGAAAGCTCGCTGGCATCTTGGCCGAGTCACATGTGGTCAATGGACATGTTGATGCGGTGGTGGTGGGGATGGGCCTCAATCTCGATTGGCCCGAGGAACTCCCAGCGGAACTCGCAGCGACCGCTGCCTCGGTAAATCACCTCACCGGTGAGTCGGTTGACCGAGAACAGGTACTTGTCGCGTGGCTCCACCACTACGACCGTCATCTCACCGCAATCACTGACGAAAGTGAGCGAGGCGGATTCCTCGACGAGGTTCGAGCGGCCTCGGCGACACTTGGACGCGATGTGCGTGTTGAAAATTCCAACGGATTCTTCGACGGTCGGGCGATTGCGATTGCCGACGACGGACGGCTTCTCGTTGACTGTGGCAGCGACGGAGGAATTGTTTCAGTAACTGTTGGCGACATTGTTCACGCTCGCTTACTGGGCTGAGCCGTTTCTAACGTCCCGACAACTTCTCAATTGTTTCGAGTGCACGAGCAGTGAGTCGTCCGGGGGCTGTGTAGGTGCGTCCGTCAACGGAACGGACAGGCACAACGCCAGTTGTTGAAGAGCTAATGAAAACTTCGGTTGCGAGTTCAAGATCTGAAGGGAAGAGGTCCTGCTCGCTCACGAGCTGTTCGTCGATGAGAACCTCTCGGATGATTCCCGGGAGGCACCCGCTCTCGAGTGATGGCGTCAAGATTTGGCCGTCGATCACCAAATACAGATTCGAGGTTGTGCATTCGCTCAGGCGACCAGTGCTGTCACAAAGAATTGCGTTGTCGAACCCGTTTGTCGCGGCGTAACGAAGGATCGATGCGTTTTCGCCCCAACTGGTGGATTTGATTCCGGCGAGTGGCGAGCGCTCATTGCGAGTCCACTGAACGGTGCACAACGAAACCGACGAAGGCGCTTTGTGGAGCGGGGAAGTAGTGATAACCGTAAGTGGTTGCGTGCCGCGATCACGCGGAGACGAGCCTGGCCCTGGTGTGATTGTGATCCGCGCGCGCGCCTCATCGATGCCGTTCGCTTCGATGAGCTGAAAAAGAGCGCTCGTCAGTTCTTCATCAGTTGGTGTGTTCGCTATTAGGAGACGATCGATACCGTTGCGAAGTCGGCGGAGATGTCGATCAAGAAACA
>WLOT01000073.1 GCA_009699125.1 Actinomycetota bacterium
CATGCAGCGCAGGAGCTTGTTCCGGAGTTGCGTAGGCAAGGATCTCGACCTTGTCGAACTCATGAACGCGCAACAAGCCACGAGTGTCACGGCCAGCTGAACCGGCTTCACGACGGAAGCACGCGGTTTGTGCCATGAGGCGCATCGGAAGATCGGCGCCGCGCAGAATTTCGTCACGCGCTAACGACGTGAGCGGAACTTCGGCAGTGGGGATGGCCCAAAGGTCGTCGCGTTCGAGGTGATAGGCATCGTCGATGAACTTCGGAAGGTGACCGGTACTGATCATCGTGTCGGTGAGCACGACCGTGGGCGGACGAACTTCTTCGAACGCATCGGCATTCCGATCGAGAGCTACCTGACACAACGCGCGAGAAAGCGTCGCGCCCTGGCCGCGGAACATCGTGAACATCGCGCCCGACATCTTGACGGCGCGTTCCAAATCGAGAATGCCGAGTTCGGTGCCGATGTCCCAGTGCGGAACACGCTGATGCTCCGCCCACGCAGCTGGATCGTCGCCAACACCAACGCGCTTGATCTCGACGTTGTCGGCCTCGCCCTTGCCGTCGGGGCAATCAGGCGAAGGAAGATTCGGGATGTGGAGTAGTAGGTCGCGGATCTCGCCGGCGACTTCATCGGCAGCGGCGGCAACCTCACGCTCGCGCTCGCCAAGTTCACGACTCTGTTCCTGCAACGCTTCGGCTCCGGCCACATCGCCATCGCGGCGCAGTTGGCCGACATCTTTGGACAGACCATTGACCTTTGCCCGCAGATCATCACGTTCGCCGGCAATCTGACGACTCTTTTCGTCGAGTTCAGCAACCTGAGCGAGGTCGCGCAGGGCGCCTTCGTCGCCACGGCGGGCGAGCGAGGCGCGGACCGCCTCATAGTCAGAACGGATTCGGCGAACGTCGATCACGGTTCTGAACCGTAGTCGTCGGCCCGGTAGCGTCAGATCGTGGTTTCTCCTGAGTCCCAGCCTGCGATCGAGGTCACCGACCTCACCATTCGCTACGGCGATCGAGTTGCCGTCGACGGCTTGTCGTTTGTGGCGATGCCCGGGCAGATCACCGCCCTCCTTGGCCCCAACGGAGCAGGCAAGACCTCGACCGTCGAAACTCTCGAGGGCTATCGCCGGCCCACCGCCGGTTCGGTTCGCGTTCTGGGCTTCGACCCCGTCGCCGAGCATCGGCAGCTCGTGGCCCGCATCGGCGTAATGCTGCAATCGGGCGGCGTCGCCACTGGCATGCGACCGGCCGAAGCGCTGCACCTGTTCGCGTCGTACTACGACAATCCCGTCGACCCCGATGAACTGCTCGACCTCGTTGGGTTAGCCGATCACCGATCATCGACCTGGCGTTCGATGTCTGGCGGAGAACAACAGCGCCTCTCGCTGGCACTCGCGCTCGTTGGTCGCCCAGATGTCGCGTTCCTCGATGAACCCACTGCGGGAATCGACCCCGCCGGCCGCCAACTCATTCGCCGAGTGATCGCCGATCTCCGCGATCGCGGCGTTGCTGTGCTGCTCACAACGCACGATCTTGAAGAAGCCGAGAAACTCGCCGACCATGTGGTCATCATCGATCACGGTGTTGTGCTCGCTGATGGAACACCTACCGAACTCATGCGCGCGTCTCAAGGCGACGACGTTCGCTTCGGTGCACCAACGGGACTCGATGTTTCATCTCTCGGTGCGCGCATCGGCGCTGTGGTGACGGAAGTTTCGCCCGGTGAATACGTCGTTGCCTCCGCCGCGACACCAACGATGGTTGCAGCAATCACCGCATGGCTTGCCGAGATGGATCTCCCGCTCGCCGATCTGCGCGCCGGTCGCCAACGGCTCGAAGACGTGTTCTTGCGGCTTACCGCCGACGCGTCTGTTCCTGACGCGGAGCCCACAACGACTCGTCGACGGAGGTCACGTCGATGAAAGCACTTGTCGCTCAAACCCGTTCGGAACTGATGCTCAGCCTCCGAAACGGCGAGCAACTCCTCGTCAACATCGCCATTCCACTGTTGCTGCTGGTGTTCTTCTCCGCGGTCAAAGTGCTTCCAATTCCGACAGGAGTCGACAAACGCGTCGACTTCCTTGCCCCTGGGATCATCGCACTTGCCGTGATGTCGAACGCCATGGTTGCACTCGCCATCGGAACGGGTTTCGAACGTCACTACAAAGTGCTCAAACGACTGGGTTCCACGCCACTCGGTCGCGGGCGTTGGGTGCTGGCCAAGATCGGCATGGTGAAGATCCTCCTCATCGTGCAGATTGCGCTGATCGTGATCGCCGCATTCCTTCTTGGCTGGAATCCCGGCGGTAACCCGTGGCTTGCCATTCCCGCTGTGGTCCTTGGCGCCTTCGCCTTCGGTGGAATCGGCCTGCTGATGGCCGGCACTCTGCGCGGAACCGTCACGCTCGCTCTTGCCAATGGGCTCTATCTCCTCCTCCTGCTCCTCGGGGGAATGATCATTCCATTCAGCGAAATGCCGGGTTTCTTGGGAACGATCGGCAAAGTGCTGCCGTCGGGAGCACTCAGTCAGGTGCTGCAATCCTGCCTGCGCAGTGGCGCACCAGTGGCAGGCTCGGCGTGGATCGTGCTTGGCGTCTGGGCCGTGCTGGCACCGCTCGCAGCCGTGAAATTCTTCCGCTGGGAGTAGCTACGACGGTGGCGCAGTGCGCGGTGCATCGACTGGCGAACCATCGAGGCCTCCACGCTCGCCTTCTTCCCACTCAAGGATTTGACGTTCGGTGAGATAGAGGCCTTCTCGATCAGCGTTGTGGTGTCGGGCCGCCCAACGAAAGAACAACACACCGATAATTCCCCAAAGGTATGCGGCTTCAATCACCTTCATAATGAGGCCAGCAGCAGCTTGATCGTCCATCACCGTGATTCCCCACAGCCGGATGGGTTGGTCGTACGCGTCGTAGACCGGTGAGTGCGAAAGCCAAAGCCACGCTGCCGGCAATGTTGGAAGGATTGATTGGGCGAACAGGTAGACCATCTGGCCGGGTATTGAGAGCCGCAGTTCGGGCCATGGCCCGCAGACCGGCAACCACATAATGAGCGCAGTGACTACAAACAAAACGTGAGCGATGAAGTGGAACGGACCGTTTGAGACTGAGGTATTCACGAACTGCTGCATGTGACTGAGCATGTTGAAAGCGTTGAAGAGCGAGAACGCGAGGATTGGTGTCGCGAGCACTCGAACAATTCGCCACAATCTTCCGCCCGATGCCACAAAGAGTTCGGCGAGCCAGGTTGGACATGAAAGAAGTAGGAGCGGCGGTACAACCATCGTCAGCACCAGGTGCTGGAACATGTGGCCCGAATACAAGCGTTGTTCAGCGATGTCGTGCAGTGGCCACACCGTCGCCGCCGTCATAAAAGCCAGTGCTGCCCAGAACGAAACAACTTGCCGATGACTAACAACCGGCGTTCCTGGGTCGACAACCTTTGGGCCGATTACGCGCGCGACATAGATACCGCCGCAGGCGATCGCGAAGACAAGCCCCCACACTTCCCAATGGGGAGTGAAAGAGGGGAACGCACTCGCAAACATGTCAGCCATCATCGTCGGTCACTCACGGACCGACCGACCTCAGCCGTGTTTTCCGTCGAACCAAATACGGAAGGTTGACAACATTGCGATGTACACGAATACAGCAAGAACCAAACCCATGTAGAAGAGACGAGTCAGGATCGGCTTGTCGAACTTCAGATGCATGAAGACGTAGAGGATCGTGAAGAACTTCACGGCCATCAGGATCATGAGCACCGGGATAAGAAGTTCATCGGCCCACACCGGGAAATCCGGAGCCGCGTAGGTGAAGACTTCGATGATTGTAAGAACGGCGAGGAAGATCGCCGTTAGGACGTAGACCTTGTCTCGCGAGTAGTCCTTGACGGCGCCATCGAGAACGGTGGTGGGCACGTTGTCATGTGAAGTAACGGTCATGTGATGCTCCTCGATCAGGATGGGATGAGGTACACGACGGCGAAGATGACGACCCAAACGACATCAACGAAGTGCCAGTACAGACCGACGATTTCGACGGTCTCAGCCTTATGTTCCGGAATCTTGCCCCGCAGCGACAAAAGCACGAGCGAGACCAGCATGATGATGCCGATCGTGACGTGAATGCCGTGGAAACCAGTGAGTGTGTAGAACGCTGAGCTGAATCGGCTTGTGGTGAAGCCGAGACCTTCGCGAGCGAACACAGTGAATTCGTAAATCTGACCAGCGATGAACGTTGCACCAAGTACAGCGGTGGCGCCGATCCAGACACGCATGCGCTGATGTTCGCCGCGCTCGATTGCCGAAACGGCCAACACCATGGTGAGCGAGGACATCAGCAGCACAAATGACGAGGTCGACGTAAACGGAATGTCGAAAATCTCGTGTGGGGTCGGACCTTCGAGCGGGTGCTTGTAGAGCAGGTACGTGGTGATCAGGCCACCGAACAGCAAGCACTCTGATGCCAGGAACAACCACATGCCCAACTTGGTGTTGGAGATGCCGGTGTTTGTGTCGGCGTCGATATGCGCGTGCGCCTGATGCGCATCGGCCTCAGCCAACGTCGGACGGGAGGTGAGAGTTTCAGCCAACGGTCTCGACCTCCTTCACTGCGTCTGCGTCTGCGGATTCGGGAACCGCGGCATCGCCACCATCGGATGCGTGCGCCTCGGGACCATGATCGTCGTGCGCGGCATCGGGATCATCCGGCGGTTCCATGACCCAGCCGTAGATCGCTGCGACAACAACGATGCCGCCAAGAAGAGCGAGCCAGAGACTGAAAATGAGTCCGTAGGCAACGATCGGAAGGCCAACGGCCAACACAAGCGGCCAGTACGACGGTGACGGAAGGTGGATGCCCTTGCCGTCGGTGCGCTGCTGAGCGACCTCGGCGGTCGAGGCGATGCGTACGAGCTTGCCATCCTTGGTTTCGCCGTACTTGCGATACCAAAAGTCGTCGACTCGGGTAACAGTCGGGATCGGATCGAAGTTGTACACCGGTGTCGGTGAAGGAACCATCCACTCAATGGTGCGGCTATCCCACGGATCGGGGCCGACCGGCGGAAGTTTCTTCGCCTTCGACTTGCTGTAGAAGATGTTGAAGATAAACAGGGCGATACTGCTGGCAAGCGTGAACGCACCAATAGTGGCGACCTTGTTCCAGAATTCGAACCCGTAGCCCGCGTCGTAGGTATAGATACGACGGCTCATGCCCTGAAGTCCGAGCACGTGCATCGGGGCAAAGGTGAGGTTGAAGCCAAGAAGCATCAGCCAGAAGTTGGCTTTACCGATGCTCTCATTGAGCATGTAGCCAAATGCTTTCGGCCAATAAAAGTAGAACCCGGCCATGAACCCGAAGAACGCGCCGCCGAAGAGGACGTAGTGGAAGTGAGCGACGATGAAGTAGGTATCGGTCTGCTGGGAGTCCATCGGCGCAACTGAATGCATAACGCCGGAGAGGCCGCCGATGGTGAACATCGTGACAAGGCCGATCGAGAACAACATGGGCGAAGAGAACTTCAACTTGCCGCCCCACATGGTGGCGGTCCAGTTCAAGATCTTCACGCCGGTCGGCACTGCGATGAACATCGTGGTGAGCGAGAACGTGGTGACAGAGATCGGGCCGATACCTGAGACGAACATGTGGTGAGCCCACACGCCCCAACCCATGAAGCCGATGGCGATACCCGAGAACACGATGAACGGATAACCAAAGATCGGCTTACGAGCGAAGGTCGGAAGAATCTCAGAAACCAAACCAAATGCAGGAAGGATCATCAGGTACACCTCGGGGTGACCAAAGATCCAGAACAAGTGCTCCCACAAGAGCGGATTCGCGCCCTTGGCGACATTGAAGAAGTTGGCGTCGAACCCTCGGTCGAGCATGAGCAGGATCTGCGCCGAGGTGAGAACGGGAATTGCGAAGAGCAACAAGAACTGCGAGACGAGCGCCATCCAGGTGAAAATCGGCATTCGCATGAGCGTCATGCCCGGGGCTCGCATATTGAGAACCGTGACGATGAGGTTCACTGCGCCGGTAAGCGACGCGATACCGGTGATGATCAGACCGAGGTTCCAGAAGTCGATGCCGTGAGTCGGTGAGAAAATGACGCCGCTGTTTGGGGCGTACATGAACCAACCGCCGTCAGCGCCACCGCCCATGATCCAACTTGAGTTGATGAACAGGCCGCCAAACAAGAAGGCCCAGAAACTGAACGCGTTGATTCGGGGGAACGCAACGTCGCGTGCACCGATCTGCAACGGAATCAGATAGTTCGCGAATGCTGCACCAATCGGCATAACGACGAGGAAGACCATCGTCGTGCCGTGCATTGTGTACACCTGGTTGTAGAGGTTGGCGCTCAGCAACGAACCACGGGGCGCCCACAACTGCATACGAATCAGTAGAGCTTCAAAGCCACCGATGACGAGGAAGAAAATTGCCGCGGCGCCGTACATGATGCCGATCTTCTTGTGATCGACAGTGGTGAACCATGAGCGCGGGCCTGTCTCGGCCGTCGGGCGCGTGAAGACACCAGTCGGCGTGTAGCCGTCGTCGGAATCACCCGATGGGAGGGCAAGGGGGCGGTCTTCAATTAGTGCCATGACCAACTCCAAAGAATGCGGTGCGGACGTTCATCACAATGCTCAGTTCAGCGTCTCGAGGAATGCGACCAGTTGGTCGATCTGCTCTTCGGTGAGATTCAGGTTCGGCATGCCGCGTCCACCCTGCGGGTACATCGGCTTCAGTGCCGGTGCGTTACGCAGCCATGCTTCAAGCGTGACTCGGTTGACGTTGGCGGTAGCAACGGTGCCGCCTGTAAGCGCGGCGCCCGGATCGCCGGCTGCAGCAACATCGCGCATCGGGAGTGCCTGACCGTCGGAGCTCACGGGTTCATAGAGGTTGAAGATCGAACCAGCGAAGGTGCCACGAGTCATCAGATGGGTGAGGTTTGGAGCAACTCCCGCCACCAACGGAGGAGGAGTTTCTTTCATCTTGGCGTCGTTGATGCCATTGATGACGTGGCACTGCGCACAAAGCGATTGCCAAACCTTCTTGCCTTCGGCAGCGGTGGGATCGGCGGGATCGGCGCGGTGATCCTTGAGCTGGTTCTTCACCCAAGCGTCGTAGTCGCTCGACGAAACTGCACGAACGAGCATGCGCATGTTGGCGTGCGAAAGACCGCAGAATTCAGTGCACTGACCGCGGAAGACGCCAGGTTCGTCGGCCTGCAACTTGAGCGGGTTGCGAAGACCGGGGACTGCGTCTCGCTTGCCATTCAAACCAGGAATCCAGAACGAGTGGATGACATCGTTCGAGGTGGTTGTGACCTGAATCGGCCGACCGGCAGGAACGACCATTTCGGTGGCGGTCGTGATGTCTTCGGGACCATCGAAGTTTCCGTCGCCGTTGATGTCGTACTTGTACTCCCACCACCACTGCTGACCAGCAACCTGCACATTGATGGAGTTGGGCTCTTCGCGGTTGAGGTTGATGATCGTCATCACGGTGCCGACAGCAATGCCAGCAAGGATGAGTGCGGGAAGAATTGTCCATCCGATTTCGAGCGTGGTCTTGCCGTGAATCTGTGACGGGAACTCATCGGGATTGGCGTCTTTACGTTCACGGAACTTCCACGTGATGAAGACGATCGCACCGAGAACAAGAACAAAAACGACGGCAGCAATTGAGGTCACCGGGACGAGCAACTGCTGAATGCTCTCTGACGACGGGCCCTGTGGGTTAAGGCTGGTAAGCGGCTTTCCTGCATTCTGGAACGAGTTGACGATCAACGCGGCAAACAGCACCACGACGAGTGTGAACGAGAGAACGGCCAGAATGCGGACGATTTTCGGAAGGCGCTGCATTTACTCTCCTCGAGAGGCGGGGGTGAGCCCGCTCCGGGGCGAACGAACCGACGACACAAGGCCGCGGCCACTAGGACTGCTGCAGTACTGAACGGTGTGAACGAAGTGTTCACCAGTCTGAGCCAAACGCGCCAACCGGGCGGAGGATTCCGCTCGGTTCAGCACGGAACGAGAAGAAGCGGTGCTCATGCGGAGGTTCCGCCCTGAATGACGATGGGTGCGCCGGGGGCGACGCCAACAGCGCCTTCCGTAGCGTGATCGCCGGAATCATGATGTTCGATGTCGCGTTCGCCAATGACCGCACCGGCAATACCGGCGGCGACGATGGCGATGGCCCCAAGAACAACAACCGCCGTGGTGACCCACTTGGCCGAGGAAGGCTTCAGGGCAAGGAGCACAGCAACAAGGAAGAACAGCAGTGCCACCAAACCGAAGACCCACACTGAGCCGATCTTCGAGACCGAAAGCAGGACTCGGGAAAGGCCGATGGCGACCAAGCCAATCAGCAAAATCGAGATGACTGGGACTCGGAATGGGTCGATAAAGCGGTGGTAGAGCTCGGCATTGGTGTGATCGTCGCCCGTGGCCCGTTCCGCCCAGGTACGCACTGTCCAGGTGAAGGCAACAACCACCATGACTGCAACTGCAGCGAAGGTGAGTCCGGAACTTTCGGTCGCAAGCCCGATGAGCATGAGCACGAAGGCGAGTGCACCGAGAGCCGGGAGGTAGTTGACGCCAATAGGAGCACGGGTAAGCGGCACCGACTCCATACGGACGATCTGCGCTTCGGCATCGGGATCAGCATCGCGGAACGCGATGAGGAGACCAGCAAGCGCCGCCGCGGCTGCGAACAACCCTACGAAGAAGGTGTAGGCGAAGTGATTACCAACGCCACCCTTCCAGCCAAGGGTGAGAGGTCCGAGAACACGGTTCATCAATGACTGGTTCTGGCTTGTGAACCCGACGGCGAACGCGGCGATCAGCGAAAAGACCGCCAGACCGGCGAAGAACCGAAACGCTGTTGTGAACATCCGCGAGGAGAGCATGGCGGCCTACTTGGTGACGTAGATGGAGATCCAGATCAGGGCATAGACGGCAACCATC
>WLOT01000074.1 GCA_009699125.1 Actinomycetota bacterium
CGAACGAATCCGTGGCGGTGAAGGTGGCATTGGCGTCGCTCGCCTTCAAGGTGCCACCTGCATGGGTTGCCATATCTCGCTGGCCGCGGCCGAGGTCGATGTCATGAAGCGAATGCCTGCCGAAGAACTTGCCTATTGCCCCGATTGCGGGAGATTGCTCGTCCGATGATCCTCTGGTTCGCCGGAGTCAGTTTCGTCTTCGTGTGGTG
Source organism: Actinomycetota bacterium (assembly GCA_009699125.1). Lineage (GTDB taxonomy): Bacteria > Actinomycetota > Acidimicrobiia > Acidimicrobiales > Acidimicrobilacustridaceae > Acidimicrobilacustris. Next base: position 210 of record WLOT01000074.1, read on the forward strand.
GGTGTTCCGAAGCCCGGCGCTCGACTACCGACTCGTGATGCTCGGCGCGGTTCTGCCCGTTGGTGAAGTGTTTCTCGGGGGACCGCGAGTCCTTCACGCGTTACTCGCGCCAGTTGCGCTCATGGGCATCTTGATGCTGGCAACACAAAAGCGACGGTTGGTACGTCGGCGTTGGATCGGGATCCCCATCGGCATGATGATGCATCTTGTGCTCGACGGCATCTGGGCTCGACCCAAAGTGTTCTGGTGGCCGTTCTTCGGAGCGGACTTCGGAAGCGGGGGACTACCTGAATTCGGTCATCCGATTGCCGTCACGTTGTTGTTTGAACTCATTGGTCTCGGCTGCCTCGTATGGGCATGGCGTGCATTCGATTTCTCGAACCCCAAAGTTCGAGACCGATTCGTTCGCACAGGCCAACTTTCTCGCTCGGTGTCTCAGCCGCCTACCTGTTAGGTCACGTCATGCTTCATATCGTTCGTCACGGTCGTACTGAACACAATGCGTCAGGTCTTTTGCTTGGCCGGATTGATCCGCCGCTTGACGACCTTGGTCGCGATCAGGCCGTCGCTCTTGCGGCGGCGATCGGTCCGGTTGATCGAGTCATCACCAGCCCTTTGCTGCGAACCCGTCAGACGGCGGAAGCATTCGGCGTTGAGCCCACCGTCGACGATCGGTGGATCGAACTCGATTACGGCGATTTCGACGGAGTGCCGCTTGCTTCGGTCGAGCCCGAGATCTGGCAGCAGTGGCGCTCCGATGCTGAGTTCGCACCGCCAGGTGGAGAGTCGCTTCGGCAACTTGGACAGCGAGTCTCTGAGGCGCTGTCCGACCTCGACCGTGCCGATGAAAGCGATCTGACGACGGTCGTTGTCACCCACGTGTCGCCGATCAAGGCCGCAGTGTGCTGGGCGTTAGGCGTTGATGATCTTGTGTCGTGGCGTTTGTGGGTGGCAACAGCATCGATCACGTCGATCGCCGTCGGTGGCGGTGTCCGAGCAATGCACGGGTTCAACGACATCGCACATCTTCGGACAGCCGGGTTGGCTGACCGCTAGCGTCGCCGCATCAACTCTCTCCGAAAGGACATCTCATGACCATCGTGATCCGAGGAACCCTTCCCGTTCGTGCCGACAAGCGTGATGAAGCAATCGCTGCGTTCATCGCCGTCTCTGAAGGTTCCGAATCTGAGGCCGGTTGCCAGGTGTACCGATTCTCCGAAGATGTGCGCGAGCCGAACACGTTCATCATCACCGAGCACTGGGACGACGAAGTTGCTCTCGGTGGTCACTTCCAGACTCCTCACATGGCAGCGTTCACTTCTGTCGTCGGCGATCTCTTGGCCGGGGCACCTGATGTTGTGAAGTACGAAGTCAGCAGTTTCGGCCCGCTCCACGGGTGAGCGAAATGCGTGGGACCATCGTGAGGTGAAATCCACGAGGGGGTCGTTCTTCGGGCTATGCGGCGCGCTGGTGTGTCTCACGATGCTCGTTACGAGTTGTGGAAATGATGATGGCGTCGGTGCAAACGCAGCGTCGAGTACTCCAACCTCTGTGGCGGAGCCCACGACGACCACGGTTCCTGCCACGACAACGACGATCAAGATCTATGCCTCCACGGCGTTCGATCAGACCGATGTGTTGTTGGCCGAAAGGGTGAAGTCAGCGGGCCTCTCAGGCGGCATGGTGCGCATCGGGCGTGCCGATGGTTCGTTGATTCACGAAAAGTCGATTGGCTCGGTGAACGGAGCGACGCCGTTGTCGGTGGCGTCGTCAACAAAGTGGCTCACAGCGGCAACGTTCATGACATTTGTTGATCAAGGCGCGATCGGACTCGACGACAACATCGCGAAGTGGCTGCCCGAGTTCGCCAATGACTCTCCACCGGTGACGGCTCGACAACTGTTGAGTCACACCTCAGGGGTGAGAGATAACAGTTGCCAGTCCGGTGGCATGTCGCTGAATGCATGCGTGAAAGCGATTGCATCGTCCGCCCGCCAGTTCCCGGCGGGGTCGAAGTTCTCCTATGGAAACTCTGACTTCCTCGTCGTTGGTCGCTTGGTCGAAGTGCTGGGTGGCTCGGACTTTGCGACCATCGTGAGCCAACGAATCACTGGTCCGTTGCAGATGAACGCCACGACATGGCCAGGAGCGCCGGTGATGGCGAATACAGCATTCGGCGTGCGAGTAACGGTCGACGACTATGGCAAATTCCTTCAGATGATCTTGAATCGGGGGATGGCGAATGGGGCCCGAATACTGAGCGTCGATGCGATTGATGCACTCGTGTCGAACCAAGTGTCTGCCTATGACACGACGAAGGACTTCTCCGTCGGGATAACGAAGATTCCGCGATACGGGCTAGGTAGTTGGCCCGATGTCGTGAACGAGTTCGGAGCCACCGTTGTTGTGAGTGGAAACGGTGGGATGGGCTTGTATCCGTGGGTGGACTTTGCGACGAAGACGTGGGGCATCATCGGCGTGCAAGACGAGCGCGGCGCACAGGTGGCCGTTCCCGCGTCACAAAAGGTCGAAGTCGAAGCTCGAAACGCTGTGTCCCGTTAACTGGGTTCGGATTTCGGTTGGTGAAGGTTGACGTCAGAGGGAAGGGCGACGGCGGCTGATGCCGAACGAGCGAAGGAACCCGAGTGAGAGTTACGGCAGTCGCTATTGATCGGTATCCTCGGCCCATGTCGAATCGCAATCTGATTGCTCGCTCCGCTTTGGCCATCGCCATCGTCATCGCTGTGACCGGATCACTTCTCACATTGAGCCCTCTGCCCGCTGGAGCCCATGCGATCATCGATCTTCAGAGTTCGGACGCGATCGTGGGCCGAACCAGCGCCATGACACTCGAGATCCAACACGGGTGCATCAACGGTGGCGGCGGCACTGTGAAGTTCGTCGCGCAGTTCGCGGCAGCGTTCGGTGCTGTCACCGCCGGAAGCGTGCCCGGGTGGACCTCGGTAGTTACGAGCGGCATAACGACCACCACCGGCACGACGACCACGACTGCGGAGGGTCAAACAGTGACCTGGACCACGAATGGCGCGGCTCAGCCATTTTCGACCGCACTTGTAGTTCCCCTTACGGTGCGCTGGCCGTATCGGGCGGGCGCCTACGGCATCGTGGTTTCGCAGACATGCAGTAACCCCGCAGATGAGACCGTCTGGAGCACCCCGGCTCAGCCCGCCATCGCAGGGGTTCCGTCACCGCCATTAACTCCGTTGGCCACGGTGTGCGTGTTGCCCGCGCGTCTTGCGAAATCGTCCACCTGGCCGAAGCGAACGACGCGGACAATCGAGCGACTCTGCTCGACACTGCGTTAAGCACTTTCTTGAGGGCGCGAAAACGTTTCCGATGTATCCGTGAGGGTAAGTGTCGAGGACGTGCCGGGGCGGAGCGCGCTGAATGCCGGCACTCCCGCTCGCGTTCGGCTCGTTGTTGGTGCAATGGGCCTGCGAGACTTCGGACGTGAATCGCTGGGACTCAGTGCACGCCGGTGCGCTCGCTGATGGGAAGGGCTGGTACTTCGATCCCGACACCAGACTGTTGGTGCTGACAGAGATCTCCCTCCTTGCGAGAGGTCACTGCTGCAGTTCTGGATGTCGCCACTGCCCGTACCGGCTCACAGCCACCGAATCAGACGAGCCCGAACCGTCCGGCGAAGTTCGGCACTAGTTCAGCGCACTGTTCGTCGAGGCGGCGCATTCGTTTTCGCTTTCAGCGACAGATCAGATTCTGCTCCATCCCCGGCTACGGGATACCGCCGGAGACGCTGAACTAGTCGACGACTAAGCGGACAGCGATAGGTTCAGCAAGGCCCGCTCAGCGAAATTCTCAACCAGTAAATGCAGGCTTGGCCGGGTCTGTGGTGGATGGTTGAGAAATCGTCGTGCTCGTCGTGCTCGTCGTGCTCGTCGTTGTTGGGTCGGGCGTGTCGGCGGTGATGATCATCTTGTCGCAACCGAAGGCATTCAGGAAAGCGCCTGGGGCCTTGGTGGGAACAAGAGTGACGCTAGAGATTCCCGAACCAGTTAGCGACAAAGTCACCCATGTGTTGGTCGCTGTGAACGTTGCCGTCGTTGAGTCCAAGACAGCGTTGGCGGAGGTGTATCCAGTACCGGTTACAGCAACTGCGCTTTGATTGTCGAACCTTGTAGTGCAATCGATTTGGAATGTGTTGATCGGCGTAGCGAAAGCAATTGTGATCATCGGCTGAGTGTTCACACCAAGGAACTGATTACCGTCGTCGCCTGCGATGCCCCAGTTTTGGGTGTCGGGTGCGGTGTTGACGATTCCAAACGCTCCCGTGATGGTGATGCCCTGTGCGGTGTAAATGTTTGCGTTACCCGAAGAACCGCCAGGCAACGGCACCTCGTCGAAGTTGATCGTCGTGGTGGTGACCGCAGCAACCGCCCCTTCGATCGGCAGGATCGTGGCACCGCCGAGCGCCAAGAGGGCGACTCCGGCGATTGCGAAAACACGGAGACGGGCGAGGGTAGAGAGACGATTTTGCATTCAGTCGTTATAGACCCAATGACGCAAAGATTCAATAAATCCAGGGCTTCCCCGAGTGAGCCACCTTTCACGATGTGCGCCACCGATTTAGTCCTCGGGTCGGCTGATGTGGGCCAATTGCGTGCCAATTGCGGGCCAAGGGGGCCGAGTAGGAGAGAGATCCTTTGCCTGCGTTGGGTGCGATGGTGAGTCGGTCTGTAAGCGGGGTTTTGTCCAGCGCCTCCCGGCGCCTGTGTGACCATCCATCTGTGCGGCCTACCAGCGGGTGTTGTCTCTTTCGAAACAACTGACGGGCAGTCAATCCCGACGCTCGGCCTTGCTCCAGGTGGGGTTTACATAGCCATCCGAATCACTCCGAATGCTGGTGCGCTCTTACCGCACCGTTTCACCCTTGCCTGTGCCCGGTTGCCCGGGCCATCGGCGGTTTGCTTTCTGTTGCACTTTCCTGCGGATCACTCCGACTGGTTGTAAGCCAGCACCTTGCCCTTTGGAGCCCCGACTTTCCTCGAACCGGTCAAGCCGGCCCGCGGTCACCCAACCGGCTCACCATCGCCTGTTCAGTCTGTCACGGTGCGGGCCGGACGACCACAGAGCCCTTCATGGTGTTGTGGAAATCGCAGTAGTAGTCGTAGGTCCCGGCCGAAGTGAACGTGTGAATCCATGCTCGTCCGGGCTTGATGACGCCCGAATAGAGCTTGTTGGGGACGAGGAACTGGAGGTCGTGGGACGCAACATCGTCATTGATCCACATGACGGTTCCGCCTGCTTCGATATCGACGTCACGTGGGTCGAACTCGCCATCTTTGACGTGCACGGTCATCGCGATCGCGGGACCATCTTCCTCTGACGCCGTGCTTGTTTTCGAGCTGCACGCGCTCGTTCCAAACATGATCGTGGACGCTGCGAGTGCCAACGCAAGTGGAAACAGAATATGGCGTTTCATCGAATGCTCAACTCACCAGTTCAGAAATCGAAAGAGGAAAGGTCGGCGTGCCATCCGCTGGCGCGTTCAATTGCTGACGCCCACCGATCGCGGTTCGCGGCGCCTGCGGGTTCAACGGTGCGAAGCGGTTTCCATGTGGCGGCGATGTCGTCGAGGCCGCTCCATGTGCCAACCGAAAGTCCGGCAAGGAACGCCGCGCCAAGAGTTGTGGCCTCAAGGACAGGTGAAATCTCGACCGTGCGCTGCGTTGCATCGGCAAGTGCTTGAGTGAATGTCGGGTTCGCGCTCATGCCGCCGTCAACGCGCAGCGAAGGAATCGTGATTCCGGTGGTCGCTTCCGCGGCGTCGACAAGGTCGGCGCCTCGTTGGGCGACGCCTTCGAGGACAGCGCGAACAATGTGCGGGCGGGCGGTGCCGCGCGTGATGCCGAGCAAGGTTCCGCGTGCGCCGTAATCCCAGTTCGGGGTGCCGAGTCCAAGAAGAGCTGGCACGTAGACAACGCCTTCGGTGTCGGCGCACTGTTGGGCAATGTCATGTGAAGCGGCGACTGAATCGATGATGCTCAGGTCGTCGCGCAACCATTCAACGTTTGTGCCGGCAGAAAGCATGATCGCTTCGAGGCCCCACATTGTTTCGTTGCCGCGTTTCCACGCAACGATGGGGAAGGTTCCTGATGCGCTGCGAGCGGCAGAGGTAGGACGGTCAGGGCCGACAACAAGATCGAGCATGCCTCCGGTGCCGAACGTGATCTTGGCGGGACCGGGACGTACGCAGCCTTGTCCGATGAGCGACGCCTGCTGGTCGCCAGCAACACCGCAGATCATGGGCGCACCGTTCAGTGCAGTGGCAGGCGCAATGGGTCCGCTTGAATCGACGATGGTCGGCATTGCTGCGCGAGAAATGTTGAGAGTCGCCAGTAGGGCGTCGTCCCAGTCGAGGGTTTCAACCGAGAAGAGACCGGTCACGGCTGCGTTCGACGCATCGGTGACGTTCACTGCACCTTCGGTCAGCGTCCAGATGATCCACGAGTCGACGGTACCGACGCAAAGATCGCGACGGCGATCGGGATCGGCATTGTCAAGAAGGTGTTTGATCTTGGTGGCCGATTGGTTCGGGGCGAAACGCAGCCCTTCGGCCTGAAGGACGAGACAGTCACCAAGTGTGCGGAGGTCTTGCCAGCCGAGTGCAGGCGCGACTGGTTCGCCAGTGGAACGGTCCCACACGATTGTTGATGCGCGCTGTGTGGCGATGCCGACGCCATCGACGTGACCAACTTCAGCCAGTGCGGCCCGTGCCGTAGCGAGTGCGGCTGCAGCCATGCGAGTGGCATCGAACTCGACGAGTCCCGGTGCGGGCGTGTCAGGCAGAACTTCTTGTCGGTGTTCAACGGCGATCGTTGCGTCGCCGCGAACGATCGCGGAACGCACACCAGAAGTTCCAATGTCGACAACAAGGATGCTCATTGAGTACGTGCTCCACGTGAGACAGCGACCATTGCTCCGATTGTTCCGAGTGACGCGAAGACCAGTGCGAACAAAATGATGCCAAGTAGCAGGCTCACAGGATTCGAAAAGTTGCGCGTGGCAACGAGGTAGACGATTTCGGCGCCGAAGAACGTGACGACACCCGCAGCAGCTCCGTGGGGAAGGGCACGTGGTGGAAGCGGTCGGGCGGCGGCGTAGCCAGCGAGCGCGCCAGCGAAGAAGATGATTGCCAACATCACCCCGGCAAGTACCGTGCCCGAGAAAACCGTGCGCTGCAGGATTGCTGCAGGAAGAGCGAAGAACAATCCGTTGAATGCTCCGACGAGGATGACTCGACGATCGAAGACGCCCATCTACTGCTCGCTCCCAAATCCTTGTGGCACCTCACCGAATGCGGTGGGCATGCCGAGTTTGCCTGGGTTGAGGATGCCGTTGGGGTCGAGGGCCTGTTTCATGGCATGCAAGACCGAGGTGGCGCCTGCGCCGTGCGCTTCGCTCATGAATCGGGCACGGTTGAGTCCAACTCCGTGATGGTGGCTAAGTGAGCCGCCATGGTTGAGGGCGGTGGAGGTTCCTGCATTCCACGCGGCGACGTACATCTCTTCGATTGCGTCGGGGCCTTCACCTGCTGCCTTGCCTGCGAAGGTGAAGTACAGGCACGCTCCATCGGAATAGGAATGTGAAAGGTGGGCGGTTGACGAGATGATGCCCGGAGTTGCGGCGATTGCGTCTCGGACCGCGGGGTAGAGCGCTGGGAGGTCAGTCCACGAAACGGTGAGCTCCATTGTGTCAACCATGTATCCACGTGAGATCAGTGCTTCAAGAGCGCTCACGTCATTGCGGTGACCAAACCATTTGTCAACGAGTTCGGTATCAAGTGATGCAGTGTTTGAACATTCCTCGGCAGTGATGGTCGTTGTTGCGTCAACAGTTGCCTGATCGCCTTCATCGAATGTCAGCAACACCGCAATGTCGCCGGTGCCCCAATTGCGATCGGCTTCGGCAGCGTCGTAGAGGCGAAGCGCTGCAGGGGCGAGTCCGCGTTGAACGATGCGTCGGCACGCGTCGGCACCAGCTTCGAACGACGGAAATGCCCATGCGCTGCTGTGGTTCGCTGTGGCGACAGCGCGAGCTCGCAATCGAGCACCAGTAATGATGCCGAGTGTTCCTTCTGAACCCACAAAGAGTTGCGTGAGGTCAGGGCCGGCGGACTGGCGTGCGTGACCGCCGGTGCGAACGATTGTGCCGTCGGCAAGAACGACATCGAGGCCGATGACGATGTCTTCGATCTTTCCGTAGCGATTCGAAAGTTGACCAGCGCCGCGACAGGCCAACCAGCCGCCAACAGTTGAAAGTGCAATCGACTGAGGCCAGTGGCCGACGGTGAGTCCGAATTCCGATTGCAGTTCGTCTTCGAAAATGTCGCCAAACATTCCGGCGCCGACGTCGACAATTCCGGAAACGGTGTCAACGGAATGAATTCCTGAGAGGCCGCACATGTCGAGAACGACACCGCCGAAGAGAGGGATTGATCCTCCGACAACTCCGCTTCGACCCGCTGCAGCAGTGACGGGAATGTTGTTCTCGTTGCACAGGCGCAGAACTGCAGCGACCTGTTCAGCAGATGTTGGCGAAACGACAACCGCGGCAATTTGGCCGATCTGAGTGCTTGAGGCACGCGTCATGATGAGCGGCCACCAATCGCGGCTGGCTTCAACACGGTCAGCGGCACCGAGATCAATGGCGGCGCCGGTGGCTCGAAGTTCTGCAATCAGTTGATCGTTGAGAGCAACAACGTTCGTATCGAAATGCGCCGTGGTGTTC
>WLOT01000075.1 GCA_009699125.1 Actinomycetota bacterium
GGCGAACTTCGTGAACTCGTGCTCTCCTCCACCTTTGCTTCCGAGTGGGAGCGAGGGCTGAAGAACGCGTTCACTCCTGAGATGGTCGCTGGCGTCGCCAGGATCATGAGCGCACGCGACCTCATTACCGCGGCGGCGCCGTTGCGTGCCGTCACTCGCTGCCGAAACACAATGGGTGAACGCGGAGTCTTCGGAGTTCGAGTGCAGCCGAATCATCCAACCGATGACGTTGCCGGCGTATTGCTCTCGGCTCTTGATGGGCTGTTGTTCGGGTGCGGAGACGCAGTCATCGGAGTAAATCCGGCCGGCGACTCCATCGAGAACGTCATCGCACTTGAACATGCACTTCACGATCTGATCAGCGCTGTCGGTGCTCCGACGCAGTCATGTGTCTTGGCTCACTTCACGACCCAACTGGCAGCGCTTGAACGCGGTGCTCCCGTTGACCTCCTGTTCCAAAGCATTGGTGGCACCGAAGCAACGAATGCCGGGTTTGGAGTCACGTTGCAAGGTTTGGCTGAAGGACGCGAAGCGGTACTGGCGTCACATGCGGGCCGCGAGGCGTTCATCGGCAACAACGTCATGTATTTCGAAACCGGTCAAGGCACTGCGCTTTCGGTCGAAGGCCATGGTGGGATTGATCAGCTCACCTGCGAGGCGCGTGCGTACGGAGTCGCGCGCACCTTTGATCCATTCCTCGTGAATTCAGTCGTCGGTTTTATCGGGCCGGAATATCTCGCCAACGAGCGGGAAATCATGCGTGCTGGTTTGGAAGATCACTTCATGGGCAAATTGCTTGGGCTTCCGATGGGCGTCGACATTTGCTACACCAATCACGTTGAAGCGAACCAAGACACCACCGATCAGTTGCTTGTCCTTCTGGCCACTGCAGGTTGCAACTTCGTGATGGGCGTGCCGGGTTCTGATGACGTGATGCTCAACTATCAGTCCACCAGTTATCACGATGCTGCCGGCGTACGAGAGCTCGTCGGCGCGCGTCCCGCTCCTGAGTTCGAAGAGTGGCTCGAACAGACCGGAATCTATGAAGGCGGGAAGTTGTCGGAACTCGCGGCGACTGGTCCTGATTCGCTGCTGACCTTCACCAATTCCTTGAAGGAGTTGGGCCTGTGAGTGACAACCTCCCCAGCCCCCTTCAGCGTGCGGTCGACGTTGGCGAAGATGCTTCTGATGTTACACCTGCACGCTTGTTCATTGGCCGATCGGGAATGTCCTATCGGACCTCGACGCAACTGCAACTTCGCGCCGACCACGCGTTCGCGAAAGATGCTCTGGGTGCTTCGCTCTCGCTTGCCGAGGCACCAATGGATGAACTTGTTGAGCGCTTCGATCTTTTCGAAGTCGCAACTGAAGCAAGTTCGCACGAGGAGTATTTGGCGCGGCCGGATAAGGGGCGACGATTAGCAGCAGGTGTCGCGGAACTGCTTCGCGAGAACTGTCCGTCTGGGGTTGATGTGCAATTTGTGATTGGCGATGGCCTCTCGCCGCTTGCAGTTGCGACCCAGGTTCCGTCGCTCCTAGGGCCGCTTCTTGATCATGCGTCGGCCCGAGGATGGTCGGTGGGTCGTTCGTTCTTCGTTCGTCATTGTCGAGTTGGGGTGATCAACGACATTGGCGAGGCACTCGATGCACAGAACGTTGTGTTGCTTGTTGGAGAGCGTCCAGGCCTCGCGACCGCCGAGAGCCTCTCTGCCTACATGGCCCACCGTCCCCGAAGTGGCGACACCGATGCGCAGCGGAACCTCGTCTCGAATATTCATTCCTCCGGGGTCGGCACCGAAGATGCGGTGCGTCGAATCCTCGGATTGGTCGATTCGTTCCAGCTTCAGGGCCGCAGCGGCTTCATGGTGAAGGAATCTGCCCAGCCAACGGCCTTGCCGGGGGCCGGCGGCCGATAGTTTCAGGGGATGCGAAATCCCAAGGACTTCTTCCGCCCGCTTGCTGTGGGTGCCCCCGAACCGGTGCGAGAGATCCCGGTTACGCCCTCCCGCATGATTCATTTCTTCCCGCCTTCCAACGAGAAGATGGTGAGCAAGCTTCCGTCGATCGTTCCCACTGTCGACGTGTTGCTCGGAAATCTTGAAGACGGCGTTCCCGCGACCGACAAAGAAGCAGCGCGCGCTGGACTTGTGAACGTCGGTAAGACGATTGATTTCGGAAAGACGCAGTTCTGGACACGCGTCAACTCTCTCGATTCACCTTGGGGTCTCGACGACATCGTCACTGCGGTGACCGAGATCGGCGACAAACTCGACGTCATCATGATCCCGAAGGTGGAGGGTCCTGAAGACATCCACTATGTCGATCGTCTGCTGGCGCAACTCGAGGCCAAGGCGAAGTTGGATCGTCCGATTCTCGTGCACGCGATTCTTGAAACGGCGCGCGGCGTCGCCAACGTCGAAGAGATCTGTGGAGCCAGCCCGCGCATGCAAGGCCTCTCGCTCGGCCCGGCCGACCTTGCGGCCAACCGACGCATGAAGACCACGCGTGTTGGCGGCGGTCACCCGGGGTACTTGGTTCGCCAAGATCCAGTCGACGGAAACATCGAAGGCGATCGAACGATCTACCAACAAGATCTTTGGCACTACACGCTTGCTCGCATGGTCGACGCGTGCGTGGCGAATGGCATCCTTCCGTTCTACGGTCCGTTCGGCGACATTGCCGATGTCGTTGCGTGTGAAGATCAGTTCCGTAACGCATTCCTTCTCGGCTGCGTCGGCGCATGGAGCCTTCACCCGGTGCAGATCGCAATCGCCAAGCGCGTCTTCAGCCCCGATCCGGCCGACGTCGCACACGCTCGTCGAGTGATCGAAGCGATGGGCGACGGAACCGGAGCCATCATGCTCGACGGAAAAATGGAAGACGATGCGTCAGTGAAGCAGTGCCGAGTAATGGTCGAACTCGCGACCTCGCTTGCTGCTGACGATGCTGAACTTGCTGCCGCCTACGGACTTTGAGGATCTTGGACATGAGTGAAGCACTTCGGCCCCGTCGTTCTGTCTTGTACATGCCCGGCGCAAATGAGCGGGCGCTAGAAAAGGCGAAAGGCATTCCCGCCGATGCGCTGATTCTTGATCTTGAAGACGCCGTGGCGCCCGACGCCAAGCCCGAAGCGCGTGCGCGCGTTTGCGCCGCTGCTGCGAGCGGGGAATATGGCGCAAAAGAGATCGCGATCCGCATTAACGGCCTCGGTACGCAATGGCACGATGACGACATCGCTGCTGCAGCTGCTGCCGGCCCCGATGCAATCGTTGTTCCAAAGGTGAACTCGGCCGAGGAAGTTGCCCAACTGATTGCTTCCTTCGAGGCCGCGGGTGCGCCTGCTCACACCAAGTTGTGGGCGATGCTCGAAACGCCGGTGGCAATTCTCAACGCCGAATCAATCGCGACCGCATCAGATCGGCTCACGGTATTGGTGATGGGAACCAACGACCTCGCGAAAGAGCTTTACGCCGAGCACGTACCTGGCCGCGCTCCACTGCAGTTTGGATTACAGAAGTGCCTGATGGCGGCGCGTTTGGCTGGCAAAGCCATCCTCGATGGCGTCTATAACGACATCAAAGACGATGAAGGATTCCGAACTGAGGCGCTGCAAGGCAAGCAGTTTGGGTTCGACGGCAAGACGCTCATTCATCCAAGTCAGGTCGAACCTTGCAACGAGGTGTTTGCGCCGTCCGAAGATGAGATTGAACATTCTCGCAAGGTGATCGCCGCATTCAATGAGGCGCAGGCCGAAGGGCGTGGCGTGGTGACTGTCGACGGTCGCATGATCGAAAATCTGCACGTCGACAACGCACTGAGAATCCTCGCCGTTGCCGACGCAATCTCGGCCCTGGGCTAGCGACGCGGGTTAGGCGATCACTTCACCGCATCGAGCATGCGGCGAGCGATCACCTTGAGGCACAGAGTCTCGTCGGCACCTTCGAAGATCGACAGCACGCGTGCGTCGACGAAGTAGCGACTGACGTTGTATTCCTCGGCGTAACCGAAGCCGCCGTGAATCTGCATCGCTTCACGCGAGACCCATTCAGCCGCCTTACACACGTAAGCCTTGACCATTGACGCCTCGAGGATTCCGCCGCCGTTGGCCATCATCTTGGCGACCTCGTAGGAGAACTGACGAGCAGCCTGAGTAAGCACAACCATGCGGCCGAGTTTCGCTTGAGTGAGCTGATATTCGGCGATGGGCTGACCAAAGACAACGCGATCGAGTGCGTACTGGTGAGCGTCTTCGTACGCTGCTTGCATAACGCCAACAGCGCGAGCGGCAGTTTGCAAACGACCGTTTTCGAAACCAGCCATCTGGTAATAGAAACCCTTGCCGAGGCCTTCGTCGCCACCAACCTGATTTGCTTCGGACACAAACCAGTTGTCGAACGCGATTTCGTAGGAGTGCATGCCGCGGTAGCCGATGGTGTCGATTGCTCGGCCTTCCATCTTTCCGCCACCGGGTGCGCCGCCGTCGACGCCGGACTCTTGAACAAATGCGAAACCGTGGCCTTCGCCACGGGGCTTCGGCACCACAAACATCGTGAGTGCTTTATGCGTGAGTGACTTGTCGGTGTTGGTGCGGGCGAGAAGCATGAGTGCATCGGCACGAGCGCCGAACGTGCACCAGGTCTTAACGCCGTTGATGAGCCAACCGCCTTCGGTAGGTGTGGCGGTGGCCTTCACGCCGGCAACGTCAGATCCGTAATCAGGTTCGGTGACGGCTACGGCTGCCATAACTTCGGCCGAGGCCAACTTCGGAAGCCATTCGCGCCGCTGCGCTTCGGTTCCGCCGGCCAAAAGGGCACGAGTGAGGATTTCGGGACGCGTGATCAGCGAACCGCCGGCCCCGAGTGACACCTTTGCGAGTTCCTCGGTGGCCACCACCATGCCCATGTATTCGCTCTCGCCGCCTTCGCTGTACCCGTCGTATTCGACCGGGACGGAGAGGCCGAAGCCGCCAAGTTCGGCGAGGCCCTGAATGAGATCTTCTGGAATGTCGGCGTTCTCTCGATGGATGTGTTCGGCGACGGGACCGATCTTTTCGTTCGCGAATCGACGGAACGTGTCCTGCACCAATTCGAAGTCGCTATCGAGATGGCGAGGCCCGGGAGTATCGGCGAGAGAGGCGAGGAATTCCGGAGCGCGGAACGTTGAAACAAAATCGCGGGTGCTGTCGAGCGCGCCTGGCGTGATATCCCAGTCGGCTTCACGGCCGAACAGCTTTGGAATGAGCTCACCCACTGCATCGGCGATGAAAGCGCATGCGATCTTCGCTTCGAGTTCGCCCTTGGTGCCGTAAACGAGCATGGCCCGGCCGGTTTCGACTGCTGACGCGGCATGGGCGATGTCGTAGGCCACGACCTGATTCACATCAGGACCGCCATTGGCGGCGATGTGGCGAATGCCGGCATCGACCACCCCGTGGGCGAGGTCGATGACGGAAGCGGCAGTAGTGAGATCCGGAGCAGTCATGGGCCGAAGGTTACCCATCGGTCACCTTGGCGTTCTCATCAGGCTCAGGAAGGAATTGGCTGCAGAACCTGACCGGGACGAGCACCCGTGCTGGCACCGTCAATCCATGTGGGAACGCCGGCGGTGATGGTCGCTCGGAAGCCGGCGGGGGCACGTGTGAATCGCCACGTGCCGTGGGGAACGTCGTAGGCCCGTTCTTCGGCCCGTAACTCGAGTTCCTCGAGGCGGAAAATGACGATGTCGGCAACTTTGCCCTTGGTAATGACTCCTCGGTCGGAGAGGCCGAAGAATTCTGCGGTTCGTCCGGTGAGTGCGTGAACGCCTTCTTCGATCGAGATGAGGCCGGCGTCGCGGACGTAATGAGTGAGCATGTAGAGGTGTTCACCGGCGGCGGAAAACAACTGAAGATGAGCTCCACTGTCGTTGATGTTGAAAACCATGTGCGGGTCGCGGAGCGCTTTCACCACGTCGGCTTCGCTGAGTCGCTCGGGGATGCCCATCATTTGCGAAGCGAGTCCATTCGCAATGACCCAGTCGGCGAGTGCATCAGAAATATGCAGACCTGTTTGATCGGAGAGATCTTGGAGTGAAATGCCAAGTGGCCCGGCGCCGGTTTCGGAAATTGTGAGGATCATTTCGGCGGGGCGATCAATGCGCGAAAGGCTCGAACGTGTGCGGTTGTCCCAGTCGATGCGGGCCTGGTCGCGCCATGCGGGATCGGCCAGCATCGACAACTTGAGTTCAGTAGGTCCATTGATGACCTCGTTCCATGCGGGAACCCGTTGGAACACGAGTGAACTTTCGAATCCGAAGAACGGTGCAAGCGGCTTGCAGTTGACCATCGGCCACATATCGGCACCCGCTGACTGCAAGCGATTGTGAAGTGCCCACCACTCGTCGCGACGGTCGTTGTCACGTTCGTTGAAGGGGATTCCTGTGTACTGCGCGCGCACGCCGCTTTCGCGAACGAGTTCACCAAATCGTTCAGCATCGGCGATTGACAATTCGGGGTCGTTGAAGCGCGTGATCATCTGCACCGTTGCCGGCTTGTGGGCGGCAACGACTCGGAACAGTGCGAGATACTCGGCGTCGTCAGCGAAGTAGCCAGGGACAAGGCGGAGCGCGCGGTCTTTGTCGAAGTGATTGATGCTGAGTCCAAGTGCGCCGGCAGCAAGACCTTCATCGAGTACCGCACACATCTCGGCGATTTCCTCCGCCGTAGCGGCACGCGTCCACGCGTCGACTCCCATGACCCACGTACGCAGTGCAAGGTGTCCGAGGTAGCCCGCGACGTGCACCGACGTTGGCTGTGTGCGGAGTGCATCCATGTACTCAGGCCATGACTGCCACGACCACGGAATCTCTTGTTCAAAAGCTTTGCGGGGGAGATCTTCAAGGAAACACAGCAGGTCGACGATTTCGTCGCGCTGGTCGCCTTTGAGGGGAGCGATCGAATTTCCGCAATTACCGAAGACCATCGAGGTGTTGCCATAGGCGGGAAGCGGATCGAGTTCGGGGTTCCACCACATCGCACCATCGAGGTGGGTGTGTGTGTCGATGATGCCCGGGGCAACGTAGGAACCGCTGGCGTCGATGATGGTTTCACCGTCGGCCGCGAGGTTCGGCCCGATCTCGGTAATGAGTCCGTTGCGGACTCGAACGTCGGCTTTGTACGCCGCGGCGCCAGTTCCGTCGACGATTGTTCCGCCCGTGATCAGAAGATCAGTCATGGTTCCCCCTGTGTTTGGGTCGAATCTAGTTGCGGAAACTCCTAGGCTCATCGGCGTCGTCTGTAGAGGAGAGTTGCCGTGACCGTTTATGACCGCCCATTTGGCCGCCACTTCGAAGACTTCGAGGTTGATGACGTGTATCGCCACTGGCCAGGGAAGACCATCACCGAGGCCGACGACCATCTTTTCTGCATGATCACGATGAACCATCACCCAACGCACACCAACAATTGGTTTGCCGAGAACGAATCGCCGATGGGTCAGGCGCTTGTAGTGGGCAACCTCGTGTACTCGCTCGTTCTAGGCATGAGCGTCCCTGATGTGAGCGGCGCGGCAATCGCGAACCTCGAGGTCGAATCGCTCAAGCATGCCAAGCCCACGTTCCACGGCGACACGATCTACGCCGTGACGAAGGTGCTGGCCAAGAAGGAAACTTCCGACGGCAAGCGCGGCATCGTCACTGTTGAAACCAAGGGGATTAACCAGCGTTCGGAAGAGGTGTGCGAGTTCCGCCGCCGCGTCATGGTGTGGAAGCGTGAGTTCGCTCCGGTCCGTGGCCTTCCCTACGGCGAAGACGTTTTCTCAGAAGACTGATTCGTGCTCGGATCGCCTGACGTCGAGGCGGTACTTGCTTGGTCGGCCGGTCGTCGTGACGAGCTGCCGTGGCGACAGACGCGAGATCCGTGGGCGATACTCGTTTCGGAATTGATGCTTCAGCAAACACAAGTGGCGCGAGTAGTTCCGCGTTGGCATCAGTTTCTTGAACGGTTTCCATCTGCGTCAGCATGCGCGAACGCTCCAGTCGGTGATGTGGTGACCGAATGGGCGGGACTCGGGTACAACCGACGCGCAGTCAATCTGCATCGTGCGGCGGTTGCTGTTGTTGCACAACATGGTGGCGTCGTTCCCGATGATCTTGAGGCGCTGCTTGCCCTACCCGGACTGGGCCCCTATACCGCGCGAGCAGTATTGGCCTTTGCCTACGAACAAGATGTGGCCGTTGTCGACACCAATGTCGGCCGAATCCTCGCCCGCCAACGCGGGGAGCGACTTACTGCACGAGTCGCTCAGACATTTGCAGACGACATCGTTCCGATCGGAATGGGTTGGTCGTGGAATCAGGGAATGCTCGATTTGGGCGCATTGGTGTGCACAAAGCGCGCTCCCAAATGCGATATCTGTCCAACGGCATCGACGTGTGCGTGGTTGAACGGGGGAGCGGAAGCGCCTGACCCAGCGATCGGTTCTGCCGCTGTAAGTAAAGGTCAATCGAAATTCATCGGTTCGTTTCGCGAAGGTCGTGCTCGGCTGCTTGATGTTCTTCGAACTGGGGTTGAAGTGGCACCGGAACAGTTTCGCGACGCGTGCGGTTGGAATGAACGCGAGGGTGGCCAGCTCGACGCGCTACGCGCTGCTGATTCTCTCGTTCGTGATGGTCTGGCGATCGCAGGCTGTGATGGCGCTTTAACGCTTCCCTGATCTCAGGACTGAATGAACTCCAACACGAGTCGATTGAACTCGTCGGGTTTCTCCACCTGAGCAAAGTGGCCTGCACCTTCAATGATTGCTGCGCGTGAACCTTCACTGAGCCCAGCCGCTGCATTCTCGGCGAACTCGACGCCAACGCATCCGTCGTTGCGGCCATGGATGTACAGGGTCGGTTGCGGCGGGGGCGTGCCAAGCACGTTTTGAATTTCTTTGTA
>WLOT01000076.1 GCA_009699125.1 Actinomycetota bacterium
ACCATCCATCTGTTCATCGAACCGTTGGATTGGTAGACGACATGTCCGAGTCGATCTATGAACTCTGGCGCGCCGCTGTCAACGATCACCGTCCCGTTGCAATCGCGACAGTGATCGAAGGCGAACACATCGGTTCCAAAGTCATCGTTGGCGATGGCATTGAAACGACCGGCACGCTTGGCGACGCCGATCTTGATCGCGTTGTCATCCGAGACACCATCGGTGAACTTGCTGGTGGTCGAAGTGGCCTTCGCCACTACGGTCCTCACGGAGAGGCCCGAGAAGACGCGGTCTCCATATTCATTGAATCTTTTGCGCCACCACCACAGATGCTGATTTTCGGGGCAGTGGACTTCACCGGTGCGCTCGTGAAAGTCGCGAAGGTCATGGGCTATCGAGTCACGGTCTGCGACGCGCGTGAGGTTTTTGCCACCAAGCGTCGATTCCCTTCCGCCGACGAAGTTGTTGTTGATTGGCCACATCGCCATCTCGAAAAGGTTGGCGATCGCCTAGGCCAGCGAGACGCAGTCTGTGTGCTCACCCACGATCACAAGTTCGACGTGCCCGCGATTCAGGCTGCTCTTGCCACCGATGTTGGGTACCTCGGCGCGATGGGCAGCCGTCGAACCTGTGCCGAACGGCTTGAGCGTCTCGCCGCGGCTGGCGCTGACATGGCACAGGTCGAGGAACGGTTGCATGCGCCGATCGGCCTCGATCTTGGCGGGCGAACGCCAGAAGAAACGGCAATCGCTATATGCGCTGAAGTCATCGCGGCACGAACTGGACGCGTGAGCGCGTCACTCAGCGATACGACCGGAAGTATTCACTGACAACACGACTGGTTTCTGATCGCCAAGGGCGATCAGTGTTACGCCAGGCCAGATTCTTCAAGTGAGCGGCGTACGAGGACGCGCGCCAGATGCTCGCGATACTCAGACGACGCATTGATGTCGCTCTGGGCTTCAGTGCCCTCGTTGGCGTGCGCTGAAGCGTCGGCAGCAGACGCACCGGACTTCACCGCATCCATCACCGCACTAGCGAGCAGGGGAGTCGAGCCCATGTTCACAAGTGCCACGCCAGTAGAGCCATTGGCACGCACGGTTGCGACGCCGACGATGGCCCAGTCCTGCGCACGACGGTTGAACTTCTGAAATGACCAGCCCTGTGTGTCGAGCTTTGGGATGCGAATCTCGGTGAGGAGTTCGTCGGGAGCAAGCGCAGACTCGAGGAAACCTGTGTAGAAGTCTGCGGCTGCGATCTCACGGGTTCCGTTGGGGCCCGTGGCCACGAGGGTTGCGCCCATGGCCAGGATCACCGCTGGAAGGTCAGACGCGGGATCGGCGTGAGCGAGAGAACCGCCAAGCGTTCCGCGATGTCGGACCTGAGGGTCGCCCACGTGGCCCGCAGCATGAGAAAGGAGCGGTGCGTCTGCGGCCAGCAGTGTGCTGATCTCGAGATCGCGGTGCCGAGTGAGTGCGCCGATAGCGATGTGGTCGCCAGCATCGTTGATGTAGCGAAGGTCATCGAGGCGGCCGACGTCGACCAGCACCGAAGGTGTGGCGAGACGCAACTTCATGAGCGGAAGAAGCGAGTGTCCGCCGGCAAGAAGCTTGGCTTCGTCGCCGTGCTCGGTGAGTGCGGCGATCGCAGCGTCGACGGAATCGGCCCGGAGGTAATCGAACGATGCGGGGATCACTTTGATGCCCCAGTGGATTCAGCGGCGCAGGCCAGAACGGACTTCACGATGTTGTGATAGCCGGTGCAGCGGCAGAGGTTGCCTTCAAGGCCGATGCGAACTTCGGTTTCAGAAGGATTGGGGTTCTCGTCGAGAAGAGAAACCGCTGCCATGACCATGCCTGGCGTGCAATAGCCGCACTGGAGGCCATGGTTCTCTTGGAAGCAGCGCTGCATCGGGTGCAGCGTGTCGCCATCGGCAAGGCCTTCGATCGTGGTGACCGTGAGACCATCGGCCTGCGCGGCGAGCATCGTGCACGACTTTGCTGACTGGCCGTCGACGTGGATGGTGCATGCGCCACATGACGAGGTGTCGCAGCCGATGTTGGTGCCGGTGAGGCCCAGTTCATCGCGAAGGAAGTGCACGAGAAGCGTGCGAGGTTCGACGTCGCCTGACCGCTCAACACCATTGACCGTCACCGTGATCTGCATGTTCCCCCTCGGTGCGAACCCGCCGGAACTGCACCGGCGAACGGGTTGCAGACTAGCCGAGCAGGGGAGCGACAACGCTCGTCGGATGCTTGACTGTTCGGGTGAGTGTCCCCCAGCCTCAAATCGCAGTGGTGTTGGCAGCAGGGGCCTCGACGCGCTTTTCCGCAGGAGCGAAACAACTCGCCACCGTCGACGGCCACCCCCTCGTGGCCATCTCTGCGCAGGCGGCCCTCGATGCCGGATGCTTCGCTTCAGTCATCGTTGTGGCCGGCGCCATTGGCCTCGACGGGGTCGTGCCCGAAGGTGTCGTCGTTGTCGAGAATCCTGCATGGGCCTCGGGGCAGGCGAGTTCGTTGCAGGTGGGGATTTCCGCCGCTCGTGCTTCAGGAGCCCAAGCGGTCGTCGTGGGGCTGGCCGATCAACCTGGGGTAACGGCCGAGGACTGGCGACTCATTTCTCAAGCTGAGACAGAACTCCCCATTGTTGTGGCGACCTACGGCGGGGTGCGGGGAAATCCGGTGCGGCTCGGGTCTGAGATTTGGGATGACCTGCCCGAGAACGGCGATGAAGGGGCCCGGGCGCTGGTGCGAAGAAGGCCCGACCTCGTGACGGCGGTAGCCTGCCCGGGCGACGCGTCGGACGTCGACACCGTGGAGGATCTCGACCGATGGAACTGATCAACACCTTCGATGTGAGTGTGCCGATTGAAACGGCATGGAAGGTGCTGACCGACGTCGAGCGCATTGCTCCGTGTCTGCCCGGCGCACAACTTCAGGAAATCGAAGGCAACGAATATCGCGGCATCGTCAAGGTCAAGGTTGGGCCGATTCAGGCTCAGTACAAGGGCAAGGCCACCTTCCTTGAGCGCGATGACGTCAACTTCAAGGCCGTTCTCGACGCAGCTGGTCGCGATACGCGTGGTCAGGGCAATGCGAGTGCAATCATCACCGCTCAACTCGAAGCAGCCGGTGAGAGCACGCACGTCACCGTCACCACTGACCTCACTGTCACTGGCAAGGTCGCGCAGTTTGGCCGCGGCGTCTTGGCCGATGTCAGCGCAAAGTTGCTCACGCAGTTCGTCGACAATCTTGAGCAGACTGTTCTTGTCGATGACGTCATTGCCGCTCCGGCCGCTGACGCACCTACGGCTGCACCTGCGGCCGCCGAAGCTCCCGCTGCAGCAGCGTCACAAGAAGCTCCGACAATCCGCAAGATCGATCAGCCCGAACCCGAAGCAATCAATCTGCTCGAGCAGGCCGGTTCGCCAGTCCTGAAGCGCGCAGTGCCGGTGCTCGGAGTCGCGATCGGCGCGCTGATTGTGTACGGACTCGTTCGTCGCCGTCGCCGAAAGTGACCACAGTGGCTGACGATCGAGCCCGGGTTGCCGAGCTGCTCGGTCGTGCGCCAATGGGCGAGTTCGAGGTAGTTGTGCGTCGGAGCAATGGTGATCCAGCCGTGCTTCGCAACGCGCCGATCCTTCCCGACGGCACGCCAATGCCGACGCTCTATTGGTTGTGCGACCCAGGAGTTCGATCGGCGATCGGCACGATCGAGTCCGATGGCGGCGTGCGCAATGCCGAAGCCGAACTTGGACCTGAAGCGATAGCGGCGGCACATGCTGCGTATGCGGCTGAACGCGATCAGGCCATGCCCGATAACCATGAAGGCCCTGCGCCCTATGGCGGAGTGGGCGGTACTCGTGAAGGTCTGAAGTGTTTGCACGCGCATTACGCGCATTGGCTTGCTGGCGGCGATGATCCCGTGGGTGAGTGGACGAATGCGCAACTGATCGAGCGTGACTTGCTTCCGGCTGACGCACCGAAGCGGGTGCAACGATGACATCACCTGTTGCGGCAATCGATTGCGGCACCAATTCTGTTCGATTGCTCATCACTGCCGATGGCAAAACACAGATTGAGCGATTGATGCGCATCACGCGTCTTGGTCAGGGCGTCGATGCCACCGGACGTCTCGATCCAGCAGCAATCGAACGAACGCTCGCGGTGCTGCGCGAGTACCGAGAGGTCATCGACCGCCATGGCGTGACTCGCATTCGTATGGCGGCGACTTCAGCGTCGCGTGATGCATCAAACCGCGATGACTTTTTCAACGCCGCGCACGAAATTCTTGGCGTAATGCCGGAAGTCATCTCCGGCGAAGAAGAAGGGCGTCTTTCGTTCCTTGGAGCAACTGCAGATCTTGATCCAGCACTCGGACCGTTTCTCGTTTGCGACATTGGTGGCGGTTCGACGGAGTTTGTTTTTGGAACTACCGAGGCTGAATCAACGATTTCGGTCGACATGGGTTGTGTGCGAATGACCGAAGCATGGCTGCACCATGATCCGCCCACGGCCGAAGAACTTTCACAGGCTCTTTCGGTAATCGATATTCATCTCGATGATGTGCTGCGCGAGATCCCAGAACTAAGTAACGCCCAGACATTCGTTGGCCTTGCCGGAACGGTAAGTAACACTGCGTCGGTCGAACTGGGCTTAGCTGAGTACGACCGCGATCAGATTCACCACCTGGTGCTCACTCGTCCCGCTGTCGAAGATGTGTTCCGAACGCTGGCTACTGAGTCAATCGAAGAGCGCAAAGAAAATCCGGGACTCGAGGATCAACGCGCCGACGTCATCGTCGGTGGTCTCTGTGTTCTGGTCGCGACGATGCGACGGTTTGGCCTTGCGGAATGTCTGGTTTCAGAGTCAGACATTCTTGATGGTCTGGCGATGTCGCTCCTGGCTGATTCCTGACCGAAGCGTTGCCTGAGCCGCTGAAGCGGGCTGATCATGGGCGCAGGGCAGGTCGCTAGGATCGCCTCTCGTGACCACCTTGTTCGGACGTCGAGTACTGCTTCGTCCACTCGTGGCAACTGATTTTCCCGCTTGGCGTGAGGTTCGACGCCGAAATAGCGAGTGGCTCACCAAATGGGAGCCAACCCGACCCCCCGGCGCCCCTGATGTCATTGAGGACCGCGAGGCGTTCACGATCCGATGCAATGCGCGCCAGCGAGAACGGCAATTGGGCTCAGGCTATGGGTTCGGGATTTTCATCGATGGCGAATTTGCTGGCGAGATCAATTTGTCGGCGGTGCAGCGCGGTCCTTTTCAGAGCGCAAGCATCGGTTACTGGATCGACGAAGCGCACGCGGGCAGCGGCTATACGCCGGAAGCAGTTGTTGTACTAGCGAAGTATTGCTTCGACGATCTCCACTTACACCGACTCGAAATCGCGATCGTCCCGCGCAACAGCGCCAGCCGGCGTGTCGTCGAAAAACTGGAACTGCGCGAAGAAGGTCTCGCCAAGGGATTTCTTGAGATTGACGGCAATTGGGAAGACCACGTTCGCTACGGCATCACGTTCGAAGACTGGCTCGAACGCGGTCCTGAGCTCCGCGAGACGTGGCTCTCGTGAGCGACGCGGCGATGGGTAACGCTGAACCCAAACCTGATGGAGCCTTTGTTGCGTTTCGCTATCGCAATTTCCGCTGGATGTGGGGCGCGTCATTGCTTTCAAGCAGTGGTTCTTGGTTGCAGATGGTGGCAGTTCCCTATGTGATCTACACGATCACTGGAAGTGGAGCTTGGCTCGGCTTCGCCGGTTTCCTTGGCTACGCCCCGATGGTAATTACAGGGCCGTATGCCGGATCGGTTGCCGACCGTTTTGATCGCCGCAAGGTGCTGATCATCGGCGGATTGATTCAGGCGTCGATTACGTTCGTGCTCTGGTTCGAATGGGTTTCGGGTGTTCGAAATATTGCCTTCTTTCTCGTGATTCTCACCCTTGGCGCGTTTGCCGGAGGTTTCACCGTCGCGTCGTGGCAGTCGTTTGTCACTGAACTCGTTCCGCGTGAACATCTACTCAATGCAGTGACATTGAACTCCGCGCAGTTCAACGCAGCCCGAGCGTTTGGGCCTGCGCTCGGCGGTGTCGTGCTCGCGACACTTGGCGTCAGTTGGTGTTTCTTCATCAACGCGATTTCGTTTCTCGCGATGGTGGGTGGATTGCTTGTTGTCTCCGTGCCCCCGCTCGTGCGTGCAGCGAAGGTTGGCAAGTCTCGACCAATCGCTGAAATGCGAGACGCGTTGCGTTACGTGCGTACCGTTCCTGGCATCGTTACCTGCCTCATCGTGGTGTTCTCGTTGGGCATGCTCGGTGGCCCCCTGTTCAACCTGCTGGTGGTGTTCGCTACCGACGTCTACAAAATTGGCGATGGCGCCTATGGCCTGCTCGCTGGCTGTTTGGGCGCCGGAGCGATCATCGTTGCGCCAATCGTTGCCGGCCGCGGTGGAAGGGCGAGTCGCAGCATGGTGTTGACAATTGCAATGGTTGCCTACGGTTCGGCGCTGGTTGCGCTTGGGGCGGCGCCGGTTGTCCTTGTTGGTGCAGCGGCGTTGTTGGTTGCGGGTGCCGGTTATCTGGGCATCACCGCAAGCCTTAACACCACCGTGCAGTTGCAGGTCAAAGAAGAGATGCGCGGTCGCACTATGGCGCTGTATCTGATGGTGCTCACTGCTGCCGTTCCGTTTGGTGCGCTCATCCAAGGTTGGCTGGTCGACATCATCGGAGTTCAAAAGACGGTTGCTGGTGCGGGTGCGTTGTTCTTGTCCGTCTTCGTTGTGTTGCGATTTGTGCTCAACCGACTCTCAACGATGGACGCCGTTGATCACGAATTCGGCGCTGAAGACGCTCTGCATATTGCTGAAGCAGAGGCGACCGAAGCCGCAATCGATCCGCTCTAAGTCGGACGTTTCACGATTCAATCGTCGTCGAAGCGTTCATTTTCTTCGTCGAGTTCCCCAAGATGCGCCTTGCCTTGTGCGCAGGTGTCGCGAATCGGGCACCAGCGACATCCCCAACTGGGGCGCACGACCGGAGCCCGAGTGCCGACAGAAAGTTCATGCAGCTTTCGGATGCCATCGGCAGTGCGAGCAACGGCTGAGTGCAGGACTCCCTCGGTAATCGTTTCGGCTTGAGCGACACCAGCATCGAGGTAGTACGACGCGGCAAGTCGAGGTGGCGTTCCGATGCGCATTGTTTCGAGTAGCGAGTAGAGGCGTAAATCGTCAAGATGCGATAGCGACATTGAGCCAGTCTTGAAATCGATGATGACTTTGCCTGCGGTGAGCCCATCGGCGCGACCCAAGGTGAGGTCTGATCGTCCCGAGATCACGATGCGATGATCAAGAAGCTCAAGGCGCATTCGCGCTTCGGTGACTGGCGACCAGCCGGGCTTTATTGGCGGGAAGCATTCGAGGAAGGTTGCGACGCGTTCATTGGCAAAGGCTCGCAGCTCGGCCCGGTCTGTTTCGGAGCAGGTAGCGAGCCAGCCCGAGATGGAATCGTCTGAGCGTTCGAGTCGGTCCATCGCCTCATCGACGAGTTCAAGTGGAATGGGTCGCCGCCGCTGATGCATCGAAAGTTCGATGGCTTTATGGGCGATAGTTCCGCGGGCGAGTGGAGGGCTCCACTCGAACGGCGTTTCCTTTTCGGCCAGGTGGCGGAGTTCGCATCCATGGACCATCGAGAGATCGTGCTTGTTGACGAAGAGGGGCGCCTCGGGACTGATCTCGTTTGCGAGGTCGGCGAGGGCATCTTCGAGGTCGGCGCGCAGAGTGGCCTTGAGAGTGGGCGGGAAGGACGGACGATCCTCGGGGGCGGCGCCAAGAAGGTCGAGGACCTCTTGTTGCGCGGGGTTGAGGGGAGTTTCAGCGTCAGTCATTTCGCTGCATCGTACGGAGCGGTTCGGACATGGGTGGGGACTGTCACACCTCTCCGGCATCATCGCGGCCATGGAAGCTTCCTCGCTGCGGTTCGCAGCCGCCGCCCGATCACTTTGCGAGGTGGCGCGCGCCGCAGGGCTTGTGGTCCCGAGTTTCCGCAGTCCGCCTCGGCTTGAGGGCGTCGATCGCACCATGAAGCGACAGGTCGATGCCGCTGGACTCGAGACCGTCACCGTGTCAGTGCGCATCAAAGGTCGGCCATGGGTTTCGGTGCTGGCCGACATGATCGATGGCGTGCTTGTTGCCAACGCTCTGGGTGGGCCAACAGCGGGCGCAGCTCGCACGGTGCTCTGGAGTGCAGTCGAGGCCGACGTCATGCGCGGAAGCGAACCGTTGGAGTCCTCACGCCAGGGCCAGCGTCGCTCCGGGCGATCTACAGCCGGCCACACCGCTCACAGGGGCCCGCAGCCTGCTGGACAGCCGCAGACGCGGGTTGCGTAGTCCTCGCGGCGGAGCGTCACCGACTGGGGCGGTACCGTTGTTCGATTCCAGCCCGGATGGCGGAATTGGCAGACGCAGGGGGCTTAAACCCCCCGGCCTTTCGGGGCTTGTGGGTTCAAATCCCACTCCGGGCACAACGGGCAGTTAGGCGCTGAGCTCGTCGGCGGTCTGCGCAGGTGTCGGGTCTGTCGGTTCAGCGGCGGTGCCATTCCGACGCGGCAGGAGTGTCACGAGAGCGCACAGAAATGCCGTCGCAGCAAGAGCGCTCACGGGGTACGAGGCAGCGCCCCAGAGATGCGAAGGAGTTACCACCATTCGCTTGCCGATAACGACGAGGACACCAGCGGCGCTCATCGAGAGGAATGCGATTGGGGCCA
>WLOT01000077.1 GCA_009699125.1 Actinomycetota bacterium
AACTCAAAGACTCGAGTGGCCAGCGCTCGCTCACCTGGCGCGTGCAGAAGTTCAACATGTGTCAGACGGCGGTCAACGTCCACGAGTCCCCCTCGAAAAGCGTGGACGTGATCGTTGCCGACAGAACGGTCCACCGCCACTCGTCGTGGCCAGACATGAGGAGGGCGGGACCGAAGCCCCGCCCTCGTTCAGTTCGTGGAGCGAATCGGAACTAGCCGAGACGCTTTTCAAGTTCGCGAAGTTCGTCACGCAGTTCGGACGGAAGTTCGGAGCCGAAGGTGTCGAGGTGTGCTTCGATCTGCGGGATTTCGGCGCTCCATGCCGCGTTGTCAACCGACAACAAGGTGGCCATGGTGGCATCGTCGATGTCGAGGCCAGCAAGGTCGAGGTCTGAAGCACTCGGCACGCGGCCGATGGCGGTGTCGTTGGCGCCGGCGGTGCCTTCGAGGCGCTCGACGATCCACTTGAGAACTCGGGAGTTCTCGCCGAAGCCGGGCCACAGGAACGAACCGTCGTCGCCCTTACGGAACCAGTTGACCCAGAACAGTTTGGGAAGGTTCGACGCGTCGGTTGCTTCGCCGATCTCAAGCCAATGCTTGAAGTAGTCGCCCATGTTGTAGCCACAGAACGGAAGCATGGCGAAGGGATCGAAACGAAGTTCGCCGACAACACCGGCAGCAGCTGCAGTCTTTTCCGAACTCATGATCGAGCCGAGGAACACACCGTGCTGCCAATCGAATGATTC
Source organism: Actinomycetota bacterium (assembly GCA_009699125.1). GTDB lineage: Bacteria > Actinomycetota > Acidimicrobiia > Acidimicrobiales > Acidimicrobilacustridaceae > Acidimicrobilacustris. The sequence continues at coordinate 746 of WLOT01000077.1, forward strand.
GGTGACAAGAGGAACATTGGTGGCACGACGACCGCCGAAGAGGATGGCCGAGATCGGCACACCGGCAGGGTCCTGCCATTCGGGAGCGATTGACGGGCACTGTGCTGCCGGAGCAGTGAAGCGCGCGTTGGGATGAGCAGCGGGGGAGTCCGAGGCCGGAGTCCAGTCGTTGCCCTTCCAGTCGATCAGGTGCGCAGGCGCTTCATCGGAAAGGTCTTCCCACCAGATGTCGCCATCGTCGGTGAGTGCGCAGTTGGTGAAGATCGAATTGCCCTTCACTGATTCAAGAGCGTTGAAGTTCGACTTGGCTGAAGTGCCAGGAGCAACGCCGAAGAAACCGGCTTCGGGGTTGATGGCGTAGAGACGACCATCGGCACCGAACTTCATCCAGGCAATGTCGTCACCAACGGTTTCGACCTTCCAGCCCGGAAGGGTGGGGATGAGCATCGCCATGTTGGTCTTGCCGCATGCTGAGGGGAATGCCGCAGCGACGTACTTCTTCACGCCTTCAGGCGAGGTGAGGCCAAGGATGAGCATGTGCTCGGCCATCCAGCCGTTGTCGCGCGCCATGGTGGAAGCGATGCGCAGTGCGAAGCACTTCTTTCCGAGCAGTGCGTTGCCGCCGTAGCCCGAGCCGTAGGACCAGATCTCGCTGGTTTCGGGGAAGTGCACGATGTACTTGTTCTCGGCGTCGCACGGCCATGCAACATCGGCCTGGCCAGCAGCGAGCGGCATGCCAACCGAATGCACGCACGGAACCCATTCGCCACTACCAAGAACGTCGAGTGCGCCCTGGCCCATGCGGGTCATGATGCGCATGTTCACCGCGACATAGGCCGAGTCGCTGAGCTGTACACCAATGTGCGCGATCGGCGAACCAAGCGGACCCATCGAGAACGGCACGACGTACATCGTGCGGCCCTTCATGGCGCCGGCGTAGAGCTTGGTCATCTCGGCGCGCATCTCTGCGGGCGGACGCCAGTTGTTCGTGGGCCCTGCATCGACTTCGCGTTCGGAGCAGATGTAGGTGCGGTCTTCAACGCGAGCAACATCGCCCGGGTCGGAGAGTGCGAGGTAACTGTTCGGACGCTTTGCTTCGTTCAGCGTGCGGAACGTTCCACCTTCAACGAGCTGTGCGCATAGACGCTCGTACTCCTCAGCAGAGCCGTCGCACCAATAGACGTCATCAGGTTGCAGAATTTCGCGCCACTGTTCGACCCAGTCGATCAGCTTCTGGTTTGTTGTCTGCCCGGCCATGATTCCTCCGACGTCGTTGTCGAATGCGCGTTGCGCCTGAGTGGGGGGTTGTGCTCGGCAAGCGGTTGCCGCCGAGTGAACCTCTGGTGAATGTGCGAAGCGTAGAGGATTCACCGACGCTCTCCGTCGCTGAAACCCAAGGTGTGCCGTGTGGCACTCAGCCTGCGGTGCCGCCCTGAGGGTGCTGCACGTTGTCGGGGTGTGGTTGCTCAAACCCCGGGGTACCCATATCGGCTTCAGAGCCCATACGAAGACGAATGGCTAAGGAGCCACCGTCGAGATCAAAGACCACTCGCTGGCCCTGACGCAGGGAACGGAATACCGAACCCACGAGGGCGCTGCGGGTGAACTCATAGTCATTGAGATCCGTGTCGCAGATGATGGTTCCCACGCCCGAAACCGGGTCATAGGACTTGACGACTCCCTGCAAAGGACCGGCAGACACGGTCAGCGAACTGCCTTGACGACCTTGCCGGCCTTGAGGCACGACGTGCACACATTGACGCGCTTGGTCGAACCGTTGACAACGGCGCGAACTCGCTGGATGTTCGGATTCCAACGGCGCTTCGTGCGGCGATGGGAGTGGCTTACCGCCATACCGAACGATGGGTGCTTTCCGCACACCTCGCATACAGCTGCCATGACAACACACTCCGGGACGTCAGAAGAATCGAACGCCGAATGGTAGCAGCGAGCCCTCTCAGGCCCAATTCGGCGTTTGACCGGCCTGAATCGGTCCGATTTGGGCCACCTCGGCCGGACGCCGGGCACATCGGTAGTCTCTCCGCCGATGTCGATCGCCACCAGCCTGACCGCCGCTGACCTCCGGACCCTCATCCGGGGATACGCCGATGCCCTGGCCGCTCATCGCGAGACCATCAACCGACTGAACGTCTATCCCGTGCCCGATGGGGACACCGGAACGAACATGGCGCTCACGCTCGCATCGGTGGTCGCTGAGCTCGATGGCGCCGAAGCCGATCTCGACGCAACCTGCCAGGCGATCTCACACGGATCGCTCATGGGTGCTCGCGGAAATTCGGGCGTCATCCTTTCGCAGATCTTGCGTGGGTTGTCTGCCGAGTTCCGTTCCGCTGCGGTCATCGACGGTGCAACCTTCGCAACTGCACTCGATGCTGCTGCCACTGCTGCCTATGGCGCGGTGATGAAGCCGGTCGAAGGAACAATCCTCACAGTCGTTCGTGTCGCTGCCGAAGGCGGGCGCGCTGCGGCCGATGCCGGTTCAGATCTTCTCGGCGTTCTCGAAGCTGCGCACGCCTCGGGCACCGATGCGCTTGCGCGCACACCCGAGATGTTGCAGGTGTTGGCCGACGCGGGCGTTGTTGACTCCGGTGGCACTGGCCTCATGTTGTTGTTCGATGTTGCGCTGAACATTGTGTGTGGTCGTCCGATTCCGGAAGCGGCCGAGGATCCCGCCGGCGCTTCTGCGGAATTCCTCGACGCGTTCGATGCCGCACACGGCGACGGATCACACGATGGTTCGCTCGCAGGCCTTCGCTATGAAGTCATGTACTTCCTCGAAGCACCCGACGAAGCCGTGCCTGGTTTCAAAGATGTCTGGGCAACACTCGGCGATTCAATCGTCGTTGTCGGTGGCGACGGAATTTGGAACTGTCACATTCATACCGACGACATCGGCGCAACGATTGAAGCGGCGGTCGACATCGGTCGCCCGCGTTCGATCCGCGTGACCGATCTTCTTGAAGAAGTCGAAGAAGAACGTTGGGTGCGCGAAGCAGTACCCATGAACCCGGAACCGGCAACAACACACGACCCGGTTCCGTGTGCAGTCGTTGCTGTTTCGGTTGGCGACGGCATTCGTCGCATCTTCCATTCGCTCGGCGTGCAGGTGATTGTCACCGGTGGCCAAACAATGAACCCCTCAACGGCGCAACTTCTCGAAGCGGTTGAAGCCGCACCGGCCGACGACGTTGTGTTGCTGCCGAACAACAAGAACATCATTCCGGTAGCCGAACAGGTCGACGCGATGACCACCAAGAACGTGCGCGTGGTTCCCACTCGCGGCGTTGCCGAAGGGTTTGCCTCGTTGTTGGCCTATGACCCAGAAGGCACGGCAGCTTCAAATGTCGATGCAATGACTGAAGCAGCGGCGCATGTTGTGGCTGGTGAACTGACTCGGGCCGTGCGCGATTCGAGCAGTGATGCCGGCGCCATTCGCGAAGGCGACTGGTTGGGCATTGCTCGCGACGGAATCATCGCGATCGATGCTGATCTCTCCGAAGCTGCCGCTGATCTACTGGCGCACATCGTGAACGAGGACCACGAAATCGTCACCATCATCGAGGGCGAGGGCGCAACACCGGCCGCGACTCGACACCTCGAAGTGTGGGTGCAGGACAACCGTCCAGGGTGCGAGGTTGAAGTGCATCACGGCGGACAGCCGCTCTACCCGTATCTCTTCGGTATCGAGTGAGCGAGATCATGGGACGTCGGTTGGCGCAACTCGCCAACCTCCCGGCAAGCGAGCTCAAAGGCATCGGCGCGACAAAGGCCGCCTCGCTCGGAAAGATGGGTATTCGTTCGGTGCTAGATGTGCTGACGCATTACCCGCGGCGCTATATCGATCGCACGAAAGAAGCGAAAATCGCTGATCTCGAAGTCGGCGAAGAGGCCGCAATTCTGGTCAACGTGAAACGTTCGACGCAGCGCCGCACAGGTAAAGGCAAGTCGATGGTGATCGTCACCGTTACCGACGGCACCGCGTCGATGGATGTCACGTTCTTCGGACAACCATTTCGCGAGAAGCAATTGCAGCCGGGACTCGACGCTGTCTTCTTTGGAAAGCTTGAGCTTTACGGTGGAAAGCGAAAGATGACGAATCCGGTTGTCGATCTCATCGGCAACCGAACCGGCAGAATCCTTCCCGTCTATGGGCAGTCCGAGAAAGCGGGAATCGCGTCGTGGGATATCGCTCGTTTTTGTGAAGAGACATTGCGCCGCGCAGGTGACTTCGCCGAGCCGCTTGATGAGGCCTTGCTTGACCGGCTTGATCTCGTAGCAAGGACTGAAGCCTTTCGTGCCATTCACCTGCCCGAGTCAATGGCCGAGGCGGAGGCCGCGCGAAAGCGCCTGGTCTTCGACGAACTGTTGCGGGTGCAGGTGGAACTCGTTCGTCGCAAACGAGAACTCGAACGAACTGCAGTTGGAATCGCTCATGTTGTTGGTGATGGTGGCGGGCCGTTGGTGAAGCGTTTCCACGAAGTTCTTCCGTACGAGCTCACTGGCGCTCAGGCACGGACGATCGTTGAGATCAACGAAGACCTCGCCAAAGGTCATCCCATGCACCGGTTGTTGCAGGGCGATGTGGGTGCGGGAAAGACCGTCGTTGCGGTGAGCGCAATGTTGGTTGCCGTTCAGGGTGGTCATCAGGCCGCGCTTATGGCGCCCACTGAAGTTCTGGCCGAGCAGCATCACCTCGGTATCAAACATCTGCTTGAAGGTTTCACGGTTCCCGATACCGACGAAGGCAATTTGTTTGGCGGAGCGGGAATGGATCGCTCGTTGCGGGTTGCTTTGCTCACGAACCGAACGACTGCGGGCGATCGTCGCAAGATCCTTGAGGACATGGCGACGGGAAATCTCGACATCGTGATCGGCACGCACTCGTTGATCTCTGAAGGTATTGAGTTCAAGTCGCTCGGAGTTGTGGTGATCGATGAACAGCACCGCTTCGGTGTTGAACAACGTGCCGCGTTGCGTGACAAGGGCGCAGGCGATGCCATGCCCGATGTGTTGGTCATGACCGCTACGCCGATTCCGCGCACCGCAGCGATGACGGTCTATGGCGACCTTGATGTTTCGGTTCTCGATGAACTCCCGCCGGGCCGCACACCGATCGTGACTCGTTGGGCGCAGACCGACATGGACGAAGTTCAAGTGTGGCAGCAGGTCCGCGACGAAATTGCCGAAGGTCGACAGGTCTATGTCGTGTGTCCGTTGATTGAAGAGAGCGAAAAGCTCGAAGTTCGATCAGCCCAGGAAACCTTTGAGGAACTCACGAGTGGCGAACTTTCCGGGCTACGAGTTGGTTTGCTGCATGGTCGACTGAAGTCCGATGAGAAGGACGCAGTCATGACCCAGTTCCGCGCTGGCGAACTCGATGCACTCGTTTCAACGACGGTCATCGAAGTGGGTGTCGACGTTCCCAACGCAACCGTCATGGTCATTCTTGATGCCACGCGTTTCGGCATCGCCCAGTTGCATCAGTTGCGTGGTCGTGTCGGTCGAGGCGCGGCGAAGTCGTTCTGTTGGCTTGTCGGTGAGGCGAAAACTCCCGATGGTGAAGCACGCCTTGAAGCGCTTGTTCGCAGCACCGATGGGTTTGAACTCGCTGAGGTCGATCTTGACCTACGTGGCGAAGGAACGATCATGGGGGAGCGGCAGAAAGGTCAGAACGATCTGAAACTTGCCTCGTTGCGTCGTGATCGCGAATGGGTGGTGACCGCTCGAGAAATCGCGATTGAGATTCTCGATGCCGATCCCGACCTGGCCAAGCACGAACTCCTTGCTGAAGAAGTCGATCTGTTTCTGAAAGCCGATGACATCGACTTTCTGATGAAAAGTTGACCAGATCTTCCTAGTATCCGGCCATGACAACGATCGTTCTGACTCATGGTGCATTTCACGGCGGCTGGTGTTTTGAGCCACTCGTTGCCGAGCTCGATGCTCGCGGCATCAAGACCGCACTGGTCGAACTTCCACTTACCGATCTCACCGAAGACGCAGCGGCCGTCACTGCAGTGCTCGACTCCGTCGATGGTCCGGTGATTCTTCTCGGTCATTCCTATGGCGGGGCAGTCGTCACCGTCGCGGGAAATCATTCGTCAGTGGAACGACTGGTGTATCTCACCGCACTCGGTCCCGACGCCGGTGAGTTGGGTAGTGGCGGACCGATGACGATTGGCGAAGAGTTTCTCCTCACCATGCGCGTCGGCGACGACGGCGTTCCCTTCATCGATCCAGAGTTCGCTGCACAAATCTTCTATCCAGACATTGATCCGGAAGAAGCCGCGCAATGGGCCACAAAACTTCGCCCCGGAAACACGGGTGGTTCGGTCATTGTTGAAAAGGCCGCGTGGCGTTCGACGCCGGCGACCTATGTCGTGTGCACCGACGATCCCATTCTTCTTGTTGATGGTCAGCGTGCGGTTGCCGAACGAATGGGCGCCGATGTTGTTGAGATACCCGGCGATCATTCGCCGATGGTGGCTCGCGCGAGCGAACTTGCTGACATTCTCGAAGCGCTCGTCAAGTAAAGAACGAGCACATCGTTACAGCGTGCGTGGCGCGCGCAGTTTGCCGCTTCCGTCGATCGGCCCGCTGTAGATCAACTCGAAGTCGCGTTGCGTGAATCGCAAGACGCCGTCGAGTTCGCGCGCCATCACGTCGTGGTACACGCCGATGAGCTCGCTCACGGTTCCGTCATTGCGCCACTGAAGTTCGCGAATCTGCCAACGCGCTCTTGCGGTATCGCCGTCGACATAGGAAATAGTTCCGTTCAGAACTTCCTGCACACATTGCCGGTACGTGGGTCGAATCGTTTCGAACGTAGCGGTGATTGCATCGCGGCCTTCGATGATGCCGTCGCCAGGAATAAGCCAGCGCGCGTCTTCGGCCCACGTTCCCGCGAACTCGGCAACGTCAACTCGGAGCACCGCATCGCAATAGCGGCCAACAAGATTGTGAACGTCAGCGTCGATACCCATGACGTGCTCTCGTTTCAGTAACGGTCGTCGTCGTCAGAGGGATCGCCGAGAACGATGTCGAATCGTTCGTTGCAATCAGGGCATCGGTAGGCCACGACATCGCCGGGCTCCCAGCCATCCTCGGGTGGATACGACAGCGGATGGAGGGTGCCTCCGCAGTCGACACAGGTCATTCCGAGTTCGGCTTCCATCGCTACAGGGTACGGTCGCCGCCATGAGGGTTGTGGCCGGTGAAGCAAGAGGACGCAGGTTGGTGGCTCCCGAGGGGAGCGATACCCGCCCCACGCTCGATCGCGTTCGGGAAGCAATGTTCAATTCGCTCGTGAGCCTCGATGCCGTCGACAACGCTCGAGTCCTTGATCTCTACGCAGGATCGGGCGCTCTGGGCATTGAAGCGCTGTCTCGCGGTGCAGCGTCGTGTGTCTTTATCGATCATGGACGGGACGCTCGCAAAGCGATCAGCACCAACATTGAAACAACGGGATTTCTTGATCAGGCCACGGTTGTGGCGCAAGACGCGTTGGCGTGGCTGCGAGATGCGTCGAAAAGCTCGTCAAACCCTCAGTTCGATCTTGTGCTGATCGACCCGCCCTACGCCGCCGAGGACGAGCTGTGGTCTGAGGTCCTCCACCTCGTAAGTCACATCGCCGCGGGCGGCGTGGTTGTTGCTGAATCAGCGCGAGAGATCGCGCTTCCGACTGGATGGGATGCACGTAAGGAGAAGAGGTACGGGGGTACGCTCGTAAGCGTCCTACTGCCCCCCGACAGTCCGGAGTCTCCGTGACCCGAGTGCTTTACCCGGGATCGTTCGACCCGATCCATAACGGTCACCTTGAGATCATCGCGACTGCGTCGCGTCTCTTCGACGAAGTCATCGTCGCGGCCATGCGT
>WLOT01000078.1 GCA_009699125.1 Actinomycetota bacterium
GCAGCGCCTTCTTGCACGCATCAAGATCACCAACTGCAGCAATTGTTCCGTCTGCCTTCACAGCAACTGCGGTTGCTCGTGGAGCCGACTCGTCCATCGTGATGATGGCCGATGCAGTGAGGATCTGATCCATTGCCATGAAGGCTCCTTGTTCGCCGAACGCGTTCGTTCTGCAGAAACCCACGAACTGCGATACATGACCCTACGCGTTCGTGCCCGACACCATGGCCGGGCACGAACAGAAATCTTTTATTGAAAGAAACTGGCGAAGTGATCAGCCAATTCCAAGAGAGATGTACGCCGGGTTCTGCGAATCGCTGGCTTGATAAGGCTTCTTGGCCGAAAGTCCGAAGACAACGAGCAGCGAACCGTTGGAGCCCGAGACCACGTTGATCGACTTCACATAGTCGAGTTGAACAGGAAGGACAGTTGTGGGGGCGGCGGGAGTGCCAGTCCAGCTTCCCTGAGCAAGGGTGACGACGAGTGTCGCTGCACCCTGCGTTGCAACGGTTGCACCCGAAGCATCAACAACCGGCGCCGTTGCGTACGCCGCACTCCAGGCGCCCGTTGCGGTGCCCAACTTCAGCTGGATGTTGTCGACACAACCTTCCTTCGACGTCACGATCGAGCCCAGCGCGGACACTGTTCCGGCCTTTCCGCCCGAACTGGCGCCAACGGTGCCGGTGAACGGACATGCGGTGTCGGTGACCTGATCGCCGCTCATTGCGGTCGTCGACGTCGAATTGTTCGACGAAGAATCGCTTGAGCAAGCGGCGATAGGAAGGAACAGGGCCACTGCAGCGGCGGTGGCAACAAGTGTGCGACGGATCTTCACGAATCTCCTCAGAAACAGATGTAGTCCCCAAAGTAGAACAGACAACAACGGTCTGGACCAACCACCCACCTTCGATGGGCCCATGAGGTCCGTGATTCCCTACACTCACCCCGTCGCTCCCAACCGAGGAGCCGAGCATTAGGGGGAATCATGGGTCGATTCGACGGGAAAGTTGTCATCGTCACCGGAGCAGCACGCGGACAGGGCGAGGCCGAAGCCCGACTGTTTGCCAGCGAAGGCGCAAAGGTTGTTTTGGCCGACGTGCTTGACACCGAAGGCCAGGCTGTTGCCGCCGACATCGGTGCGAACGCTCGCTATGTGCATCTCGACGTAAGCAACGAAGCCGAATGGCAAGCAGCGATCGCTGCAACCAAAGACTTTGGCGGACGCCTCGACGCACTCGTGAACAACGCCGCGATCATCTGGCCCTCGGCTATTGAGGACACGTCACTCGAGGCGTACATGATGGTCATCAACGTCAATCAGGTTGGTTGCTTCCTCGGTATGAAAACCGCAATGCCACTCTTGAAGGAATCCGGTGGCGGTTCGATCGTGAATATTTCTTCGATCGATGGCATCGCATCGAAGAACGGCTTGATCTCCTACACCGCATCAAAGTTCGCCATCCGCGGCATGACGAAGACCGCGGCAATGGAATGGGGTCGCTTCGGGATTCGCGTGAACTCGGTGCATCCCGGCGGCGTCAACACCGTCATGGGAAATCCAATCAACGATCCGATTCTCGAAACGATGCCGTACCAACAACAAGCGATTCAGCGCATCGGCTACCCGAACGAAATTGCTGCGGCCGTTGCGTTCCTCGCGAGTGCCGACGCCAGCTACATCACCGGCACCGAACTTGTAGTTGACGGTGGATGGCTCACCGGACGACTTGAACCCGGCCTTCCTGGCTCAAGCGCAACAACCGAAGGATTCGGTTACAACGCATGACCAACGAAGAACCCGCGCCGTTTGTTGCGGGTTGGACACTCGAAGATGAAGCGGGCACCGTGTCGGTCGCCGCTTCGACTCGAGCACTCATCACTGCTCTGCGTCGCGCCGATGCACCAACTGAGTCGCTCGAACGGGCGGCCGCTCTGATCGACGAAGCGACGTCGCTGCTTGAGCCACACCGCGTCGATGGCACCCCGATGCAGGGACGCTTGGGAGATCGCGGACCAATCGGAGCACAAGCGAATGAACCACGAGTGTTCTTTCCGTGGAGCCCCATCATTGGCCCTCTCAACCCGCTGTCGGCCGATGTCGAATTCAATGTCGTCGACGGCCGCACAACTGGCCGAGCGTTTCTTGGCGCTCAGTACAACGGTCCGCCGGGAATGGTCCATGGCGGAATCATCGCTTTGCTTTTCGATGAACTGCTGGGCGCCACCAATGTTTGCAATGGACTCGGCGGATTCACCGGAACGCTTTCTATTCGCTACGAACGTCCAACCTGGATCGAACGTGAACTCCAACTCGAAAGTTGGGTCGACAGGGTCGAGGGCCGCAAAGTCTTCACCGTCGGGACAATCTCAATCGATGGCGAAGTCACCGCTCGCGCTGAAGGCATTTTCATCATGACGCAGGGCTGGAAGCCGGAGGAGAAGTAGTGGCTGCATTTGGTCACCCTTCCGACAACAGCGACCGCAATGTTCTTGGCGAATCACTTGAACCCTGCGGCACCGACCCGATGACCGGATTTCTTCGTGACGGTTGCTGCACCACGGGACCCGAAGACATCGGGCTGCACACCATTTGCGCGGTGATGACTCCAGAGTTCTTGGAGCATCAGCGATCAATCGGCAACGACCTCATTACCCCAATGCCGCAGTATCGATTCCCCGGCCTCGTACCTGGCGACCGCTGGTGCGTGACCGCGCGCAACTGGGCCATCGCCTTCAACGATGGCTGTGCTGCACCAGTTGTTCTCGCTTCAACCAATCAGAAGACACTTGAGGTCATCCCGCTCGAGTGGTTGCAGCAACTTGCGATCGACGTGCCGCCAGACCTCAGCAGCCTTCTTGATCCTGACTGACTGCCTCAGTCGAGTTCGGAATGCACTGAGCCCATCACTGCGCCTCCGTCGGCCATAAACGGGCCAATCTTGGGGTAGAGCGCGGCGAGTGTCTCGCTGCCCATGTGCGCATCCATTGCGGCCTGATCGGCGTACTGCTCGATCATGTACACGGTGTCGGCATCGTCGCCCGCAACGAGCGTGTAGATCTCGGTGCCAGCTTCAGCATTGGCAACAGCAAACATGTCACCGAACTGCGCCAGCAATTCATCACGCTGGCCGGGATTTGCCTTCATCGTTGCGATCATCACGCGCTTTGCCATTGTTCCCCCTCGGGTTGCGGTCAAAGAACGATAACCGGAACAACCCGCAGTCTGGAATCAGATGATTCCGTCGTCGAGTGACACAGCCTCAAGTTCAACGTCGCGAAGTTCTACGTCGTCGTCGGAAATACCCGGGGTGGACGGAAGGAACTTGGCTGCGAGAATCGCTGCACCGACGAGGATCAGCGCGCAAGTCCAGACACCGACTCGCATTCCCGAGACATAGGCGTGCTTCGCGTTTTCGAGCAGTGACGCCGCTTGATCGGAGGGCAACGTGTTCGCCACTTGAATCGCCTTACCGATTGAGTTCTGCGCAGCTGAAGAAGCATCAGCTGGAAGGCCTGAAAGATCGGAAAGCGACGCGTGATACCGCCACGCAAAAAGACTTCCGATTACCGCCACGCCCAATGCGCCACCAATCTGACGAGTTGTGTCGTTAACCGCGGAACCAACACCAGCTCGATCTCGCGGCAACGCGCCCATAATCGATTCGGTCGCAGGTGTCGCTGTGAGAGCAAGTCCCACACCGAAGACCGTACGCACCACAATTCCGCCAATATCTGACGCGATAATCGATTCAATTCCGTAAGTGACCATCACGCCCGAGCAAATTAAGAGCCCGAGTATCACCACCTTGGTTGTGCCCCATCGGGCGACGAACTTATGACACTGGGGACTCGTGAGCATCAATCCGACAGCAACTGGCGCGGTCATCACTCCAGCTTTTAGCGGCGAGTATCCGAGAATGAATTGGAAGTACTGGACGATCAGGAAGGTCGAACCAAACATCACGAAGTAATTAATCGTGATCGTCATGCTTGCAGCGCTGAAGCGTGGATTCCGGAAAAAGTTGAGATCAAGCATGGGGTGATCGCTGCGAAGTTCCCACCACGTGAAGAGAGCAAGGAAGAGCAAACCAGCACCGACCGCCAGCAAAACTTCCGGGCTTGACCAGCCTTTTTCGGGAATTTCAATAATTCCGTAGAGCAATCCCACTAACGCAATGATCGAAAGCACCGCACCCATCGGGTCGAGTCGGTGACCTTCATCAGCGCTCTTCGACGGCGGAACCAGGAACCAACCCATCACAACCGCAATCACACAGATTGGAACATTGATCAGGAAGATTGATCCCCACCAGAAATGATCAAGAAGAAATCCACCAAGCAACGGACCCGCAGCAACACCAATTCCTGCGACCGCCGCCCACACGCCAATTGCTTTTGAACGTTCTTTCCCTTCAAACGTATTCGTGAGAATCGCCAACGTTGCCGGAAGAATCAGTGCGCCACCGATTCCCATCAGTCCACGACAAATGATGAGCGAGTTCGCGCTATCGGCCTGACTCGCGAACGCAGAGAAACCGCCGAAGATCACGAGTCCGATCATCATTGTGTGATGGCGGCCCCACTTGTCGCCGATCGCTCCCATCGTGAGGAGCAAACATGCGAACACGATGGTGTAGGAGTCGATCAGCCACTGAAGCTGCGCTTGTGACGCACCCACCCCACGCACAATCGAGGGGAGACCGACATTCATGATCGTGTTATCGATTGAAGTGATCGTCACTGCGATGCAGATAGCGATAAGAGTGAACCAGCGGCGCTGGTGGATTCGTTCGGGCGTCCAACGACTCGACATTTTCTTCGTTCTTCCGTTTCGTTTTCGTTCTTATTAAGGCGCGCTCAGGGAGCGAGCATCTGCTCAAAGTTCTTGCGAATGACCGCGATCGTTTTCACTGCATCTTCGATGTCATCGGGGCTGATTCCCGTAAACAATTGCGCCGCGAAACTGTCGAACGATTGCTGCATGTCGCTGCAGATCTCGTTTCCCGAGTCGGTAAGTTCCACAAAGGTGGCCCGCCGATCAGACGGATCGGGTCGACGCTCCACGTAACCAGAGTCGACCAATCCGTCGACCAGCGCAGTCACTGCTCGGGGTGTGACCGCAAGCCGTTGGGCCAGTTCGCTCGAACGAAGGCGACCGGATTCGTGGAGGAACATCAGTAGTCGACGACGCGGCAAGGTGAGATTTCGTCGCCGCAATCCGTCGGCGCGGAGCCGGTCGAAAAGGGGGGCGAGTTCTGCCAGTTCACGAATGAGAGCGGTCGAGGGCTTCATTAGTAGAGATCCTACACTATGTCAGGACTACATCTTTTTCGTGCGCCGAAGAGACATTCCCCGCTGCGGTTCTGGTCAAGCAATAGAGGATTCCCGCGAAACGCCGCCGGTAGTCTCCACGCACTGTGATCACCACGAACACATCCCACGAGTTGCTCCGAAAATCTCAGACTCAACGCGGACCATCGCGTCTCCTCGCGATTGCGCTCCTGACCTGTGCACTCCTCGTGACCGGATGTTCGGTGCTCAATGCATCGGTACCGAACCCACTCTCTGCCTTCCCCGCTCCAGCGGGCGTACCCGAGGCGGCACAAACGAACGTCAGTCCGTTCCCGATCGCCCAACGCTTGGGCAAATGGAACGGCACCACGTTCGCATCGGTCGCACCCGATTCGATTACCGGCGGCAACGTCATCGTGATGACCCATGGTTGGGCTGCCGGGCTGCTCCAGACCTACGAGGCAGTGCAAGCCAAATCAGATGATCTCGTCACGATGTGGAATCCCGCGATGGTTGATCCCAAGACGAACCAACCAACAATCACGCTGTTCGCGAACCTGGCCAGCTCAATTCAATCGGCCGATCCAAGCGCAACAATCCTCATGTACAGCTGGGTCGACCAAAGCTCCACCGACATGAGCGCACTCGCGGCATACGCCCCCGAACGAGCCACCGAAGTGAACGGCCATCGAATGGCGACAGCGATCGATCAAACTCTTTCAGCCGGGTTTACGACCAGTGGCGGCGCGGTCCATCTCATCGGACACAGTTTCGGGGCCAACGTCGCAACGACCGCAGCGCTCGCGTTGGCAACTCCCCCGCGACAACTCACATTGTTCGATTCACCCGAAGTGAACCTTGCTCGCATTGGTGGCGCGAAAAATGACCTTCGATACAAACTCACACGACTCGACATCGGTCGAGGCCCGAATCAAACCTTCGTTGACAACTACATTTCACTCGTCGGCGAGCCCTACGCCGGCTACCCGGGGCTCGGCCAGATTATTGACGTCCACCTGAAACCACCGTCCTCCGATCCCGGAGTCGACAAACACCAATACCCCATCGGCTGGTACGCCGACTCCGCTACCAACAAGAGTTCAGGGGTTGGGCTTTGGTGGTCCCCGATGATGGGCGCCTCCGACACAGCGCTAGCAACGACATGGAATCAAACCTCTTCCGACCCATCACAGGAACTTGATCTCGTCGCTCAAGGAGTCGCGCCGTCACCTACCTCCAACTCATCGGTGAGTTATCTCTCGACCGCGATCGGTGACCCAGACTCAGGCCCCTCTGTCACAACCATTCGAGACTCCGTTTCAAACGTTGAGTTCACGACCGATCAGGACTCACTGTGGTTGACCTTCAACCTCACCGTGGCCGGCGAATCCACCGATTCGTTCCATCTCTTCATTGATGGTCGGGAACGATCAACCTTTGCGCCTCCTGCCGACGGAACAGGAACCGACGGAAGTTTCCTCATCCTCTACGACCTTGAGTCGGGAACACACACCCTGTCGCTCGTCGCCGAAGGCGAACCTAACGGAACGTACGCCGCGCAAGGCGCAGCGAAGTTAACGAATCTTCGCATCTCCTCAACCACAGGCATTCAACGGAATCTCACCCCCACCCAAACCAAAGAATTGATCGTTTGGGCAGTCGCACTCGTCATCTTTGTTTTCGTGATTCTCTTGGCGCTGGTGCTCTTTCTCGCCATCTGGACCATCAAGAAAGTGCGTCGGCGCTCTTCCTCTCACGAATGACGAATTCGTGATGCCGGTTGATAGTTAGAACCAGCGGTTTCGTCGACGCGCTTGAGTAAGACTTCACATGGCGGCTCGAAGCGCTCGGCGAACTGCATTGATGCCGCCTCGCCCAGAAGTTCCCACGGAAGCGTTGTTAATCGATCCGTCTCATCTTCTATCTGTTGTCGGAGTTGCAATGCTTCTTCGGTGACCACCGCACCGCGAACAAGACCCCGTGCGGAGAGTCGTTCCCAACCAACCTGGATTTCATCTGGGGTGCTTCCGCGAGACGTCGGTAGCCAACCATCGTCATAACCCAGCCAGGCGTTATGGAGAATCGATGCTTCGATGCCGGTAAGGCCCGAAGCGGCAACGACAGCCCAGTGCGTGTCGCCGCGCCACTCGCGCACGCAATTCACCGCGTGCCATCCCAACAGCAACGGATCAGTCGGTCGGTTCATACGTAAATGAGAAGCAAAGAACACGCGTCCCGCTGTAGGGAGTTGTTCGACAACCGGCCAAAGCGTTGGCCCGAGTTCCTCAAGAGCGGGGACGATCGCTGGCGCAAACTCATGGAGCCCCTCAACGACCGCCTCGTTTCGCGCCTGCCAAACAGCATCGAAATTGGTAGTTGCTGCCACCAAATCAAACGTGAATGAAATTGCATCCGGTCGAATCGAACCAAATGCAGCAATCACTGCATCGGAGCCAGCAGGTGCAAGCGGTGCGCATCGAGAGGCGATGTAGCCGATCGGCCCCGGGAGACCGAGGGCCTCGAAGCGGCGCACTGCTCCTGGATCCCAGAAGATCCAACCGATCGTCGTCTGTACTGACCGGGAATTGCGCTTCGCGATCGCATTCCAGTCAGTCATTGTCCGAGAACCTCACGCGTTCCATTGACATCGAACTCTAGAGACTCAGCGTTCATCAGGCCGCCACCAGTTGCCGTCGTTAGGTGCAGCGAACCTGTCGAACATTGGGACACGTCATTGACCGCACGAGTGCGCTGTAGTCAGGAATGAATCGCAGTTCGGCCCCGGGGCGGAAACGGTCCTCGGTGCCGAGCACGAGATGGTCGCTGCTTGCGCCGCGATAGGTGACCCCATCTGGCATCACAAGGCCATCCGGGTCGGTGTCTTGCCGTCCAATTGCGACGATCGTTTGCCACGCCCCGCAACCGTCAGTCGGGGACGTCGAACGTGGGAATGCCGACTGCGCGGACTGACCCCATGGTTCCGTTGGCTTGCGACGAGACTCAATGACTTCACCAATCAACACAAAGGAATCGGTGTGTAAACCATCTAACTGCCGACGGTGCAAAGGTTCTCGACCCAAAAGTATCGACTCACCAAGTCGTAGGTCATTCACACGCCCAATCGGGCTTCCACTTGTGAGCCAATCGAGATTTGCAGAGTTTCCACCCGAGACAACATCAACGCTCACCGAATGGTCTGACTCAAGGCGATCGGCGAGACGAGAAAGTTCACCCATGTTCGTGCTGTCGGGGATGACACCACTTCGACAAGCAAGGTTTGTTCCAATAC
>WLOT01000079.1 GCA_009699125.1 Actinomycetota bacterium
GGCGGAACCGTGCGGGTCGAGGGACTTGGCTCCGAATCGTTGCAAGGCGATGTGCGCTTTGTCGATGTTCTCGCTGAGATGGGAGCAGTGGTTGTCGTCAGTGACTCATCTATCTCCGTCACTGGAGCTCCGCTTCACGGTGTCACTGCCGATTTCAGTCAGATCTCCGATACAGCGCAGACCGCTGCTGCGGTCGCCGTGTTCGCTGACGGTCCGACAACAATTACCGGCATTGGCTTCATTCGTAAGAAGGAAACCGATCGAGTTTCTGCGGTCGTCGCTGAACTCAGGCGCATCGGAGTCGATGCCGCCGAAGATGCTGACGGTTTCACCGTTACTCCGGGACCGACTTCTCCAGGAACCGTGGAAACCTACGACGACCATCGAATGGCAATGAGTATGGCGCTCATCGGATACGCGAGGTCAGGTATTTCAATCGCTGACCCGAACTGCGTCCAGAAAACCTTTCCGACATACTTCGACGAGATGGAACGACTCCGCCCTGGGGGCTCAAAGTGACTGAACAACCGATGGTGATTGCGATTGACGGTCCTGCAGGATCCGGCAAGTCGACCGTTGCGAAGGCAGTCGCGATTCGTCTTGGTCTGGAGTATCTCGACACCGGAGCGATGTATCGCTCGGTTGCCTTTGCTGCCTTGCGCGGCGGCGTTGATCCTGAGGATGCTGAAGTTGTCGGGAATCTCGCTCGCAATATCGAACTCGAGGTCGATCCCGGCGGTCAGGTCACCGTCGACGGCGTTGACGCAACCATCGAGATTCGAGGGCCTGAGGTAACTCGGGCCGTCAGCATCGTTGCTGCGAATCCTGCCGTCCGCACCGAGATGCGGGCGCGACAACGTCAATGGGTAGCGAAACGTGGCGGGGGAGTGATGGAAGGTCGCGACATCGGCACCGTGGTTTTCCCTGATGCGCGTCTCAAGGTCTATCTCGACGCCAGCCCCGAAGTTCGCGCTGCTCGTCGCTCCAAGGAAGTTGCTGATCTCTCGTACGAAACAGTGGCAACCGATCTCGCTCGGCGCGACGCCCTCGACCAGAACCGAACTCATGATCCGCTTCGTACTGCCGATGATGCGGTGGTGATCGACACGAGCGATTTATCGGTTGATCAGATTGTTGACGCAATCATGGGATGCCTGTCGTGAGTCGTCGCGAGATCTTCATCCCCGAAGGACACGACAACGGGGAAGTACTCACTCTCGCTCAGAAGATGATGCACCACTCGGTTCGACTTCTACTTGAGGTTGTGATTCGTCTCTATTTTCGCCTTGAAGTCCATGGTCGCGAGAACATTCCCAAGCGCGGTCCCTTCATTATTTCGCCGATTCATCGCTCGTATCTCGATACGCCGGTTATCGGTGCTTCGATTTGGCGTCTGCTTCGATACATGGGCGCAGAGAAGATGTGGACGAACAAGCAGCTTGGTTGGTTCCTCACTGCGATGGGCGGCTTCCCGGTGCAACGCGGTGCAGCTGATCGAGACGCGTTGAAGGCTGCGCTATCGGTTGTTGAGCGGGGAGAGCCATTGGTGATGTTCCCTGAAGGCACTCGGCAGTCCGGACCAGTCGTCAGCGAGATGTTCGATGGCCCTGCTTACGTGGCATGCCGTACCGGGGTGTCGATTATTCCCGTCGGCCTGGGCGGAACCGAACGAGCGATGCCGAAGGGTAAGAAATTCATCCGCCCAGTGAAAATGGTTGTTGTGATCGGCGAGCCCATTGCTCCTCCACCCAAGAAGGAAAGCGGACGCGTCTCTCGTAACGGTGTACGCGAGATGACAGCGACGCTGAGCGAGCGAATACAGGACCTTTTCGACGAGGCGCAACTGCGGGCCGGATCACCGAACCAGCGGTAAAGCGTTGGGCTCAGCGAGACATCGAGCCCGTGAGTTTACGGACGAGCGGCTCGAAATGTGAGAGCGGCAGCGTGTCGTAATCGGTATCGAATGCGATTTGGTCCCATTCGTCGGCGAACCGCGCTGCAAGTTCAAACTGCTCAGGAGTGAGTTCGTCTCGGTGCTGTTCACGAGCATTCGGGTCAGCGCCAAAGTGCTGGTAGTAGTGCTTGCCTTGGAAGTCCTGATGTACGCGGATCATCTGGTAAACGTCATCGCGCACATAGGGCTTGATCATCTCGGCAGAGATCGCACCGTGATTCGCGACGGTGATTGCTTTACCGACATCGTGCATGAGCGATGCGAAGACAACTTCCTCATCCGCACCGGCCCGTTCAGCGAGGGTCGCGGTTTGCAGGCAGTGAGTTAACTGATCAGCGTTAAACCCATCGGTGATTTCCGCGAGTGACTCGAGCAGCATCAACATTCGGTCGGCAACGCGTCCTTGGTTCACCGCGTGTTGGGCTCCGATATGAAGCCACTGCTCTTGGGTGGATTCGTCCATGCGGGTGAATGAGGTAGCCATGGCCACAATTCTGCCCGCATCTCGCCCCGAAGTGTCGACTTCTTAGGCAAATGCGGTTGTCAGCATGACTCCGAGCAGCACCGCAGCGAGACCGGCGAAGAGCGATACTGCGCCACCTATGGCGAGGGTGGCCTTGGAACGGCCACCCGCATGGAACGCTGCGGCGATCCCCGTAGCGGCGACCATCAGTAACTTGAGCCCCAAAGTGGCGTTCCATGCCGTTCCCTTCGAGCCCGGAGATTCCGCGAGAAGACTCCAAATGCCTGTCACGAAGAGCACGGCGAACGCCGACCATGCGATGACGTTGAACTTCCGGGCTGCTGCTTTCGGGGCGTCCGGACCCAATCCACGAAGCACTGGAAGCAGGCCTAGGAGCGTGAGTTGTCCACCAACCCAGACCGCAGCAGCAGTGACGTGGAGAAAGAGTCGAATTGACTCGAGTGAAAGTGGAAGCACGAACTGCCTCAATTCAGGCGAGTGAAGCAAGAACGTCGCTCGCATGCAGCGAACGATCTTGCGTTTGGGGACGAGCATCGACTGGACCGCCAAAGGCAAGCGTGGCTGCGGCGTCGATTGTTGAAATCAAGTCTCGAAGATTGCGCGGGGGAGGGAAGTACTCGTCTTCCTCAGTGACCTGCACGATGTCGACCCCATCAGCCGGAGCAATACGAGCGATAACCGACTCAACGAGCTCTTCAGGCGCTGACGCACCAGCAGTGACTCCAACTATTCCGTGGAGATCATCAGGGAGTTCCTCAGCACCGTTGACCCTGTAGACCCGAGCGCAGCCAGCTTGGCGGGCGAGACTTTCAAGTGCTCGTGTATTCGATGAGTTTGCTGAACCAATGACTACGACCGCGTCGCATCGAGGTGCAATCTCGAGAAGCGCTGATTGGCGGTTTGTTGTCGCAAAGCAAAGATCAGATCGGCCTGGAACCCACATGTCGGGGAATCGCTCGCGGGTTGCATCGAGAACATCTGCCCAATCGCGATGGCTCAATGTCGTTTGAGCAAGGAGGGCAACTGGTTCAGTGAACAATGGAAGTTCAGCAACTTCTTCAACGGACTCGACACGATGGATGTTGTCTGGCGCAACCGCCATTGTTCCGACTGCTTCTTCGTGTCCTTCGTGGCCGATGTAGACGATTTGATAACCCTTGCCAGCACGCACTTTCACCTCGTGGTGGACCTTCGTGACGAGAGGGCACACAGCATCGACGACGTAACCACCATTGGATTGAGCGGCGGCCACAACCTCGGGTGCGCTCCCGTGAGCCGAAAGCATGATCGGACTACCAGCGGGAACGTCGGCAATGTCGTCGACAAAGACAACGCCCAGATCGCGGAAGCGCTCGACCACGCGTTGGTTGTGCACGATCTCGTGGTAGCAGTACACGGGTGCTTCGAAGGAGCGCACCATCCAGGCCAAGGCCTTAATGGCCATTTCCACGCCTGCGCAGAATCCCCGAGGGGCAGCCAACAGAACCTTCTGGACAACGGGCGTTTCCGACTCGACTGAACTTTGGGAGGACTGCTCGTTCATGGAATGAGAGGCTACCGGCACTAGCCTTACTGGCTATGTCCTCACCGCGAGTTGTCAGCGTCGCGCCCGCGTCGCCGGCCGAGCGAGCCGGGCTGATGCCCGGAGACCAGATTCTTCGGCTCAATGGCGAAGTCCCTCGGGACATCATCGCCTATCGCCTCCTTGCCGACGAGGGCGAACTCAGTCTCGATATCGATCGTGGCGGTCTCCAGATTTCGCTCGATGTCGAGAAATTGCACGGCGAGTCGCTTGGGGCCGAGATCCACTCTGCGTTATTCGACCAGGTCAGGACCTGCGATAACCACTGCGAGTTCTGTTTTATCTATCAATTGCCGCCGAATCTGCGCGAGTCGCTGTATCTCAAAGATGACGATTATCGACTTTCGTTCCTTTACGGGAACTTCACGACGCTGACTCGATTCACGGAACTCGACCTTGAACGAGTGATTACTGAGCGAATTTCGCCACTCCATGTCTCGATCCACGCTACGGATCCAGAGCTGCGCTCTTCAATGCTTCGGAATCGACGAGGCGCATCAAGTCTCCGCTGGCTTCGCGCTCTTCTTGATCATGGAATCGAGGTGCACGGGCAGGTCGTTGTGTGCCCGGGCCGCAATGATGGGAGAGCTCTCGACGAGACTCTTGCGACCGTCCTTGATTCGTACTCAGAACTTGCAACCTTGAGCGTCGTCCCTCTTGGCATCAGTAATTTCAATACAGAGTCAACAATGCGTCCTCACACGCAAGCGGAAGCGAGTGACGTCATCGACGCGGTTCATGACTGGCAGGACATCTACCTCGCAGCACTCGGACGGCGCATCGTTCACGCCGCTGATGAGTATTACCTCCTCGCAAATCGTCCATTTCCAGATCACAGCGTCTACGAAGAGTTCCCGATGCATGAGGACGGAATCGGAATGGCGCGCACCTTCGAACGCGAATTCCTTGGCGAGACAGCGACGCCCACCGGAGTTGCGACCGGGTTCTTCGCTTGGGTCGATGGCGCTCCGCCTGAGGGCTACCGCGCACCCCGAGGCGGGGGAGAGATCACGATCCGCCCTCGCCCCAATGCGCCGGTCGCCGTCCTGACTGGTGCCTACGGGGCTCAGATCCTCGCCCCTCTGATCGAGACGCTCGGCCGCGATGACATACGTGTCCTCAGTGTGGAGAATCTTTTCTTCGGCGGCAACACTGGTGTGGCAGGCCTTCTCACCGGGGCCGACCTCATTCGTGTGCTCTCAACAGAGCCCGAAGGTCACCGCTATCTCTTGCCCGATGTGTGTCTGTCGCAGGGACTTTTTCTCGACGGCCTCACTCCTGACGATCTGCCAAGACAGGTCGAGATCCTCCCGACAGACGGCATTGCTCTCCGTCGGGCACTGGAGCCGAAATGAGTACCCAACCAACTGACCTTCCCCTCGTTGCGGTCGTGGGTCGACCCAATGTTGGGAAGTCGACGCTTTTCAACCGAATCGTTGGTCGTCGAGAAGCAATTGTTGAAGAGAAGCCCGGCGTCACCCGTGACCGAAAAGAAGTAATTGCCGAATGGCAGGCACGAGAGTTTCGACTTGTCGACACCGGTGGCTGGATGCCGGGCGGCGATGCTCTCGACGAAAAAGTGTCGAAGCAGAGCGAGAAGGCGATCATGGAAGCTGACGTCGTCCTTTTTGTTGTCGATGTCACCGTTGGCATCACCGAGGAAGACAATCGCGTCGCTCAGATCCTCCGCCGCAATGGTCGCCCAGTGCTTCTCGTTGCGAACAAGGTCGATGACACAAACCGTGAATCCGCAATTTGGGATCTGCTCGGTTTGGGCGTCGGCGATCCGTTCCCGGTAAGCGCCCTCCACGGTCGCGGTACCGGGGATCTCCTCGAATCTCTCATGCTCGAGTTTCCCCCTGAACCCGATGTCGTTGCCGACGAGAACGAAACAGAAGAGGACAAGATTTTCTCGGTCTCGATTGTGGGTCGACCGAACGTTGGCAAGTCGACACTCTTCAATCGGCTCATCGGCGATGAGCGATCAGTCGTGCACGACATGCCCGGCACGACCCGCGATGCAGTCGACACAATCGTCGAGACTGAAGACGGACCGATTCGTTTCGTCGACACCGCTGGTATGCGTCGTCGCAGCAAAGTCGACGAAGCCACCGAGTACTACTCACTGGTACGAGCCCTTCAAGCAATCGACCGTTCCGACGTTGCGATGCTCGTTATCGACGCGACCGTGGGTGTTACCGCCCAGGACCAGCGTCTGGCCGAACGAATCGACGCCGCGGGTTGTCCAGTAGTCGTGCTGCTGAATAAATGGGAACTACTTGACGCTGACGGCCGCGACGAAGTCGGTTACCAGATCAGTCAACGGTTGCATTTCATCGGTGAGTCACCAGTGTTGAAGATCAGTGCATTGTCAGGAAAGGGAGTGCATCGCCTGCTCCCAGCTCTTTCCGGAACGATTGAGGATTATCACCGTCGAGTGCCGACTCGAAAGGTCAACCAAGTTCTCCGCGCGGCACAGGCCGCCCAACCGGGGCCACACGGTGCGCGTGTGCTCTACGCAACACAAGGCGCAACGGACCCGCCCACGTTTACGTTGTTTGCGAACAAGGAGATTCCTCCGTCGTATCTTCGCTACCTCGAACGTTCACTCCGTGAAGCGTTTGACATGGGTGCGACTCCGATCAAGATGCGAGTCCGGAAGCGGGACTGACCCAATGCCGTGGTGCGAGGAATGTTCCAAGTTTTGGAACCCGAATTCGATGCCGCCAGATGGGACGTGTCCATCGTGCGGTCGGATGATCGGGGAGCCTCCGAAAATTCAAAAGGTTCCCTGGCATTTTTGGATCCTCGTCGTAGCTGCCGGCCTGTACCTCGGCTGGAGGGCTGTGCAGGGCGTGATCTGGTTGCTGCAATGAAGGAAATGCGTTGACGACGAAAAATGACGTGGTTGAAGTTGCAATCATTGGAAGCGGTTTCGGTGGACTCGGCGCCGGAGTGATGTCCCTTGAGCAGGGAATCGACTCGTTTGTAGTTCTTGAACGAGCGAAAGCTGTTGGAGGAACGTGGCGCGACAACACCTATCCAGGTTGCGCCTGCGATATTCCAAGCCACCTCTATTCGTTCTCATTTGCACAGAATCCTGAGTGGAGTCGCAGCTATCCAGCGCAGCCCGAGATCGAGGAGTACCTCAAGCGCGTCACCGACCACTACAACCTCCATTCGCACATTCGATTCGGCTTCGATGTCGCCGAGGTTCGATGGCTTGACGATCGGGCTTGTTGGTCCATCACTTCTCGTGCAGGCGACACCGTGCTTGCGTCTGCCGTCATTTCCGCAACAGGACCATTGAGTCAACCAGCAACGCCTGATTTTCCTGGACTCTCTGATTTCGCCGGCGATGTTTTCCACTCTGCCAATTGGCGTCATGACGTTCCGATGGACGGCAAACGAATTGGCGTTGTCGGTACGGGGGCTTCAGCGATTCAACTTGTTCCTGCCATCGCAGACAACTGCGGACACCTCGATGTCTTCCAACGAACTCCACCGTGGGTTCTGCCTCGTGATGACCGGCCTGCGCCATCTTGGCGTCGACATCTGTACCGAGCTCTGCCATTTCTTCAGCGACTTCATCGGTGGCGAATTTATGTGCGCCAAGAGTTTCTTTCGTTGGCCTTTCTCGGCAACGGAAAGATTGCAAAAGGGATGACGGCGCGCATCATGGAAGAGACCAAGACTCTTATTGACGCGTCCTTCCCCGATCCCGACGAGGCCGCTGCTTTGCTTCCAAGCTTCAAGCCAGGTTGCAAACGTCTGCTGATCTCGAATGATTGGTACGCCGCATTGGCAAAGCCGAACGTGGAGATCATCACATCTTCAATTGCCAGCGTCGATGCCACTGGTGTCACCACTACCGATGGCGAACACCATTCTCTCGACGTGCTGATTCTGGCAACAGGTTTCGCCGTCACCGATTTCCCTTCGCCTCTTACCGTGGTTGGTCGAGGCGGAATGGGTTTGGCTGACCATTGGAAAGACGGAGCATCAACCGATTTCGGACTCACCGTCTCTGGATTCCCAAATCTGTGGTTCCTCGCTGGTCCCGGTACAGGACTTGGACACAACTCCATCGTTTTCATGATCCAGGTTCAGCTGCAACAGATTGGTCGTGCTCTCAAATACATGCGAAGTGAGTCAGTGGCGACTCTTGAGCTACGTCCAGAAGTTGAAGCAGCCTCGTATGCGGAATTGCAGCGGAGGGTCGCCACCACGGTGTGGGCATCGGGATGTTCCAGTTG
This sequence comes from Actinomycetota bacterium, assembly GCA_009699125.1. Taxonomy (GTDB): domain Bacteria; phylum Actinomycetota; class Acidimicrobiia; order Acidimicrobiales; family Acidimicrobilacustridaceae; genus Acidimicrobilacustris. The sequence goes on from WLOT01000079.1 coordinate 8,277, forward strand.
GTACGTCAGAGACGACGGCAGGGTCGACACAATCTGGCCTGGCACAACCACTGAGTACTGGTGGAGAGCCCGACGATTCGCCCCCGATCGCTACCTCGCCACGGCCGGCCGATTCGGTCAGATCACCCCGTCTCGCTAAGGTGTCCCCTCCACGGGCTGTGGCGCAGCTTGGTTAGCGCGTCGGTCTGGGGGACCGAAGGTCGTGGGTTCGAATCCCGCCAGCCCGACCAGACACGAGCGGGGTGCCACACTGGCACCCCGCCC
>WLOT01000008.1 GCA_009699125.1 Actinomycetota bacterium
ATCATCGAATCGCTTCGACGGCATAAGCCGTCCGACGGCAACCACAAGCGGCGTTGTCGACTTCTCGCCACTTGGGTGAAACTTTTCGTCGATTCCTGGCGGAACCACACGCACGCGGGAGGCGGGGAGACCGAGGTAGTCGATGATTTCGGTTCGACTCGATTCTGACAACGTCACAATCGGGGTACGACGGTAAAGCGGTGGAGCGAGGCGGTGCTCAAAGAACTTTCCCGCCTTGGCGAGACCGGGTTCAAGCACCATTTCCCACATGTCGCGATGGACATGGTGAATCCAGGTGCTGCGCGGCCCTCGAGCCCAAACGGGAGTGAGGAACGGCACGCCGTTCCAGATTTCGATGATCCCATCACGTGGGCCGAGGCTTCCGAGCAACTCGCTTATCACCGTGGTCGGAAAGACCATAAAGCGGCCATGTTTGCGAACGATTCGATAGCCGTCGCGCGTTCCCTCGTAGGGATGGCCTTGGGCGTATGAGGTCCGCATGGTGACGTCGAGTCCGGCCTCGGCCCAGAGGGACAGCACCCGAGCGGCGTGGAGTTCAGAGCCACCGGCTTCGATGTCAACGAGGTCACGCCAAGCAAGAACGTGGACACGTTCGATACCGGCCTCGTGTGCGAGTGCAGTGATGTCGCCAATCGAGGCCTGAGTCGTCATGTTGCGTCAGGACGGAGGCTGATGAACTGGGTGTTCGGCGTCGTAGGCGTCGCGTTCGATGACGGGAGCATCTCGTCCGGTACCTGAGCCGCCAGCGGGAGCCTTTTCTTCGTGGTACTCCTCTTCAACATTGACTTCCCAGACGTCGTAACTCGAACCATCCACGATGTTCTCGACGGTCAACATGGCCGTGTACATCGAGTGATCCTGATTGTTATAACGATGCATGCCGTTACGACCAACAGGATGAACATTGGTGGCACAGTCGTCGAGCCATTCGCGCAGACGCTGGACGTTCGCCTTATAACGCTCGTCGTAGAAGGGGTATGCCTTCGGAACACGAACGACGTAACCCGCTTCGACGCGGCCAGGTTCAATGAGGCCAATGGCTTCGAGTTCTCGGGTGGCGAGCGCGACGAGTTCGTCATCAGAGGAGTTCCAGAGCGTGTCGCCTTCGAAGACGAAGTACTCGAGACCGAGACAGGTCCGGCCTTCCTTCACCATGTACGGCGACCATGAACTGAAGTTCTGAATACGTCCGACGATTACAGCGGGCGAGTGGATGTAGATCCAGTTGTCGGGGAACCCCGCGCTTTCGGGAACGACGAGAGCGACTGTAAGGAAGTCGCGATAGCGCAGGTCGTTGGCTGCTGCGAGCACGTCGGCCGGAGGAGGTGGATCCATCGCCTTCAGTAGCGATGACATCGGCATAGAAGAAATGACCTCGTCACAGGCGAAGGTTTGTTCGCCGCCGGGGCCTGCGGTGGTGACAGATGTTGCGCGGCCCTCGTGGTGCTTGATGCGAGTGACTTTTTGTTCCATGTGCACCGTTGAACCGGATGCCACAACTTTGTCCCGAGCGGTTTCCCACATCATCCCGGGGCCGTATTTGGGGTACTGGAACTCTTCGATCAATGAGGTGATGTCAGTGGACTTACCCGCATGGACAAATGGGACCCAATTGGGGACAGCATCGAGGATCGCGTTGATGCCTGCGTTCCATAGCGACATGTTCTTGATTCGCTGAGCAGCCCAGTCGGCCTGAAGTTTGCTGGCCGGAACGCCCCAGACCTTTTCGTTATAGGTCTTGAAGAAGTGATCAAAAAGGCGCTTGCCGAATCGGTTGGTGATCCAGTCTTGGAGGCTTTCTTCAGGCTTATGGCGTCCAAACAGCTTTGCGATGCTCACCTTGGCTCGTGCCCAGAAGTACGACGCGACACAACGGACGGCCTCGACGATGCCGAGATTCTTCAAAGCATTCGAAGCTTTCAGGGGGTAGTCGAAATATTTCCCGTCATAGAAAATGCGGCTCATGCGGGGACGCATGAGGAAATCTTCGTCGGGGAGGATCTCGTGCCAGAGGTCTTCAACCGGCTGGACCTTTGTAAAGAAACGGTGGCCGCCTAGGTCGAAGCGCCATCCATCGACCTCGACAGTGCGGGAGATTCCACCGACGGTGTCGGTTGCTTCGAGAATTGTGCTTGTCCGGCCGGCCTTTGAGAGTTCGAAGGCGGCAGTAAGGCCGGCTGGTCCGGCGCCGATGATGACCACCGATGGGTGTGATTCGGTGCTCGAGTCAGTTGCTGTCGTCATCAGGTCACTTTCGCAATAAGGAACGTATCGAGTGTAGTGAAGGCAGCCTTGGAAGTTGTCGACCTAGGTGACCGAATTGGGAGGTTTGCGGCAGTACTCTGCGCTCTCATGCACGACATCGAAGCGGGCCCGTCAGATTCCCCTTCATCGGAGGGCGTTCGACCAGAAATCGTTGCTGTGGCCGTAGTTGCAATCGTCATCGGCATTTTCACCAGATTCGTAACTCGGTCCTCGCTGTGGCTCGACGAGGCACTCTCGGTCAATATCGCCGAACTACCACTCGGCCAGCTCACCGATGCCCTCAAGCACGATGGTCACCCACCGCTCTACTACGTCGTGCTCCATGGTTGGATGAACGTCTTCGGAACGGGCGATGTTGCCGTCCGTGGTCTCGCCGGTCTCTTCGGGCTCCTCACCCTGCCGTTGATCTGGATTCTGGGACGCCGTAAAGGAGGGCCAGTCCTCGCATGGGTGGCTGTCGCTGTGGTGTCGGTCTCACCTTTCGCGGTGAGGTATTCGAACGAGACCAGGATGTACTCGCTCGTCATCCTCCTCGTCGTGATCGGTTGGCTACTGGTCGACGACGTCGTCTCTCTTGGCAAAGCAACGATTGGCCGATTCGTGGGGATTGCCTTCGTTGGCGCTGCGCTGCTCTACTCGCACTACTGGAGCCTTTGGCTTCTCGCAGCCTTAGGGATCACGTCGCTCTGGAAACTGGTGCGATCTCCCGATCAATCAGAGCGACGGTCCTGGAGGGGCATTGCAATCTCCCTTGTCGTCGCGGGTGTGGTGTTTGTCCCGTGGCTACCGACCATGCTTTACCAAGCGGCGCACACGGGGACACCTTGGGCCAAAGCTTCTCGTCCAACCTCCGCCTTGTCGCTCGTTCTCGCCGATAACGGTGGTGGCAACTACGGCGAGCAGACACTCGTGGGTGCGATGTTTGCAATGGCAATGGTCCTCGGACTGCTTGGTATCGCAATTGATCGGCGGACAACAGCACTCGATCTTCGGACTAGGCCTGCATTACGCGGGGCCGCATGGATTGGGGCATTGACGTTCGCAATTGGGTGCGTTGTGTCGTTCGCGTCGTCGAGCGCGTTTGCGAGTCGCTACTCAGCCGTGATCTTCCCGATGCTTGCTCTCCTCGCCGCTGCAGGTTGCGTTTGTTTTGCCTCGCGCTGGGTCAGGTTTGGTGTCGTTGCGATTTTTTGCGGATTCCTCTCAATTGGCGCTTTCTGGAACGTGATCTTCCAGCGAACAGAACTCAAGGCGATCGCCGACGCAGTGGCGACTTCCTCACTCGCAGGCGACATCGTCGTTTTCTGTCCCGATCAACTTGGGCCGGCAGGTACGAGGGTTATGCCATCGGGCCTCACCCTTCTCTCGTATCCGACATATGGCGACCCCAAGTTCGTCGATTGGGTTGACTACGGCGAACGAAACGATGCCTCGGATCCGACCGCCTTTGCGGCACGAGTGTTGGCTCAGGCCGGACCAACCCAGACGATCTTTTTGGTTTGGAGCGATTCGTACAAAACTTTTGAAGGGAAGTGTGCTGGTCTCGCAAGTGCTCTTGCCGCAGCGCGTCCCCCTCAACAGTTACTCGGCGACGACGGTGATCGATATTTCGAACACGCGACACTCACCCGATTTGCCGCACCATTATGAGTTCGACGATTTCCACACGCTCAAAGCTCGCGATTAACGATCTTCGCGAGGTCATTGTTCCGTGGATGACGACTCGCATTCTGATTGCAGCGGGTTTCGTAACCGCATACGCAGCATCTGAACACTTGGTTCCAAACGACCGTCCCAATGTTCTCACCGAGGGACTCATTGCTTGGGACGGCACCTGGTACCGCGATATCGCGGCACACGGTTATAACTCCGTCTCTCCTGACGGTTTGAGATTCTTCCCGCTTTTTCCGCTTCTCGGGCGCGCTTTTTCAGTCGTCACGCTGGGTCGAACCGACGTCGCTCTCATCCTGATCGCCAATGTTGCTTCGCTTCTGTTGGCGATCGCGATCCGGCGTTTGGTGATCTTCGAGCGAGGGTCCAAGGAACTTGCAAATCGCGCAGTATGGATCGTTTGTCTGTTTCCAGGCGCCTTCGTTCTAGCGTGGGGATACGCAGAAGCCCTGTGGCTACTTGCAGCAGTCTTCGGCTTTTGGGCATTACGCACGCGACGTTGGGGATGGGCGATTGCTGCCGGACTCATCCTCGGTTTTTCTCGACCACTTGGAATCGCATTTGCAGCTCCGGCAGCCATCGAACTTGCTCGTGTGTGGCGGCAATCAAAAAGTAACGAGCGAGCGGTTGGCGTGGCCGCAGTGCTGTCTCCATTCGCTGCAACCGGCGTCTACATGCTCTGGGTCAACAAAGCCTTTGGCGATGCGTGGCTTCCGTTCACTGTGCAGAACCACCTGCGGGGCACATCTGCGAACCCAGTGACTCGAATTTGGGACGGACTCTCACAGATGTTTGGTTCCGAGCGTCTCGGCGATGGTCTTCACATCCCATTCGCCATTGCCTTCGTGGTATTGCTTGTCCTTACGTTTCGGTGGTGGCCAGTTTCGTATGGAATCTTCGCCGCAATCGTCCTTGCTGCGGCGTTGGGTGCTGAGAATCTCAATTCGCTTGAGCGGTACGGAATTAACGCGTTTCCACTCGCGCTTTCGCTCGCTGTCGCCACTCGGAACCCAAAGGCAGAACGGGTCGTCATTACTGTTTTGGCCGGAGGTGTCGTCGCGTTGAGCGCACTCGCCTGGACAGGCGCGTACGTTCCGTAACGATCGCATGCGATCTCCGATGAGTGCGCGAGACTCAGCGAATGGGAACCGATCTGTTCGACACCGCTCCTCTTGATTTCACCTGTCCACGGTGTGAACTGCCCACAAGTTCGCGTTTCTACGGCCCTTGCGATACCTGTCGTGAAACAATGCGCGCCACCTTGGGCACGGCTGCTCGTGAGGTCGAGGCCGAGGCGTACGAGCCGAAGATGAATGTCGTCCCGAACGCCGTTGCCACGAAGGACTAGCGGGCTGGGTGAGGGGAGTTAGCCCTCGATTGGTCGTTCTTCGATGGTCACAGTTGTCATGACATCGCCGACAACAATGTTCTTCACGACGTCGAGGCCAGCAACAGTGGTGCCGAACAGGTTGTACTGCTTCGGCAATCCGGGCTGGTCGCCCAGACAAATGAAGAACTGCGAACCGTTGGTGTCGGGTCCTGAATTGGCCATGGCGACCGCGCCGTCGCGGTAGTTGCCTTGCACCGGTTCGTCGGCGAATTTGTAACCCGGTCCGCCGGTTCCGGTACCTGAGGGGCAACCGCCTTGGATGACGAAGCCAGGAACCACGCGATGGAACGTGAGTCCGTCATAGAAACCACCGCGCGCCAAGGTGACAAAGTTGTTCACCGTGTTTGGGGCGATGCGGGGGTCGAGGTCCATGACGATGTCGCCTTTTGGCGTTGCAATCGTGACTCGGTAGATGGTGGATGTATCGATCGTGAATTCAGGAGCTGATGCCATGGCCTCATCGTGGCACAAGTTGGGTCGCTCGTAGGCTGACGGGATGGCCCAGTCCCATCGTTCCGCATCGGAAGAACTTGCCGCTCGCGACGCAGTCCTGGCAGGGCTCGTCGCTCGTCATGGTCCGATGCGGGTCTCGGCTGCCCCTCCTGCGAGTCGACGCTTCGAGACACTCGCAAACGCCATTGCGTCCCAGCAATTGAACGGTCGAGCTGCTGAGACGATTTGGGGCCGTGTGCGGAGCCATGTTGAAGGCCCGTTCACCGCCGAGGCCGTGCTTCGTGTCCCTCAGACGTCCTGGCGTGAGGCAGGACTCTCCGGAGCCAAGACTGCCTCGCTGGTGGACCTGGCCGAGCATGTCGCCGACGGACGAGTCCAGCTTGATCGCATTGGCCGTCTCCATGACGACGAGGTGGTGGCTCACCTGACGTCCGTCCGGGGAATAGGTCCGTGGACCGCTCAAATGTTTCTGATGTTCACGCTGCGTCGGCTCGATGTGTGGCCCACTGGCGATTACGGGGTTCGCAATGGCTACGGGAAAGCCTTCAACGGTGGTGTCATGCCGTCAGCGAAGGAACTTGAACCGCTTGGTGACCGCTTTCGTCCCTATCGAAGTGTGGCTGCCTGGTATTGCTGGGCTGCCGCTGACGATCCTGAATTCACCGTCTAGGGCGACTCATTACAAAGAGACAGCAGTTCCCTCAAGGGGGAAATGGCAGGCCACGAAGTGATCGTCGCCTACAGCCGTCATCACGGGTTCAACCTGCGCACAAAGCTCCTGGGCATTCGGGCAACGCGTGCGGAAGCGACAGCCACTCGGCGGCGAGACCGGCGAAGGAATCTCACCAGAAAGGCCGGCAAAGTCACCCTTTGGGGCATCGGGATCGGGCGGCGGAATCGAATCGAGCAGCGTCTTTGTGTACGGGTGCGCCGGAGTCGAATACAGAAGATCGGGATTGCCGACCTCGCACAACTTGCCGAGGTACATAACCGCTACGCGGTCGCTCACATTCTTGACGACTGCAAGGTCGTGAGCAATGAAGAGCATCGTGAGTCCGTAGCGCTCTTTCATGTCCTGCAGCAGATTGAGGATCTGAGCTTGGACGGAGACGTCGAGCGCAGAAACTGGCTCGTCGCAAATAAGAAGCTTCGGCTCGAGCATCAGCGATCGTGCAATGCAGATTCGCTGGCACTGGCCACCTGAAAACTCTGATGGACGTCGGGTGCGAGCACCCTCAGGATCAATACCAACAGACTCAAGCGTCTTGTCGACAAGCACTGCTTGCTCCGCTGTTGTTCCGCGCTTCCAGATTCGTAATGGTTCGGCAACGATGTCTGTCACTTTGCGGCGTGGATTCAGCGATGAGATCGGGTCCTGGAAGATCATCTGCATCTGCGGGCGGAGCTCACGAAGATCAGTGCCCGAGAGTTGCGTGAGGTCTTGTTGGTCGAGCAGTACAGAACCAGACGTGGGGGAGGGCATCTGCATGAGTGCTCGCCCAGTTGTTGACTTTCCTGAGCCGGATTCGCCAACGAGGCCCAAGGTTTCGCCAGGGAGAAGGTCGAGGCTGACGTCGCTCACCGCATGGACTTTGAGCCCAGTTGATCCGATGGGGAATTCGACGACGATGTTCTCTGCACGCAACAGCGCTGCCGACGCATCGCGCAGATGAGCGGTTCCGGAACCAGCCATTACTTGCCTCCTGCTGAGCTCATTGCGCCAGGAGCGGGAACGCCAACGGGAACACCTGCAGCGGTGTTGCGGGCAAGGGCTTCGCGATTGGCATCAGATCCGACGGGATACCAGCAACGCCACGCATGGCCGTTCTCTGATTCAAGCGGTGGTTCCTCGTTCAAGCATTTCTCCTGCACGTATCGACAACGAGGTGCGAAATTGCAGCCCTTCGGAGGTGACAGAAGATTCGGAGGGCGACCGGGAATTGCTTCGAGGCGCGTGTGGCTCGGATTTTCGATTCGAGGAATCGATCGAAGAAGCGCCTCGGTGTACGGCATCTTCATGTTCCGGAAAAGTTCGGATGTGGAAGCTTGTTCGACGACTTTGCCGCCGTACATGACCATGATCTCGTCCGTCCGACTTGCGACGACACCGAGATCGTGGCTCACGAGAATCATCGCCATGTGACGATCTCGCTGTAGATCATCGAGGAGGTCCAGGATCTGAGCCTGCACTGTGACGTCGAGCGCTGTGGTTGGCTCGTCGGCAAAAAGGATCTTTGGTCCGCATGCCAAAGCGATGGCGATTGTTACGCGCTGGCGCATGCCGCCAGAGAGTTGATGCGGGTATTCATTGAGGCGACGTTCAGGTTCTGGAATGCCGACCTGACGGAGAAGCGATGTGGCCGTCGCTTTTGCTTCTTCTTTGTCGACCCCGAGGTGATGGCGCAGTGATTCGGTGATCTGCTTGCCGATCTTCATGACTGGGTTGAGCGACGTCATCGGATCTTGGAAGATCATCGCCATTTCGGCACCCCAGACGTTGCTCATCTGCTTTTCGTTGAAGCCGATGACGTCGGTGCCTTCGTAGAGTACGTGGCCCTCACGGATGACATTTCTGTCGGGGAGCAAACCCATCACGGACCGCGAGAGCACCGTCTTACCTGAACCGGATTCGCCGACAACGCCGAGCGTCTGGCCTCGTTCAAGAACAAACGACACATCGTCAACGGCGTGTACAACGCCGCGTTCGGTGCGAAATGAAGTCGACAGATTCCGGACCTCGAGAAGAGGTGAGTTCTGGGAATGAGGCGAAGCATCGGTCACTGTCAGGCCTCCTTCACATCGGTGTATTCGCGAATACGGTCCCCGGAGAAGTTCAACGCAAGGACGGTAAGAAACAACACGGCACTCGGAATAAGTGAAATCCACGGTGCGCCATTTTCGAGCGCCGGCTTTCCACTCACGATCATGTTGCCCCATGTCGCTGTAGAGGCTGCATCGATGGAGAGACCAAGGAACGAAAGCCCGCCCTCGGCAACCATGGCGACCGCGATTGCGATGATTGAGAAGGAAAGCAATGGCGGAACAATGTTCGGAAGGATCTCGCGGCGGAGAATCCGTACATGGCTCGCACCGAGTGAACGCGCTGCGGTTACAAATTCGCGTTGTCCGTAAATCAGAGCGTTCGCACGGACCAGTCGGGCTGTTGGTGCTATCGCCACGATGCCAAGAGCGATTGAAACGGTAAGAACAGTCTTTGAGTCGGTGAAGTTCACGATCGCTAGAGCAAGAAGAAGCGCAGGGAACGAAAGAAGAACATCCATCATGACCATGAGTACGGTCTCGGTTTTGCCGCGTAAGTAACCAGCAGCAATTCCGATCGTTGTGCCAACGACGCCACCAAAGATGATCGAGAGGAAGCCAACTGCAAGCGATGCACGAGCGCCCCAAATGACGCGACAGAAGATGTCGCGTCCTAGAGCATCGGTTCCGAACCAAAACTTTGCGCTCGGTGCGAGGCGAGGACGCCCAACGATTTTCGCGGGGTTTTTGATTGGCAACCAAGGTGCCGTAATCGCAAGAACAACGACGAGGATGAAGAATCCGGCTGCGATCCAAAAGAACAGACCGAGACGCTTCTTCGGCCGAGCCCCATCGACCTGATCGGGGTCGAGCGTGTGTAAGGACTCGATGTTGAAGGAATCACCGTCGGCGATGCGCGTCACTTCGGTGGCGATATCACCACTGGCAGCGAAGACTGAGTCGTTGGCGGGACGGCCGGCGGCGTCAGGCGAGGGCGCGGGCATGGCGAATCCTGGGGTCGAGGGCGGCGTAGAGGAGATCAACGAGGAAGTTCACGAAGACATAGGCGCAAGCGATGACGACAACAGCTCCCTGAACAGGCACGTAGTCCTGACCTTGAATTGCTGCGTAGGTATAGCCGCCGAGTCCATTGAGTCCGAAGATGACTTCGAGGATGATGGTGCCTCCAACGAGACGTCCAAAGTTAAGACCAATCACCGTGATGAGTGAGAACGTCGATGGTTTGAATGCGTGACCGTAGAGGACTCGGCGTGGAGACATTCCCTTTGCTCGCGCCATGGCGATGAAGTCTTCTTGCATCGTGGCGATGAGGTCGGTTCGCAGCAGCCGCATGTAAACGGCCATTTCTGCGACTGCAAGACAAACAGCAGGAATCGTGAGTGAAGCAAGGCTCGCAAGTGGGTCGTCGCTAAATGCTGTGTACCCGGTTGCGTTTCCGATCCCGAGCGTCACGGGGAAAATCCAAATAAGAAGCATTGCCATCACGAAATTCGGGACCGCCAACAACATGAAAAGCGTCGCACTGGAGGATCGATCGAGGACTCCACCCGCCCTCTTTGCTGCTGCGAAAGCGAGCGGCACGGCGACAATGAGAGCGAGGAACTGTGAATACAGCAGCAGTTCGATGGTGACGGGCATCCGCTCTGCAAGAGCTTCCGAAACTGGCTGCGCATTTCGCGCTGAGGTTCCGAGATCACCGGTTACTGCGTCTCCCAGCCAGCGCACGTATCGCACTGGCATCGGATCGTTGAGATTGAATTCTGCACGCTTTTGGTCGACACATTCCTGCCCACCGGCACCTGCGCAGAGTCGCGTGGCGGTGTCTCCAGGAAGAAGTTCGAGCAGCAGGAACGAAAGGAACGTCACGCATAAGAGCACGACAACGAGCTGGACGATCTTCCTGCGGACGAATCTCATCGTGACGCCTTGATCGGGGTTGGACTTGGAAGATGCAGCATGGGGATCGGATCTCGGATTTCGACTCGCGAGGGAGCGATCGCCCCCATGTGACCTACGCCACAGATCGGAACCTAGGCAGTACCTACCGACCTGTCAACCATCCTCAGACTAGGCGACACCTACGAGGCTTGTGCACAGAGTCAAGCAGTCAGGTCCGAGCGTGAGACAGAGGTTTCACGAGGGGTCGGACCATTGACCCCGGGACTCGAGAACAGCGCGTAAGACCGCTGGACGATCGGTCATGATTCCGTCGACGCCGAGGTCAAGAAGTCGGTGCATTTCTTCAACGTCGTCGATTGTCCAGACATGCACGGGTAGTCCTGCGCGATGCGCTTTGCGGAGGAATCTCTTATCGACGAGAGGCACCTTGCCGGCGTGGGTTGGAACTTGCAGACAATCGCCATCCGGAACCTTTCTCCCCAGCCCGAAGCTGGCAGCCCGGATGCGAGCGACACCCCTCGGACCCATCGAGGTGCACACCTCTTTCCCGAAGCGCTCCCTGAAGTGATCAAGTCGTCGATCAGAAAATGAGCCGATACAGACCCGATCGAGGGTTCGAGTCCGTTCGAGCAGTGCTGCAAGTGGCTCAACCACTTCGTCGTGCTTGGCGTCGATGTTGATTCGGAGGCTTGGCCAGCTCGTGAGGAGGTCCTCGAGCAATGGGATCGGAGCGATGCCATCAATACGGGCTTGGGAAACCTCAGACCAGGGGAGTTCCGAGATCAATCCATTGCGATCGGTTACTCGGTCGAGGTTGTCGTCGTGAAATGCGATGACGACGCCGTCTGAGGTGACGTGAGCATCAGTTTCGACATAGGTAAATCCCAATCCGACGGCATTGGAGAACGCTTCGAGCGAGTTCTCTGGCCAGTCGCCAGCGCCACCTCGATGGGCGAAGGCAATCGGGCCGTGGTGGTCGAGGTAGGGATGGCTGGGGTTCCTCACGGACGCACCGTAGACCTCAATGCTTTGGTCGGTGGGGAAATTTTCGAGAGGCCGATACCCTTCGGCTGGTGGAATCGACAGACCGTTTCGCGATTCTGATGGCCGGAGACGAGCGATCTATCGCCATCGATGAGGCAGCCTTTGTGCTCGCCTCCCATTTTCACGATGGGCTCAACGTTGACGAGCGTCTTGCGGAATTAGATCGTCTCGCCATCGGCTGTGGGCGATCGCTTGACCAGGTGGTCGATCGTGTTTTCTCCGATCTTGGGTTTCGGGGAAACACCTGTGGTTATTACGACCAGAACAACTCGTGTCTTGACGCCGTGATCGATCGACGGCTCGGCATACCCATCACACTTTCAATCGTGCTGATGTCAGTTGGGCGCCGCGCCGGTCGCGAGATGCGCGGAGTGGGGATGCCTGGCCACTTCTTGACTCTCGATGTCGAAAGCGGTTCGTATCTCGATGCGTTCGACTGCGGGCGTCAGATAGACGTAGTCGGCTGTCAGCAGCTCTTTACACAACTGCACGGATCCGATGCTCCGTGGCATCCGTCGATGCTGGCTCCGATCGGGCCACGCGGAATCATTCGTCGGATGCTGAACAACCTGGCTCAGATCGCCGCCGCCGAAAATGACCATCGTTCTCGAATCATCGCAACTCGGCTCCGAAGCCTCTTGCCTGATTCCTCCATCTGGGAACGCGCTGAGTTGGCTCGCGCCTACGAGGCGTCAGGAGATTTTGATCAAGCAAGCTGCGTCCTCGAAGCCGTTGCTGCCGACGCCCCGCCCGACGAGGCCAAAGGTTTCCGGTTCGCTGCCGCTGAGTTGCGAGCGCTTCTGAACTAAGTGTGGCGTCGAGACGTCGCAGAAATGTGTTCCAGTGGAAGCGTCGTTCGCCGATAGCGTGGGCGCATGACTCGTCGCACGAAGATCATTGCGTCCATCGGCCCAGCCTCAGACGATCCGCGTGTCCTCAAGGGTCTGATCCAGTCGGGCATGGATATTGCCCGAATCAACCTTTCTCACGAATCGCTTGAGCTTGCCCTTGAGCGTTACCACCGGATCCGCGCCGTAGCTGCCGAAGTCGGCAGGCCCGTCGGAATCCTCGCCGATCTCCCCGGCCCAAAGGTTCGTCTCGGCAAGCTCCCAGGCGATGGCGTACTTCTCGTCGACGGTCAAGAGTTTCTCGTTACCCCAGGTACCGATCCAAGCACTGCTGAAGTCTTTCAAGTCGACTACGAAGACTTATTAACCGATGTTCACGAAGGCGATCAGTTGGTGTTCGGTGACGGCGCTGTGCAGGTTCAGGCCCTCGGACGACAGGGAGACCATCTTCGGGTCCGAGTAAATCACGGCGGACATTTGACCGGTCGACCCGGAATTCACATTCCGTCCGACCGACTTCGCATCGCGACACCAACTCCTGAGGACCTTCGGTTCCTTGATGCGTTTGTCGAGGTGGGCATCGACATGGTTGCCCTTTCCTTCGTTCGTTCGGCTCATGACGTTCGACGGGTCGGAACAGAACCAGCTCCGCGTGGTCCGATGGTTGTCGCAAAGATCGAGACGCGAGCCGCGGTGCAAAACTTGGCGTCAATCGTTGAAGTTGCGGACGCGGTCATGGTTGCTCGTGGCGATCTTGGTTCGGAGTTTCCCATCGAGGAACTCCCGCACCTCCAAAAAGAGATCATCCGCCGATGCATCGCCGCAGGTCGCCCGGTAATCACTGCGACCCAAATGCTTGAGTCGATGATCCATTCGCCGAGTCCGACCCGAGCCGAAGCGTCCGACGTTGCAAATGCAGTTTTCGACGGGTCATCAACCGTCATGCTCTCAGGCGAAACAGCAATAGGCGACGATCCGGAGCATGTCGTCGATGTCATGGCGAGAATCGCCGCAAGAGCCGACGAGAAGTTCGACTACGCAGGCTGGCCTGCATTACTTGCGTCTCTGCAATTGGCCACGGGTGATAACGCTCAATCTCGCGTCACGAATGCGGTCACGTCGGCTGCACAGCGTGCTGCCAGCGAAATTGGAGCGGCTGCGATTCTTTGCATCTCTCAAAGCGGTTTCACCGTTCGGTCGGTCGCACGTTTCCGTCCTAAGGCAAAGATTCTCGGTTTCTCTTCTGATCCTCGGACAGTTGCTCAGCTCACGATGAGTTGGGGCACGACGCCTTATCTCCTTGAGGCCGGGGGTAACGCCGACGAGTTGACCAATGAAGCGATCGCCCTCGCGAAAGCCAAAGGCGAGATTCACACCGGCGACCTTGTGGTTGTTGTCGGAGGGTCGCGCTTTTCGAAGGGTCGAGTCACAGACACGGTTCGCGTCATCGAGGTTCCTTAAGACTATGAAGCGGGAGGTCAGCAACGACCTTCACGTTGGTCGTCTCGATCGACCAGACGCTCCACGCGTCATATTCGTACACGGAGTGATGGACAGGGGAGCGACGTTTCTCAATGTCGCCCGCCGTCTCACGGATGCTTCATGGCTGATCTACGACCGGCGTGGGTATGGGCGTTCAAGTGTCGGAGCAACACCCGCCTTCGAAGATCACGTCGCGGATCTTGTATCAATAATCGATCGTGAATCGACTGACGGACCGGTTGTAGTTGTGGGCCACAGCCTCGGAGGAACAATCGCGTTAGCGGCGGCATCACGCGTTCCCACTTCAATCTCTGGCGTTGTGGTCCACGAGGCGCCCTTGCCGTGGCTCGATTGGTGGCCAATTCGCGACCAAGACGGGCGCCGTCTCGAAGATGAGGCGCCGAGCGACGCCGTCGCTCGAGTGATGGAGCGGACCGCGGGAAAAGACGTTTGGGGCAAGCTCCCTGAAGCCGTGCGAACGCAGCGCCTCTCTGAAGGTCCAGCGATGGTTTCCGAGTTGGTAACTGCTCGAAATGGTTGCCCATTTTCTGCGGCATGTTTGTCGATGCCCGTTGTCGTGTCGCGAGGATCACTCTCAACTGGTCATCGCGAGCGGGCTCAACAATGGCTCATTGATTTCCTTCCAAAAGCGTTACCAACAGTTGTTGGAGGCGCCTCGCACAATGTGCAGTCCTCTCACCCAGAAGCGTTCGCGAAGGTCGTCAACGAGCTTCTATTGAGTGTGGAGTGTGGCAAATCGTCGTAGCGTGTGAACGTGACTGAATCTCGACCCGTCAACCTTTCAACATCCGGACCGCCTGAGACGGTGCTCCCCGATGAACCCGCAGCCCTGCGTCATGCCCTTGAGCAGGCAAGGCGCAGCGAGTCGAACCGGCTCGAAGCGATCGGGGCCGTCGCGAGCAGCGCGCCACGCTCAAGTGCAGCCTGGGCCGCAATGGGTGAGAACGCTGAGTCAACGATCGAGGCCTACGCCTACTTCCGAGTTGGCTACCACCGCGGTCTCGACACTCTGCGAGCCAACGGTTGGCGCGGTTCTGGTTACGTCCGTTGGACACACCCCTCGAACCGGGGCTTTCTCTCGAGCTTGAACGGTCTCGCGAAAACCGCGGCGGCAATTGGAGAGCTCGATGAGGCGGAGCGCTGTGAACTTTTCCTTCGCCAGTGCGACCCCGGTTGGCCACCGGCTGATCTTTCGAGTTGACGAGTGGCAGAGCTGACGTTCACCGGAGTTGTACTCACCGGTGGTTCTTCACGTCGAATGGGGCGTGACAAATCGCTCCTCGAAGTCAGCGGGAAGATCCTGAGCTCTGTTGTTGCGATGGCGCTCAAGGAGGCAGGAGCATCGGAAGTCCTTGCGGTGGGCGGGGATATCGAAGCTTTGGCGGCACTCCAAGGCATCGATCGAGCGATTCCCGACGATTTCCCTGGTGAGGGACCACTTGGGGGGATTCTCACTGCATTCGATCAGGCTCGCCACGATGTCGTCGTTGTCCTGGCCTGCGACACGCCACGTGTCGATGCCGCTACACCCCGTTCACTCGTAGACGCACTCACCACGGATCCCGAATGTGCTGTGGCGTATGCGTATGTCGACGCGCGTGTTCAACCGCTCACTGCGGCCTGGAGACGGAGCCTCGCTCACGAGCCAATTCGGTCAGCATTTGGTCGAGGCGCTCGCGCACCACGAAGTGTCTTTTCGGAACTCAATGTTGTTGAAGTGGCGACGATTTCGCCCGCCGCAGTCGACGACGTCGATCATCCCGAGGATCTTCAACGCTACGCTGCCGGTTCTCAGTAGTTGCCGACACAGAATGAGGACATTCGGTGAACTCAGTTCCAGAAATCGATCTCAGCGCTCTTGAGGAGTTGCTTGCCGAGGGCGTTGTCCTCATCGACGTTCGTGAGGATGACGAATACACCGACGGCCATGTTGCTGGGGCCATCCACATCGCTCTGGCAACGGTTCCCGACCGCGTCGATGAAATCCCCTCATCCGGTGCGGTCTACGTCATCTGTGCGCTCGGTGGTCGTAGCGCACGGGCCGCTGAATTCCTCCGTGCACAAGGAATCGATGCAATCAACGTGGCCGGCGGGACAAACGGTTGGATCGACAGCGGACGTCCCGTGGTTCTCGGCGACTCTGCGGTTTGACGGACACACGTGACCGATCCTGAGTTCCGGATTGTTTCCACCGACGCGGAGTTTGCTCGCGTCATTGAACGACTCCGGGACCAACCGAGTTACGCCCTCGACACCGAGTTCCATCGAGAACGGACCTATTACCCAAAACTTGCGCTCGTACAGATCGCATGGCCCGGAGACCTCGTGTTGGTCGATCCGTTGGCGGTCGACCTTCGTCCCTTTGCCGAAATCCTCGAGAGCGACAGCATTGCGGTGCTGCACGCTGCGGATCAGGACCTTGAGATACTTGAACTGACCTGCGGAACGGTGCCCCGTGTGCTTTTCGATACGCAGATCGCGGCTGGGTTCCTCGGTTTGAGTACGCCCTCGCTCACGACGATTTACGAGCGATTCGTCGATTTCAGAGTGGGCAAAGGTGACCGCCTCACCGATTGGCTGCAGCGCCCGCTCACCGATGGACAACTTGTCTATGCCGCAAACGATGTTGCCCGTTTGCTCGAAGTCCGCGATCGGATCGTCGAGCAACTTGATGCTCGTGGTCGGCTTTCATGGGCATTGGACGAATGTGAGATCCAGCGAGTTCGGCTTCGCGGTCAGCGGAACCCAGACGAAGCTTGGCGGCGCATCAAAGAAGCCCGTCAGCTCAGAGGCTCCGCCCGAACCGTCGCTCGGGCCCTTGCCGCATGGCGGGAGCGCAGAGCGGCATCACTTGATATCCCGGTTCGCTATGTGCTGTCCGATATCGCTCTGACGGGCATCGCTCAGCGGCCTCCTCGGGATCGTCGTGACCTCGAGAAGGTTCGGGGATTCGACCGAGGCACTCGCGACGATGTCGTGAACGAGATTTTGATCGCTGTGAAGGCTGGACTCGCAGATACGTCGCCCATTCTTGACGACGTTTCGCCAGGTGGGGTCGAAAAGGACCTTCGCCCGGCGATTGCCCTCATCTCGGCGTGGATTGCCCAGTTGGCAAGGGATCTAGAGATTGATGCGTCACTTCTGGCGACCCGAGGCGACATTGAGGCCTTTCTTCGAGGCGACGAAGGTGCCCGCCTGGCGGAAGGGTGGCGAGACGACCTCGCCGGACGGCCAGTGCGAAGCCTCCTTGAGGGTGGCGCCGCCGTTGCCTTTGCCGGAAATGGCGAACTTGTGATCGAAGAACGCTCCCGGCGACCCCTCTCATGAGGAGAAATGGGCCGGAGATGCCACAAGCACCCCTCGCGGGCCGATACACTCACTCGGCAATCTCACCGACGGGAGTTGGCCGTTGAAAAAGGGTCGACATCGGCGTTTTGAGGAAGCGAGAGCCCTCAAGCGCACCAACGACAATCTTGACGCGATCCTCGATGCTCGCGATGCCGAACCGTGCCCCGAGTGTGGGGCCGATCCGGGCCACGACCATTCGTCGTGGTGCATGTACGACGCCGAGGCCGAACGCGACGAAAGCGCTTGGCCCTCCTGAACTTCCATCGGTCCATCACCGGTGGACCGAACTGAAAGACACTCGTGCCCCCCTCATCTTCAGTCCCGCTTCGTAACGTCGCGCTCGTCGCCCACGTTGACCACGGCAAGACCACTCTCGTCGATGCGCTCCTGCGTGCCACAGGCACCTTTAGCGATCACGCCGCAGTGGTCGACCGAGTCATGGACTCCAACGACCAAGAACGCGAGCGAGGCATCACCATCCTGGCCAAGGCCGCGTCGGTCACATGGAATGACGTTCAGATCAACCTCGTCGACACCCCTGGTCACTCTGATTTCGGTGGCGAGGTCGAGCGAGCTCTTTCTATGGTCGACGGAGTCATCCTCCTCGTCGACGCCGCTGAAGGCCCGCTCCCTCAGACCCGCTACGTGCTGTCGAAGGCCCTTGCACTCGGCCTGCCGACCGTGGTCGTCGTGAATAAGGTCGACCGTCAAGACGCTCGGCCTGAAGAAGTCCTCGACGAGATCTACCAACTCTTTATGGATCTCGACGCCGATGAGAACGCCATCGAGTTTCCGATCATTTCTGCCATTGCCCGAGACGGCAAAGCCGTCAGCGGTATCGGCATGCCGGGCGCAGACGACGACCTCACCCCCTTGTTCCAGGCCATTGTCGAAACCATCCCGGCACCAACAGGTGATCCCGATGCGCCAGTGCAGGCGATCGTTACCAACCTTGATGCATCCGAATACCTCGGTCGATTGGCGATCGGGCGCGTGATGCAAGGCACCCTGCGCCGAGGCGAACAGGTTGCGCTGTGCGAAGAAGACGAAGGCCAGAACCCGCTCCGGCGCAAGCTGACCCAGCTGATGTCGTTCTCGGGTATTGGCCGACTTGAGGTCGACGCCATTCGTGCCGGTGATCTCTTCATCGTCGCTGGATTTCCCGAAGTTGAAATCGGCGACACTCTGGCCGACTCGGTAAACCCCGTTGCACTGCCACGTCTCACTGTCGACGAGCCGGTGCTTCGGATGACCTTCGGTGTCAACACCTCGCCTCTCGCAGGCAAGGAGGGTCAGTTCCTGACCTCCCGGCACCTGCGCGATCGACTCGACAAGGAAATCCTTGGCAACGTATCGATCAAGGTCGAGCCGACTGAGTCGCCCGACATCATCGAGGTCTCTGGCCGCGGCGAGCTCCAGCTTGCGGTGCTCATCGAGACAATGCGCCGTGAAGGTTACGAACTTCAGGTCAGCCGACCTGAGGTCATCGTGAAAGACATCGACGGCACGAAGCATGAACCACTCGAGCGCGCAGTGATCGACGTCCCCGACGAGCATGTCGGCACGGTCACGCAGGCTCTTGCCCCTCGAAAGGGTCGAGTGACCGACCTTCGTCCCGGCGATACGGGTCGAACCATTGTCACTGTCGAAGCTCCCGCTCGTGGCCTCATTGGTTTCCGTTCGCAGCTGCTCACCGCTACTCGCGGTACTGCCCTCATGCATCAGCACAACGCTGGCTGGGTGGCGTGGGTCGGCGATCTTCCAACCCGAAAGGGTGGAGCGATGATCTCTGATCGTCAGGGCACCTCAACTGGCTACGCCATTGGCAACCTTCAAGAGCGTGGCGAGATGTTCATTGGCTCAGGTGAAGCTGTTTACGAAGGCATGATCGTGGGCGAAAATTCTCGAAGCGACGACATGATGATCAATATCGTGCGCGAGAAGCAGAAGACGAATATTCGTACCCACTCTGCCGACGAAGCAATCAAGCTCGTCCCGCCGCGCGAAGTCACCCTCGAAAACGCAATCGAGTTCATCGGTGACGACGAACTCGTCGAGGTAACGCCTCAGTCACTTCGTCTACGCAAGCGAATCCTCAAAGAATCCGATCGACGTCGGACCAGCAAGAAGTAACCGTCAGTCGGTACTTGCAGGAGCCCGCCTGACTGATGGGTGTGGCAGAAAGACTTCCGTGCCGCGTTGCTCGATGAGTTCGACAACGCGGTCGTACGCGCCCTGGCCAACGAGTGCAACGATCTCGTCTTTGCTTGAGACGTAGACCGGCACGTCGCCCACGAATGCTCGTGGATCTTCTGTGCACCACCAATGAAAGTCGTCGCCGCCTTCGCCCCAGTCGCGTCGCTTCCATTCACGCAGGATGTTGGTTTCGTGTTCGTTGTCGTCGATGTGGAAGTCGAGACGAACGGGCACCTGCCAGCAGACTTCTGGCTTCCAATCGATGAAGTTCTCGCCTCTGGACTGAGCTGCCGTATGGAACGCGCAGCCAGCTCCACCGGGAAAACCGGGGCGGTTGAGGAAGATGCAAGCGCCTTCATGGCGGCGAGTGACCCAATCTCCATGGTCTTTATGGATGGGCCCTCCGAGGCTTGCTGCTACCTTTTTGAACTGCCATTCGTCATCGCGAAGGCGAGGGAAGACTTCAGCGACACGCTTTCGGTCCTCTTTGTCTGAAAAATGCGCACCGTGGACGCAGCAACCAAACATCTTGCTTTCGTCGGGTTCTTCTTCGATGCCCAGACAGCCATCGCCGTAGATGCACTTCCAGTTGCTGGTGAGCCAAGTGGCATCGAAGGTGTACGTCTCGCCATCGAGATCGAATGAGATCCACTCGTGGACATCATCGTCACTGATTTCGCTTCGTTGCCCAGCCATGGGTTGATCCATTCAGTTCATTGGAGTGATTACGAGCGAGACCCTAGTTGCTCGCTCTGTCACATTCGGTGAGTAAGGATGTCGATATGTCAGGAGAATTCGACGACATACGTCAGCGGCTGGAAACAATCGCCGAGGAACTCGCCGATCTCGCAATTGTTCGGTTGCGAGAATCGATCGATGCTGGTGGACATGAACTCCCGGTCGACGAGAAACGGCTCACCCGCGCCCGACGAGCGGTCGAGAAAGCCATCGGGTTGCTCAGCGAGCCCGACGACACGATCGATTAATTCAGACTCCGGCGAGGCGTCCGTACAACGTCGTTCGTTGCTCGAGCACGCGTCCAAGCGGTGCGACGAGGTCGGCGAAATCCTGTGGCTCCATGCCTTGCCCGTGATCGGCTCCCGCAGCGCGACTGATGTTTTCGTCCATCAGCGTTCCGCCGAGGTCGTTGGCCCCAGCCTGCAGCGCCTGCTGAGCCCCGCTGACACCAAGTTTCACCCAAGATGTCTGAATGTTGTCGATGAGGCCTCGGTAGGCGATGCGGGGCACTGCGTGCATCAGGAGTGTCTCTCGGAAGGTTGGTCCACGACGCGCCTTCTTGGTGAGATACAGCGGTGTCGCCATGTGGACGAACGGCAACGGAACGAATTCGGTGAAGCCGCCCGTTTCCTTCTGAAGATCGCGAGTTCGGATGATGTGCCGAGCCCAGTGAACTGGCCGCTCTACGGAGCCAAACATGATTGTGATGTTTGACCGGAGACCGACACGATGAGCGGTTCGGTGGGCTTCGAGCCATTCCTCGGTGTTGATCTTGTCTGAGCAGATGATTGCCCGGATTTCGTCGTCGAGGATTTCGGCAGCGGTCCCAGGAAGCGTCTTGAGCCCTGCGTCCTTGAGGCGAAGCAGATAGGAATCGAGTGGTTCTTCGAGTCGGCGCGCACCCTCGGTGACTTCGAGAGCGGTGAATCCGTGAACGTGAATATCGGGCACCGCGTCGGTGACAGCTCGGGCCACATCGATGTAATAGTCGCCGTCGAAATCGGGATGGATGCCACCTTGAAGACAGACCTCGGTTGCGCCTAACTCCGCAGCTTCACGAGTGCGTTGCGCGATGTCGTCCAGCGTAAGCAGGTAAGGAGTTCCGCGCAGATTGAGCGAGAGTGGACCCTTACTGAATCCGCAGAAGCGGCACTTGAACGTGCAGACGTTCGTGTAATTGATGTTCCGGTTATGAACCCAAGTGACGGTGTCGCCGACAGCTTCGGCGCGCAACTCGTCAGCGAATTGTGCGACTGCAGCAAAGTTGGGACCACGAGCGCCGAACAGCGTGACAATTTCCTCGAGCTCTGGAGTTTGACCGAGGCGGACACCTTCGATGACCTCGGCCACAGCGCCGGTCGCTTTGCCTTCAGCGGGTACATACGTGGGGGGAGTGATGCGTGAGCCCGCGCTCCAGATCGTTGAGCGGGGGCCAATCTGCAATACCTCGACGCCGTCATCGACCTGCTCTGGTGCGGCAGGCTTGAGCGACTGTACGAAGACCGCTCCTGCGTCGTCGCGGGCGAGTCCCTCGGCATCGGATCGATCCATCACTGCGAAACGAAGGCCTTCGTCGATCCACTTTTCGTCGTTACGGACGAACTCCGGATGAACAGTGAGTCGCGGTGCAAGGGTGAATCCCTTTGCTTCAGTGACTGTTCGGAGGATCTCGAGATCGGGCCAGGGACGTTCGGGATTGACGTGATCGGCAGTCACTGGAGAAACGCCGCCCCAGTCGTCGATACCCGCATCGAGGAGCACGCCGAAGTCGTCGGAGAGGTTCGGCGGGGCCTGGAGATGTATATCGGGCGGAAGGATCAACCGGGCCAGTGCGATTGCGTCGAGGTACATATCGCTCGGACACGGGTCGGATGCATGCATCGCGGTTCCTGCCTTGGGAAGGAAATTCTGAACGATGACTTCCTGTACATGGCGGTGGCGTCGATGAGAGTCAGCAATCGCTTCAAGGGCAGCAATGCGATCGTCACGATTTTCGCCGATTCCGACGAGAATTCCGGTTGTGAACGGAATGGAAAGTTCACCTGCAGCTTCGAGTGTTGCCAATCGACGTTCGGGAGTTTTGTCTGGGGCACCGCGATGACATTCAAGATCGCCTCGCAATGACTCGACCATTGCTCCCTGCGAAGGGGAGACCTTGCGCAATTGCGCCAACTGGTCGGCCGGAAGTGCGCCAGCATTTGCGTGGGGGAGCAGGCCGGTTTCATCGAGGACAAGTTGCGCCATCGCAGCGACGTAATCGATTGTTGACCCGTACCCGTTGTCTGCGAGCCACTGAGCGGCAACTGGATAGCGATCTTCGGGTGCTTCGCCGAGAGTGAAGAGTGCCTCGTGACAACCCACTCGGGCTCCAGCGATCGCGAGAGCGCGCACCTGAGCAGGCGAGAGGTAGGGAGACTCGAGGCGAGCAGGGGGCTGAGCGAAGGTGCAATAGCCACAGCGATCGCGGCAGAGCATCGTGAGAGGGATGAAGACCTTTGGCGAATAGGTCACCCGGACGCCGAAGGCCAGATCGCGAATGGACCTGGCCTCGGACATCAATTCCTCAAGCGGGGCATCAAGCCTTGACATGCGGGAGACCCTATCGGCCACTGTGAGAGCCCATTGCCTCGGCGTCGACGAGCCAAATGAGGTCATCGTTCGCGAGGTGTGCCGCAGGAGCAGTGAGGTCCCCGTCAAGCACACGATGCAACGCTTCGGTCTTGGAGGAACCGGCGACAGTCACGACTGCACTCCGGCAATGTGCAATCCCACCAAAGGTGAATGTGATCCGTTCATGAGAGTTGTTGCCGCGGGGATCAAGATTGGAAACGACGAAACGACTCGCTGGTGCTGTGAGTGCATCAGAATCCGGAAAGAGCGACGCGGTGTGTCCATCGGGCCCAAGCCCGAGATGAATGAAATCGATTGGTGGCGCCGAGTGAACGAGACGGTCGTACGCGTCGGCTGCATTTGGAATATCAGAACGCATCGGCTGTACCGACGCCAACGGCCCAACCTCTCCGAGTAGAGACTCCTCGACAAGTCGGTAGTTCGAATCAGGATCGTCGAGGGGTACGCATCGTTCGTCGCCCCACCATGCGTCGATCGTCGACCAGTCGAGAGTCGACACGCCGATTCGGGCGAGACGTTCGTAGCACTCGCGTGCGGTGGACCCGCCTGAGAAGGCGATCGCGAACTGCGAAGCCTTACGAGCAGTTGCTCGATCGAGAACAAGTTGCGCAAAGGATGCGGCGACGTCGTCGACAACGACGAGCGATCCGTTCACTTCAGAGTCTTCGCCTTCTCGGTGAGTGATTCGAGAAGGTCATCGAATGACTTCGAGAATGAAGCAACACCTTCGTCTTCGAGTTGCGACGTGACATCGGCGAGCGAAAGCCCCAATGCTGCAAAGCCGTCGAGGACAGCATGAGCGCCAGGAAGATCGGCGTCGACCGTTCGGGCAAGAGTGCCGTGATCGTCGAAGTCATCGAGGGTCTTTTCCGGGATCGTGTTGACCGTGTTCGGTCCAATCAGAGAATCGACATACAGCGTGTCCGGGTAGGCCGGGTCCTTGGTCGACGTTGATGCCCAAAGCGGTCGCTGCGGACGAGCGCCACGGGCGACGAGTGCGTCCCATCGTGGGCCGCTGAAGGTTTCCAGGAATGCCTCATAGGCAACCTGGGCATTGGCAACAGCCACTTTGCCCTTGAGTGCTTTGGCTTCAGGAGAACCCACGGCTTCAAGTCGCTTGTCGGCTTCGGAATCGACGCGGCTGATGAAGAACGAGGCAACTGATGAGACGGTTGAGAGATCTCCATCGCGAGCCTCGAGGCCAGAGATGTATGCCTCCATGACTTCGCGGTAACGCTCGAGCGAGAACAGCAGCGTCACGTTGACGCTGACACCTTCGGAGATCATCGCCTTGATTGCCGGGAGCCCCTCGGCGGTACCGGGAATCTTGATGTAGAGGTTCGGCTGATTGATCAGACCGTGAAGATGGCGAGCTGCCGAGGCAGTGCCATCGGTGTCGCGAGCAAGCAATGGTGAAACCTCGATCGACACGTAGCCGTCGATTCCGGCGCTTGCGTCGTAAACGGGTCGAAGGATGGCGAGCACATTGTTGATGTCTGTAACCACGAGTTCCCAGTACGCATCAGTTACTGATGTTCCTGAAGAAAGAAGTTCGCGGAACTGAACGTCGTACGCGTCGCCACCGGAGATTGCCTTCTGGAAAATGGTGGGATTCGATGTGACGCCGCGAACACCGCGATCGACCCAACGTTGCATTTCGCCATTCTCGATCCAGTCGCGCCGGACATTGTCGAGCCAAGGGCTTTGATCCTCGGTTGCATAGAGGTCTGTAAGTCGTGACATTGCAGTGCTCCGAATCAGTTGAGAAGGATACGTACGTGTTCGATGACGTTTTCGACTGTCATGCCGAAAAGTTCCATGAGTTCAGGACCAGGCGCACTTGCGCCGTAATGGTCGATGCCGACGCATGCGTCAGCCCAAAGCGCCCAACCAAATGTTGAGCCGGCTTCAACAGAAACTCGGGGAATTCCTTCGCCGAGGATCGATCGTTGATAGTCATCGTCCTGTTCCATGAAGAGTTCCCAACATGGCATTGAAACGACTCGTGCAGAGACGCCTTCGGTTGCGAGTTGCTCGGCAGTCGCCACGCACAACGACACCTCTGAGCCGGTGCCAATGAGAACGACATCAGGATCTTTCTTGGTGTTGCGCAGAATGTAGGCACCCAGTTCGACATCTGTGTTCCCTGCGGTGCCTTCGAGAACCGGAAGATTCTGGCGACTCAATACGAGGGCGGTTGGCCCACCCTTTTCAATAGCAATGCGCCACGCCTGTGCGGTTTCGTTCGCATCGGCTGGACGAATGACTCGGAGCTTCGGCATCGCTCGTAACGAGGCGAGGTGTTCGATGGGCTGATGCGTTGGCCCGTCTTCGCCGACGCCGATGGAGTCGTGGGTCCACGAGTAGATGACATGGAGATCAGACAGCGCCGCGAGTCGAACTGGTGGTCGCATGTAATCGGCGAAGACGAAGAACGTGCCGCCGAATGGAATGATTCCACCGTGCGCGGCCATACCGTTCATGACCGAACCCATGGCGTGTTCGCGGATACCGAAATGGATCTGCCGACCGTCGCGATTCAGGCGCGAGAAAGCAACGCCCCCATCGAGTTCGACACCACAGTTGCCGGTGAGGTCAGCGCCTCCGCCCATGAGCCCGGGAACGACGGGAGCGAGTGCGTTGAGAACTTTCTTGCCAGCATTACGGGTGGCAACGGATTCGCCTGCCTCCCACACGGGAAGCGCACTCTGCCAGCCTTCAAGTCCACGGCCCTCGAGGGCGGCATCAAGTTCGGCACGATGTTCGGTCCAGTTCTCGTAGAGCGAGTACCAGGCTTCGCGAGCGGGTCGACTGCGAACTCCGGCTTCACGCATGTGTTCGAGAACATCTTCGGGTGACCAGAAGGCTTCGTCGGGCATGCCCAAAACGGCTTTCGTGGCTGCGATCTCCTCGGCGCCAAATGGATTGCCGTGGGCATGAGCGGTGTCGGTGAACTTCGGCGACGGATAACCAATGTGGCTGCGAAGAACAATGAGCGACGGCTTCCCGTCGATGTTCTTTGCGCGATTCACCGCCGCCTCAAGTGCGTCGATGTCCTCACCGATCTCGCCAACATTTTCTACATGCCATCCGTAGGAGCGGAAGCGCTCCGCAGCGTCGTCTGACAGCGCCAATTCGGTAGGACCGTCAATCGAGATGTGGTTGTCGTCGTAAATCGCAACGAGCTTGTCGAGTCCGAGGTGGCCTGCGAGAGAGGCGGCTTCATGGGAAATGCCTTCTTCGAGATCTCCGTCGCCGCAAAGTACGAAGGTGTGATGGTCGAAGAGTTGAGGGCCGAACTGTGCGCGGAGTGCGTGTTCCGCAAGTGCAAGACCGACTGCGTTCGCAAGACCCTGTCCGAGAGGACCGGTGGTGACCTCAATGCCTGGAGTGTGACCGCGCTCGGGATGTCCGGCAGCGGGAGAACCGAACTGGCGAAAGTTCTTGATGTCCTCGAGTGTCAATCCGAAACCGGTGAGGTACAGCATGGAGTACTCGAGAATCGATGCGTGCCCACCGGAAAGAACGAACCGATCTCGGTTGGGCCATTCTGGGCAGCTGGCGTCGTAGCGCATAACTCGCGCAAACAAGGCGTAGGCCAAGGGGGCGAGGGCCATCGCGGTTCCGGGATGGCCGGAGTTCGCCTTCTGGGGAGCGTCCATGGCAAAGCCACGAACGACGTCGACGGTACGGGATTCGATTCGGCTGTCGGTCACGGCCGCACCTTAGTGGTGGCGACGTCCGAAGATGACTGCCGACAGTGGGGCAGCGGACAATCCGGGCCCGTTGGATCCGGTGCCGACAACGGTTGCGACGTGGACACCCGCATAAGCGGCGGTTCCTAGTGATTCAGTAACGATTCCAAGATTGCTGACACCCTCGAATTCGGCGACGGGGTCGATGGTGGAACACGCAAAGAGAAGGGCACCACCCGAACGGGACCCACCGAGCGATTCGCTCATGCCGGATGCGGCGCCTGCTGGGTCCAATTGATGGATCGAAACCATCGTTGATTGGGGGAGTGTCGCCGCAACTGCCAAAGCGCCACTTTCGCGATCGGCTCCAAGTACCTCGTGGACATCGACAACGGCACCGGAATCAGAATCATGCACCGCGATAGCCATGCGTCGAGCCGCGTCACGCCGCTGAGTTTCGTCGAGATTTGAAAGCGCGTACTGCACAACGTCGAGAGCAAGATCACCGTCAAGCTCGCACACCATTGATCCGGTCGAACGCGTCACAGTAAGTGGCCCCAAGAGCGGTGTAGATCCGAAGGCGAGACTTGCCTGGG
>WLOT01000080.1 GCA_009699125.1 Actinomycetota bacterium
AGCTGGCTATATCTGCATGAGTGCAATGCATGAAGCGATGCAGATCGCTGCCTCATCGGGTGTTCCTCTTGAGGTACTTCAGCACACACTCGCCGAAACGGGTGTCTTCGAACAGGCCCTTTCACCATTTCTTTTTGGCGGACCCGCACCCCTCTCAGATGCCGATTCGGACTCTTTGCGTGAGATTCTCGCTCATCTCTGCGCCCTTGGAGAGAAGGACCTTGATCAAGCCCTTGCCCTCGCAGAGGCACTCGGCGTAGACGTGCCCGTGGCCGAAACGACACGGCGAACGTTCCATCGCGTCGCTCGACTCTAAGAACCGACGATGCACCAATTCCGTTGCCGCTACTCGCCCGGAAAGCCAGGCAACACGAGCCCGTCACCTCGCGAGCAGAACTAAGGTCGAGATCTGTTCAAAGGGGGAACAATGAAAGAACTCAAAGGCAAGGTTGCAGTCATCACTGGTGGCGCCGGCGGCATCGGTAAGGCCATGGGCGAGCGTTTCTTAGCCGAAGGAATGAAGGTCGTCCTTTCCGACCTCAAGTCCGAGCAGCTCGAAGGCGCTGTCAATGAACTCGGCGGTGACGGTCGTGAAGTCATCGGCGTGACCGCCGATGTTTCGAGCCTCGAATCCGTTGAAGCATTGCGTGACGCGACCCTCGATCGGTTCGGGAAGGTCCACGTCGTTTGCAACAACGCAGGTGTCGCTTCTGGTGCGCACGGTCGACTGTGGGAACACGAGATCAACGATTGGCGATTCGCGATGAGCGTCCACGTCTATGGAGTCATCAACGGGATCAATGCGTTTGTCCCGACACTTCTCGCACAAGACGAAGAAGCGCATATCGTCAACACGTCATCGAACAATGGTGGCTTCTCCCCCATTGCAATGTCACCCACGTACGCAACGTGCAAGGCCGCCGTCGTCACACTCAGCGAATGTTTGTACGGACAACTTGCCGAAGTGAATCCAAAGATCGGCGTCTCCGTCCTATTCCCCACCGGCAAGACCAAGGGTGTTCTGAACACCGGTATTTGGGCTGCTGCTGAACGTCCGGCCGGTTACGAAGCAGATGCTCCGATCGACCACACCCACAAAATGGCTGGTTGGATTGAGTCAATGGAAGCGGCAGGTACGCCGGTAGCCGTGACTCCGCTTTCAGAAGTCGCCGAGCAGGTCGTCGAAGGCTTGTATGCCAATCGGTTCTGGATGGTCGAAGAGGGACGCTTCGAAGACGCCGTGAACGAGCGCACACAGATCATCCTCAATCGCGCCGCTCCGCTCTACCAGCGCTAACTCATCATGACCGAACTGATTCTTGACTCATTGCAACGACGAATGGCGGCGATGCATTCGCTGTATTACCAAGCCGTCGGTTCGATGGACCTTGAGCATGTCAATCACTTTGAACGCGAGAAGGTTCTTCCGATCGCGTTTTCCCTCTTCCACTACACAAACCAGGAAGACGGAAATTTCATGTTCATCACGGGGCAACTGCCGATCTGGAACGACGAGTGGCAGTCGCGGGTGCAGATGACCATCAACAACCATGGCAAGGAACGCACCGTCGACGAAATGGTCCACCAACGCATCGGCGACTTTGAAGCATTCAAGGAGTACCAGCGAACGGTCTTCGACCGCACCGAGGACTACCTCTCAACGATGGACCCCGCCGACTTCACCCGACTGGTCATCCCCCGCCCATTTCCTCCGCAGGTGGCTTCCACCTACAGCGCGCGCGTTGCCGGACCCGAAGGCATCACTGTTCTCGATGGCTTCGAGTGTTGGCTCTACCAGCACGGACTTCGTCATATGGGCGAAATCGAACTCGCCCGAGGTCTTGTCGGCCTCGGCGGAATGACCAGCTGAACGCTCCGAAGTTCTAGAGCGCGACCGTCTTTGGAAGGTCGGAGTTTCGGATCGCGTCGGCCCATGGGTAGTGCATCGGGTTGATCCGGTTGTACGGGGCGTCAACAAGAACCTGAGTCGCTGAATCGGCCGGTTCGACAGCGCGCATCTTCTTTGCCGCAGCCGCAGCATCACCTTCTACGAAGACGATGTCCATGTCGAGTCCGTCGCGAAGTCGAGAACTCAGACTCCAGACGCCGTGAACAACGTCGATCTCAACGAGGCGCTCCGCTCGAGCGAGTGCGGCGTCCTGGCCACCCCGGCGTTGACGCAGCACCACACCCGTATGGCCAACGAACGGCACGTCGGCGGGAACCAACTTCGTGGGCGGAGAAACAAAAGCATCGACTGATTGGAAGCAATCTCCTTCGCGCACTGCCTTTTGATCTTCGGGGAACGCCATACGTCCCGTGTCGATCAAGCGCTCTCGCAGTGTGCTCATATCGTCGAAGGCGATCTGCGGGTCTCCGGTGAGCGTGTAGATCGTGATGAATGATGCACGCCCTGCGCCAAACGGCGAACCAACGACGGATTCACGCGCAGCGTGGAGGTCGGGGGTCGCCACATAACGATTGCTGAGCATCACTCCTTCGAGCATCACGTTCGGCGGCGTGTGCTCAAGGTCATACCAACGGTTCCAATCCTCGATGACTGCCGCATCACAGTCGAGAGCAGCAAAGATGATTCCAGACGGTTCCATTTCTGCATTCTGGCCGATGATGTCAGGCCCCTGCTAACACGCTGCTGGATCGAGGCTCATCAAATTCGAACGAGGTGGAGACGAAGTCGAGACCGATACGCTGACGTCGTGGATGAGACGGTTCCAACGCCTACTGAGGAAAACTCATCAATCGACTTTGCCTCCCGACCATTTTCTGCTCTCGACGAATTGATCTGGCAAGTCAGTTGGGATGCCAGGCCAAAATATCGCGGCAAACTCCACGCCATTTCTGCATTTCTTGCGCCGCCCGCTGCAGTCGCCATGGCGATGAATGCCAAGCCCGGTCGCAATCGAATCGCAGCCTCGGTCTACGGACTTGGAATCTGTGCGATGTTTGGCGCATCGGGCGCCTATCACCGACTCACCAAGAGCAGAAAGATGGCGGGCATCATGCGTCGCGTCGATCATTCGATGATCTACGTGATGATCGCCGGAACCTGGACACCAATCGCAGTTGCAACACTCCCGCCGAAACAAGCGAAGATCGTCCTCGCCGCCGTGTGGTCAGCCGCTGGAATCGCTGCGGGTACGAAGGTGATGCGGCTCGACGAAAGCCACCGTGCCGGTTCGTGGTTCTACCCAGTGCTCGGAGTTGCCGGAGCTGTCCTCGCCCCGTCGGTTGTTCGAGTCGGCGGCAAGCCTGCACTTGTTGGCCTCATCGCTGGTGGAGCGGCGTACCTCGGCGGTGCTGCAGTGTTCGCCGCTCAGCGACCGAATCCCTTTCCGAAGAAGTTCGGTTTCCACGAGATCTTTCACACCGCTGTCGTTCTCGGCGTCGTAAGCCAGTACCTCGCGATTTGGCGAGTGCTCCGCCGAAGTCGCTGATCAGGTCACAGCGTCAGCAGCTCCGCCGTCGAAACGAAGGTGCGCACCATTTAGGTGCCATGCCGGTTCGCTCACCACAAACGAAATGAAACGTCCGACATCTTCAGGCGTCGCCACATGGCCAGAGGGGTTCGCCATGCCCGTTTCAAGTACGAACTTTTCAACTGTCGACCAATCGGTCGCGATTCCCTTCCGCTCTGCCCGTTTCGTGAACAATTCGACCATCTCTGGTGTCGCGATGATCCCGGGACTCACGCAGTTCACCGTGACACCAGTGTTCGCAAGATGCTTCGCCAAACTCACCGTCACCGACGGGAGAGCACCCTTCGCGGCGTAGTACTCAGGGATGCGCTCGCCCGGGCGAGTGGCTCCCACTGTCGAGACGAAAACGATTCGGCCCCATCCGTTGGCACGCATACCTCCCACGAATTCGTTTGTCACTCGAATACCACTGACAACATTTGTGTCGTAACTCGAATGCCACGACTGGGCGTCGCTTTGAGTCCAGTCACTCCCCTCGGCAACGCCGTAGTTGTTCACCACGATGTCGACCCGGTCGACAACACGATCAACTGATTCCCTGAGTCGCTGCGTTCCCTCGTCAGACCGAATATCACCGACAACTTCATGTGCGATTCCCCCAGCTGAACGGATCGACTCAATGGTCGTGTCGCACATATCTGCTTCGAGCCCGTGCACCAAGACCGTTGCACCTTCGGATGCGAGAACACGTGCAATTCCAGCGCCCGTTCCTCGCCACGAGCCCGTGACAAGCGCTACGCGCCCAGAGAGTCCCAGTTCCATCGCGAGGTTTCTTAGTGCGAGGCGCGGACGAGGCGGCCGGGTCGGGCGCCTGTATCGGAGTCATCTCGTCGAGTGACAACGCCATTCACGATGGTCGCGACATAGCCGGAAGCATCTTGAAGAATTCGGCGACCACCTGCGGGCAGATCGTCGATCGGATGCGGCGGATGCAGTGTGAGGTGCTCTAGATCGATCACATTGATATCGGCCTTCTTGCCAACCTCGAGTGTGCCTCGGTCAGTCAGACCAACAACCTCTGCGGTGAGCGCTGTCTGCTTACGAACGATTGATTCAATAGACATGCGATCGCCCCTCGTGCGGTCCCGTGTCCAGTGAGTGAGCATGTACGTGGGCAATGAGGCGTCACAAATAAACCGGACGTGGGCGCCACCATCGGAAAGCCCGAGCACCGTGTGTGGGTCTTCGAGCATGACGGCGAGGTGGTCCTGCGAAGTGTTCGCGTAGTTCGTGAACGCTCCGAGCAAAAGCGCGCCACCGGCGATTGAGTCGTACAGAACTTCCCACGCGTCCTTGCCACTTGCCTCGGCGATGCCTGCGATCGAACGATCTCGAGTTGGTTCGTAGTCAGGCGGATCGCCAAGCACGAAAAGTCGCTCAAACATGTACGCCATGTTGTCGCCGAGTGATTCGTATTGACGCTGGGGGTCTTCGGGAAGATTCTCTTCAGAAAGGATCGCTGCCTTGACTTCTGGCTTCTGAAGTTCCTGCAGAAGGTCTTCGTAAGAAAGTTCTGATTCAAGGCGACGGAAAGTCGGACGACGCATGAGTCCGTGGTAGGTCGCGACCCCAATCAACATTCCGCCAGGACGACCAGCAACCTGTGGCACTAAGAGCGCACCTTCGCTGTTTGCCTGTGCGACTGCAGCAAGTTGCTCCTTCCAGAGATCGGGTGCTCCCATTGACTGCACCATCAAGAACGACACTGGCGCACCAGTTCGCTTTGATACCTCGGACAACAACGCAATCTCATTCAGAACAGTCTGAGAATCGTCGCCGGTTTCGCCAGTGGGAACGGCTTCAAAAAGGCCGCCGCCAGCGTCGACCATCGCCTGGGCAAGCGCAACCAGCTCAGTGGAATTCGCAAATGTTCCCGGAACAAGCTCGCCATCAAGGGTTCGATGGTTGAGTGATCGCGAGGTCGAAACTCCAATGGCGCCTGCTTCAATCGACGCCCGAACATGTTCAGCCATCTGCGAGATTTCTTCAGCGTTCGGCTCAACATCAAGCGCACCTCGATCACCCATGACGTACACGCGCAATGGAGCATGCGGGAGAAATGCTGCAACATCCATCGAATACTCACGAGCGCCAAGAGCATCGAGGTATTCAGGGAATGTTTCCCACGACCACTGAATACCTTCGTGCAATGCCGTGCCCGGAATGTCTTCAACGCCCTCCATCAACTCAACCAACCACGTCTCTTTACCGGGACGAACGGGTGCAAACCCCACCCCGCAATTGCCGATTACGACCGTCGTGACACCATGACTTGCGGAAGGGTCGAGGACGGGATCCCAGGTTGCCTGACCGTCGTAGTGGGTGTGGATGTCAACGAAGCCTGGAGCAACAACTAAGCCCGTTGCATCGATCGTTTCGAGCGCATCATCGTGAACTCCAGCACCGATTTCGACAACAACGCCGTCCTTGATGGCGATATCCCCGACGTAACTCGGTGATCCTGTGCCGTCGACGATGGTCCCGTTCGTGATTTTCAAATCAAACATGTCCTGACCCTACGCCCGCACGCCATCAGGGAGCACCACTTCCAGTCCGGAACTACCCTCGATCGACACCGGGGCATCGAGCCCCCGAGGACTAGGGGACGTCAGTGTCAGCTTCAAACTGGGATCGAATTGTCGACGTCGTCATCGTGGGGTCCGGCGGCGCCGCTCTCGTGGCGGCGACGATGGCCGCCGACGAAGGCGCTGAGGTTCTCGTTGTCGAGAAGGACGAACTCCTCGGTGGTACCACCGCAGTTTCAGGCGGCGGGATTTGGCTTCCCAATAACCATGTAATGGCCGAAGCAGGTATCCCCGACTCCAAAGAGGCTGCACTCACCTACATCGAGCGTGTGTGTGACGGACGGGCTCCCGACCCAGCGCTCCTTGAGGTGTTCGTCGACACAGCACCGGAGATGCTGAAGTACCTCGTCGAGCACACGCCGGCCACGTTCCACATTCAGCCGCTCCCCGATTACTACACACCGTGGGGTTGGGAAGGCCACCTTCCACGGCCAGGGCGAACCGTCGAGGCAAACCCCTACCCCGTCGGCGAACGTCTGCCGGAGTGGAAGGACAAGATCGTGAAACGCGGCACGCTCATGTCGCTCGGAGCGGCAACGACGCTGACCGAAGACTTCATGCCGCGCACTCCCGAAATGGAAGCAGAACTGGCGCGCCGTGAGGCCGAGGACGTTCGGCCGAAAGGAGCAGCTCTCATTGCTGCGCTCCTCGAAGGGTTGCTCGACCGTGGCGTTGACATTTGGTTGTCCTCGCCGGCGAAGGATCTCGTCACGAACGATGCCGGCTCCGCCATTGGGGTCGTCGTTGATCACAATGGAACTCGCACACGCGTCGGAGCGCGCAAAGGCATCGTCCTCGCGTGCGGCGGATTCGAATGGAACCGCGACATGGTCATGACCCACCTCGGCTACGACGTAAAGCCACTCAGCCCCGGTGGCAACACTGGCGATGGACTCGCGATGGCCATGAAAGCCGGAGCACAGCTCGGCAACACCACGTCGTACTGGGGAACACCCGTGATGTTCGACCCCGACATCACTCGCAACGGTGAAATGGTTCCCCAGTTTGAATGGGGCCGCGGCGAGCCTTCGTCACTTGTCGTCAACCAGAAAGGAAAGCGCTTCGCGAACGAAGCGCTCCCCTACAACGATTTCCCGAAAGCTTTCGGAGTCTTCGACAACACCAATCACGAGTTCCCGAACGCTGGTCCGTGCTGGCAGATCTTCGACAACGTTGTCCGATCAAAGGTGCGAGTGCTGTCGATGCTCCCCGGCGAGCCTGATCCCGATTGGGCAATCAAAGCCGACTCGATTGCCGAGTTGGCATCCATGATCGACATCGAGCCAAGCGCCCTTGTTTCCACGGTGGAACGGTTCAATGAGAATGCTGCGAACGGCGAAGACCCCGACTTCGAGCGTCACCGCAAGGGCCTCATGGGTCCTGGCGCAGTCAAGCCGCTCACTGAGGGTCCGTTCTATGCGGTGCGCATTTATCCCGGCATGCTCGGCACCAACGGCGGCCCGATGATCACGCAGGACGGCGAAGTTCGCCTACAGGGTGGCGGAGTCATCGAGGGTCTCTACGCAGCCGGCAACACAGCGGCAAACGTTTTTGGTTGGGCCTACCCAAGCGGCGGCGGCACCATCGGCAACGGAACAGTCTTCGGGTACCGAGCCGGGATCCACGCAGGATCCCGACCGGCACGCGACATCTGAAGGATTACTCGCCGCTCGGAATGACCCCACCAGCAGCGATCCATCTTCCGATCACTTCACCAGCTTCTGCTGGCGAGTACACGTCTTCTTCATAACTCCACTTTCCGTTTCCGGCGTAGTGGAGGATCGTGTTGACGTCGAAGCCGTAGTAGCCATCGTCGCCATCTGGTGCCGGGAGAATGTTTGGAATCAAGGCGCTCACACGATTGCCTTCGATGAACTTGTACGACACCGGAAATTCCATCGTCGGGAATGGCTGCATCACACCATTGATCCAGTCTCGGATCTCTTTCTGGCTCTGGAAGTAGCCATAGTGGTGTTCGCGATAGTGCGCATCTTCGGTGAATTGATCGGCCCACTGGTTCCAGTCACCCGTCGACACCGCAATCTCACCACGCTTGCGGTACTTCTCGAACTCTTCCTCGATTTCCTCACGGGAGAATGCCGGTTCTGGGACTTCTGGCGCCCAACCTTCGATGCCTTCAAGTGAGCGGTCTTGGGGGGTCTCACGAGTTCCACCCGCCTTGATCCAGTCGACGAACACCCGCCCGGCATCTTCGGGGTTGTAGTAATCGCCCTCGAAACTGAATTTTCCGTCTCCGGCGTATTCAAGAATCGTGGTGTTCGGAAACCCGAAGCGCTTTCCGGTTCCGGTGGGATCAGGAAGGTTGTTCCAGATATAGAAACTGACGCGATTGCCTTCGATCATGTACCACTCGATCCAGAGCGTCATGGTCGGG
Source organism: Actinomycetota bacterium (assembly GCA_009699125.1). GTDB lineage: Bacteria > Actinomycetota > Acidimicrobiia > Acidimicrobiales > Acidimicrobilacustridaceae > Acidimicrobilacustris. The sequence goes on from WLOT01000080.1 coordinate 8,478, forward strand.
TACTCGGCCATGCATTCAACAATCCACTTC
>WLOT01000081.1 GCA_009699125.1 Actinomycetota bacterium
AGTCCCTCTCCGACCACAAACGGCTGGAAAAAGGATGGTTCAACACTCTTCGCCTGCGAGCCGATCATTGAGTCGTCGACCGGAACCTCTCGCCAACCGAGAATGGAAAGTCCTTCTTCGGTGAAAATTCGCTCAATCGACTCGCGGGCAGCTGCTGATGCTGAGGCATCGGCGGGTAGGAACGCCAGACCTGTTGCGTAGTGACCTTCTTCAGGAAGATCGAAGGGCAGCACCGCTCGAAAGAATGCGTCGGGGATTTGGAGAAGGATGCCAGCGCCGTCACCAGTGTTCTCCTCAGCGCCAGCAGCGCCTCGGTGGTCCATGTTGCAAAGCGCGCCGAGACCGTGTCGCACGATCTGATGGCTGCGTTGACCCTTCATGTGAACGACAAAGTTGACGCCGCATGCGTCGTGTTCGAAACGGGGGTCGTAGAGACCTTGTGCGCTGGGGAGCCCAGATGGGCTAAGAGATGACATACGTCTTCCTGCGTTGCGTGGATCGGCAGGTCCGCCTCGATGCGACGGAACCTGGGGGGATGACACGCTCACGATGGGGACGACGCTGGCCCCGGAGCGGAGGTCAAATTGTACACGGGCAGAGGCTTGCATCCCCTGTCCGGCGATCCGAGTGCAGATTGGTAGCAGGACGAGGTCCCAGCGGCACCGGTAGGGTCCCATGCTGTGGAACGCCCGGATCTCAGCCCTCGTCGCCATCTCGAAGATCTCGCCGCCTTTGTCTCGGCCTCCCCTTCGCCATTTCATACCGTCTCCGAGGCCTCACGCCGGCTCACTGAGGCGGGTTTCTCCTGTGTCGATGAATCCGATTCGTGGCCCCGCTCTCCTGGGGACTTCTTCCTGCAGCGCGGCGGCGCCCTTGTGGCGTGGTCAACGACTGGCGCCCGTAACCCGAGCGCCGGCTTCCGACTGATCGGCGCTCACACCGATTCACCGAACCTTCGACTGCGGCCTCGCCCTGACCATGAGTCTGCGGGAATGGCCCAACTCGGCGTAGAGATCTATGGAGGGGCCCTTCTCAACTCTTGGCTTGACCGCGACCTTGGCCTCTCGGGACGCGTTTCGGTTCGCACCTCCGACGACGAAGTGTCGACAGTCTTGTTCCGTTGCGATGAACCGCTTCTCCGAGTTCCGCAACTCGCTATTCACCTCGACCGGTCAATTGCTACCGACGGATTACGCCTTGATCCGCAGCGTCATCTCCAGCCCGTTTGGAGTTCCGCCCCTCAGACCGTGCCGACATTTCGTGCATGGCTTAGCGACAGGCTTGATGTCGACGTCGATGCACTCGTCTCCTGGGACCTCATGACCCACGACCTCACTGCTCCGGCGTTGTTGGGAGTTGACGAGTCACTCTTTGCTTCGGCTCGTCTCGACAACCTTCTCTCTTGCCACGCCGGCTTGACCGCTCTTTTGAATTCATCTTCTGAATCGTCCAAGGTTCCCGTGCTCTGCCTCTTTGACCACGAAGAAGTTGGAAGTCAGTCTTCAAGTGGCGCAGCGAGTCAACTCCTGCCCGCTGTTCTTGAACGAATTGCTCTCGCAGCCGACTGCACCCGAGATGACTGGTTTGCCGCTTTGGCTGCATCTCTCTGCATCTCCGCCGATGGTGCACATGCCACCCATCCCAATTGGCCTGAGCGACACGAGCCTGACCATCCGGTACGCCTCGACGGAGGCCCGGTGCTCAAGTGGAACGCAGATGCCCGCTACGGAACCGACTCCCCTGGCGCCGCCCATGTGCTCTCTCTCGCCCGCGCGACAAAGATTCCGATGCAAACGTTTGTCTCGCGTAACGACATGCCGTGTGGTTCGACAATCGGTCCAGTCACTGCCGCACGCCTCGGCATCACCACGGTCGATGTCGGTGTTGCGCAGTTGTCGATGCACTCGGCACGCGAGCTCACCGGTGTGATCGATCCTGCCCGATTCGCCACACTTCTCGAGTCCTTCCTTTCAACTTCCAAGAGTGCGAACTGACCTTTGGAACTCTGGGATGCATGCGTCATCCTCGGTGTAGCTGAGGGGGATTCGGAAAAAGACGTCAGAGGCCTCTTTCACGATCTCATGCGACGACATCATCCAGATGTTGTCGCATCTACAACCAGTGACAAACAGGGCGTGATCGACCCGTCACTACTCACCGAGGCCTACGCAGTTGTGCTGGCGTCGGTCCGAGCTTCGTCCGACGGCCACGTGCCGCACCTGATTCGCGTCGTCGACGTTGCTGCATCTCCCCCCTCGTCTCCAAAACCAATCACTTCTGAACACGATGGCGACACGATCTGGGTTGAGGCACCACCCGATGAGACCTATCAGCGACTGCTCGATGCAGCAGCAACAATCGGAGGAATCGGCCACGTTGACCGCAATCTCGGCCTCCTCGAAGTCATCGTCCGTTTTGAGGGTGGTCCATCGTGTTCGGTTCTCATGACGCTGCAGGGTCGAGCGCACGGAACAGACGTGTTCTGCGAAATGGAATCGATTGAGGCCGAGCCTGCGCCATCGATTCTCCCTGTTCTCGACGCGCTTCTGGAGCAGCTGCGGTTCGCAGGCTGAGCATCCGCGCCCCGATGCCACCACGCCGCGAAAATGGCCGCCCAACAAGAAGTGAAGGAGCGATTCACATGACAGTTACAAGCCAGTCATGGATGCTCGACTCCATCGCTTTCCACCACGATTTCGAAGATCGATTGCTCGCCGCCGATGGACTGGTTGCAGTGCGTGATCGAGCAGTCCAACTTTGGGATGGCGTCGATCCCGTCGTTCATTCCTATTTGGCAGCACTCGACATCTCCTCGCCGGATGATTGGTATCGTGCCTGCGAAGACACGTACCTCGTCGATTGGTATCGCGTCTTGATGGCGCCTTGGCTCACGCCAACTCGTTCGATTCAGGGGCCGGATGCGCTTCGTCGTGGACTTCCCCATCTTGGTTGGCACGCAACAGAGTCGCGCCGTCTCGCCCGAGGGCGTGAGCTCCTTACTCTCGCTGAACGTCACCTGAGCCCCGTTGCGCTTGACCGGCTCCTTGCGCGATTTGGTTGGGGTCATAAAGGGTGGCTCGATATCGATGACGTCACCGGAGCGCTCGACCGAATGCGAAAACTCGATCCGCGCACATTCCGCAAACACCCCGAGCTGGTTGCGGTTGTTGAAAACGCTTTTGAAGTCTTCGAATCTGCAGCGACAAAACCTGATCAGGTTTTGCTCATCATTTCGGACTAATCAAAGACTCCTGCAAACTATTCGGCAAGTCCTTTGATCACAGCGCTTGCCTCTGGTTGCAGTTCGAGCACATCGGCCCCGCCAGATGTTCGACGAGGGGTCACGGGAAGACCAACTGGTTCGGGCGACGCATCTTTCATTGTCCAAGCCAGATCGATTGCATTGAAGTACGAGAACGTGGATCCGCGCTTCATCCCGACACCGAGCGAGCCAGGTAAGCCGAACAAGCGGAATGGATTCCGCTCGCCAGCAACGCTGTGCATCAGTGCCGTGAGAAAGGCGCGCTGTCGTTCAGTTCGTCCGATATCGGCAGTTCCGTCAACTCGCCATTTCCCATCGACGAGCTCGGTGTAATAGCGACTTCTGACGTAGGCCAGCGCTTGTGTGCCATTCAGATGGTTTGGTCCGGCCTTTGCGATAGCCAACCCGGAGTGATCGTCCACCGCTGGATACGGGAAGTCGATCGTGATTCCACCAACAGCATCGACGAGTCGTCCGAAACTCACAAAGTTGATTTCCAAGTAGTCATCGATCGGTATACCGATTGACTCAACTGCCCGAATCAGATTTGCGGGGCCTGATGCGAATGTTGAGTTGATGCGTCCTTTCTGACCGGTTGCCGGATCAGTCACCCAAAGATCGCGTGGGATTGAGGCCAATTGTGTGGTCGAGCCCTCGACATGGAGGACCATGATTGTGTCAGTTCGAGCACCGGAGACTTCGCCAGAAAGGAAGGCTCCTGCGTTGGGATCATTGGCGTCGATTCCAGTTCTCGAGTCAGTTCCGACGATGAGGTAATTCGTCCCCGACCGCGATCCCCGAGCCGACAACGCGTCCGAAACATTGACGGTTGGGATCTTGGAAAACTGCCACCATCCGAAGGCAAACGATCCGATGGGCACGAGAACCAGCAGGACCACGAGGCCAACGATGATCGTTCTGGCTCTCGGACGCCGCCTGCGCCGACGAGTACCTGACAGATACGGCGCTCCAGCCCGTTCTGGCGAATCGCCAATGCCCGTGGGAGAGGCGTTCGACCGAACGGGTCGACCATCGCTCCGCCCCAGAACGGGACGCGGCGGAACGCCACTCGGCGGCGCAACCCCTTGAACGGCCTCGGACGATGATCTTCCGAGGACCTTGCGACCGGATCGATCCCGATCAGCCATTGGCCACGGTTCTCGGGAGCGGACGCATGATGAAAGCGTACGGTGAGCACGGCTGAAGTTGGGGCCGGCCCCGATCAACAAGTCAGCACCGAGCAGTCGGTAGCGTGCAGCGCGTGAACGAAGACGTTGTGATCGTTGGAGCTGGACTCGCCGGTTTGGCCTGTGCACGAACCTTGGCTGCAGCCGGCATTGGTGTCCAAGTCCTCGAGGCCTCCGACGGCGTGGGTGGTCGAGTGCGTTCCGACCATGTCGACGGCTTTCTTCTCGATCGCGGCTTTCAAATTCTCCTCACTGCCTACCCCGAACTCGTTCGATGGTTTGACCTAAACGAATTGGATCTTCGGCGGTTCCAAGCAGGGGCGACCATCTGGACAGGCTCAGGTTTCACGACTGTTGGCGATCCACTTCGAAGCCCACGCGATCTGCCTTCTACGGTTTTCGCACCGATCGGCTCAATCTTCGACAAATTGCGTCTTCTCAAGCTCATCGCATCGGTACGTCGTGGCTCTGTGCCCGATCTCTTGCGCCGCCCCGACGGTTCGACCCAGGCAGAACTCGAGAGGCTCGGCTTCTCGAATCGAATCATCGAAACTTTTTTCCGACCTTTGTTCGCTGGCATTCAACTTGATCCCGAGCTTGAGGTCTCGTCTCGGCGATTCGAAGTAATCCTTCGCATGCTTGCCGTAGGCGATAGCGCTGTGCCGGCTAGAGGCATGGGTTCGCTATCGAATGAAGTGGCATCTGGGCTTGAGGTTGGAACGATTCGATGCAACGAACCCGTGCGAAGCATCGCGGGCACAACTGTCACTCTCGAAAGCGGAGAGCAAGTCACCGGCAAAGCGGTTGTCGTTGCGACGCAAGGACCAGCGGCCTCGCAGCTGCTCGGACTCCCTGATCCGGGATCCCGTCCCGTTGCCGCCATTTGGTTCGATGCAACCTCTGCCCCGATTCACAACCGGCACATTCTTCTCGACGGCGTGCAGTCTGGACCGATGAAGAATCTGGCGATACTCAGTGATGTTGCACCGAGCTATGCCCCGGCGGGCAAGACACTCTGCGCTGCAGCGGTTCCTGGACCATCGGCGCTCGATCCGCAACTCGAAGCTTCAGTTCGTGAGCAACTTGCCAAGTGGCATCCTGACTCACGTTCCTGGGAAACCATACGAGTCGATGTAATCCCTCATGGACAACCTCTCCAGCTTCCGCCGCTCGACCCCCGCCGAGCAGTCCGGTTGGGCGATGGCCGATACGTCTGCGGTGATCACCGAGACACCGCCTCGATTCAGGGCGCACTCTTTTCTGGCCGACGCGCAGCGGCAGCAGTTCTCGCCGACCTGCAATCGACACGTCAGCGATAGGCGTTAGCAGCCTTCAAGGGCTTGGATCTTTCCCGAGTCAATCGCCGCTCGAAGTTCAGCATGGTCTCGTTCAGTCTGATCGGCGTAGTCCTTCGAAAATGAAGCGATCGCACGGTCAAAGACATCACCTTCACCGAGATAGGCACTGATCGCGATCGGGTCCCCTGTTCGAGCGTGAGCGCGTGCGAGCGTCATTCCACAGACTCCCGCATAACTCGAAAGCAAGGTTGGCGTCATCGTTGCAACATCAGCGGAGCCCTTCATGTCGCGAAGTTGACGGATGTAATAATGACGTTCGCGAAACTTCGTCCACCCTAAAAACATGTCACTCGCTGCTTGCATGAGTCGTTGGCCGACGACGACGCGTTCGCCATTCGTGGAATAGCTACTCGCGCCGATCCACGGTTCGAGAACAGAACGGTTGGCTTCTTTGATCTGCAAAAAGAGCGGATCATCATCTTCCCGATCTGCGGAACACAGCGCGATCCAGCAATGGGTACCGACGCTGCCGACACCAACGACTTTTCGAGCAATGTCGATGATCTCAAATCGTTCAAGAAGCAACTTCTTGTCTTCTTGTAGCGATGCCTTGTAGCGATCCAAGACCGTATGTACAGCGTGATACGTCGTGAGTTCCGGTAGATGCTCAACAATCGGCGGATTGTCCACAATGACACGCCGGCCGTCGACGACGGCGGTCAACTTGTCGAGAGCTTGAAGTGTTGTATGGCGTCGCGCCCGCTCAACGAGCTTGTTCGATCGTTTCTGCTCCTCAGTTGGCAGTAGCGGGATGATCTCCGACACATCGACCTTCGCGTACCAGACGTCGAGCTGCGTTTGATCGGCGAGAACCGCCATCCAGCCTCGGTACGACGCCACGCTCTGCAGCGTCGCCGCTTCAGCCTGTTCCGCAGTAAAGCCGTTATCGCGAGCGGCGAGCTCAACACTCGCTGCCAAACGCTTTACGTCCCACTCCCATGGACCCGGAAGCGTTTCGTCGAAATCATTGACATCGAAAAGGAGATTTCGTTCAGGGGAAGCGAAGAGGCCGAAGTTTTGGAGATGAGCGTCACCACAGGCCTGTACATCGAGACCCGTAATCGGTGTGCCAGCGAGGTCAGCTGCCATAACAGCAGCCGCACCTCGATAGAAGGTGAACGGTGAAGCAGCCATTCTCCCCCAGCGGAGTGGGATGAGGTCAGGGAATCGGCGACGGTTTTGATCATCGAGGATCGCAAAGGGATCGCGACGGGTCGGTGGTGCAACCCAGCCTGCGTGAGAGGACCGTTGCGCCACCTTCCGGCGATCTCGACCGAGTTGACGACGCTCGGCTCGAGTCATGAGTTCTCCGCCCGAGTGCATGAGCGGACCGAGCTCTGGAGGGGCACCTGGGACGACGAAATCATCTTGGGACATGCGTGCACCGTACTTGTGTGCACGGTGCAATGGCGTGGCGCTTTGGTTGTGTAGGTTCAACCCATGAGCGAGATGGAAGTTCTTACGTGGTCGATGTTCGGAGAGGCCTCCCTCGAATTGGCCCGCAAGATTGATGGTGACGGTTTCCGTCCCAATCTCATACTTTCGATCGCTCGTGGCGGGCTTCCGAGCGGTGGAGCACTCTCCTATTCGCTGGGCATCAAGAACACACATGTCATGAACGTCGAGTACTACACAGGAAAGGGAGAGCGTCTTGAGTTTCCCGTCATCCTCCCGCCGCCTCTCACCCTTGTGAATATTGAGTCATCGAAGGTTCTTATCTGTGACGACGTCGCCGATACAGGGCATACGTTGAAAATGGTTGTGGAATATGTTGCGTCGCAAGTAGGCGAGGTTCGCACCGCAGTGGTGTACCAGAAGCCAGAATCGGTCATCGACTGTGACTACGTCTGGAAACACACCAGCGATTGGATCGACTTCCCATGGTCAACCAAAAATGCGCTGGTGAATCCTCACGAGTCAGACATTCACGACTGACGAACTAACGCTCTTCTCGTTCGTAGGGTTTACCGAGCGCTGCAGGCGCGCCAAGATGTCGGCGCGATGAGGCGTTCGATGCAAACACCAATACGACGATTGTCATCACATATGGAAGCGCCGCCAAGAACGCGGTCGAGATATGAAACCCTCGAGCCTGCAGCGTGAGACTCAGACTCGAGAGCGCTCCGAAAAGGTAGGCACCGACGAGCATCAGGTCGGGACGCCAGAAGCCAAAGATCACCAAGGCCAGAGCAATCCAACCTTGGCCTGCGGTCATGCCGTCGACCCACGTCGGAACAATCATCAGCGAGAAACATGCACCTGCAATACCCGCAAATGAGCCCCCTACGATGACATGGGCGTAGCGGTAGCGAACCACAGGAATGCCGACCGAGTCAGCAGTTTGCGGCGACTCACCGACGGCTCGGAGGTGCAAACCCATACGCGTCTTGAACAAATAGAACGACGCGGCGATCACCAGCACCCAGGAGAAGTACGTGAGCAACGTTTGATGAAACAGAATTGGACCGACCACTGGCGCATCAGCAAGCCCGAAAAGATCTAAACGCAGGAATTGATGCACCACTGGCGTCTTCCCGAGGTTCCAGATGCCAGCAAGATAGGACGAGAGACCTGCTGCACCCGCGAAAATAGTGAGGGCCAAGCCAGAAATGATCTGGTTG
>WLOT01000082.1 GCA_009699125.1 Actinomycetota bacterium
ACATCAGTCCGCAGTCAAGAAGAAGGATCTTGCCTTCCACTTCGATACACGCACAGTTGCGCCCGATTTCACCGAGACCGCCGAGGAATGTGACCGAAACTTGCGTTCCCTGTGAATCGCGAACCTTCGGTGCTTTCTCTGACGCGTCGCTCTTCTTGGACTTCGCCTTTGACTTCGACTTGGGCTTTGCTCCGTCGCGGCTCACGCGTACAACCGGCGATGCACCGCAAGGGCGCGTTCTTCAAGATCTTCTGGCCCGAATCCCATCGGAGGTCGACACGGACCTGCAGGTTGACCAATGGCACGAAGCATCGCCTTGGTCGGTACGGGATTTGGATTGAGGTCGCCAGTTTCGAAGTCGTAACTTTCGATCATGCGGGCGTTGAGCTGTTGCGCTCGAGCAATGTCGCCGGCTTGGAACGCGCTGATCATTTGCGCCATCACCGGAGCCGCCCAGTGCGTTGCAACACCGATAACGCCGACGGCGCCGACGGCAAGTAACGAGAGCGTGAGTGGATCGTCGCCGCTGAAGACCTCGAAACCATCGGGAGCATCAGCGATAAGACGGGCGGTTGCACCTGGGTCGCCGGCGGCATCTTTGAGCCCTACAACGTTGGGAATCTCATTGGCCATGCGGAGGATGAGATCGGAGCCAATCTTGCGGCCGGTACGAACGGGGATGTCGTACACGATGACGGGCAGTTCCGTTGCGCCACAGACGTGATGAAAGTGCGCTTCGATGCCGGCCTGAGAAGGACGGTTGTAATAGGGCGTAACGATAAGGACCGCGTCCATACCTGCGCCGGCAGCTGCGGCGGTGAGTTCGGCGGCATGACGAGTGTCATTCGTGCCCGATCCGGCGATAAGTGGAACATCGACCGCCGCGCGCACCGTGCGCCACAACGCGATCTGTTCGTCGTCGGTGAGACAGGCGGCCTCGCCAGTCGTGCCGCTCAGAACAAGTGCATCGTTGCCCTGCGCGACAAGCCAACGGGCCAACTCGGCCGCGCCTTCATGATCGAGTTCGCCATCGGCGGTGAATGGGGTGACCATTGCGGTGATCACCGAACCGAAACGTGACATGGGTGTCACCGTACCAGCGCACCCTGCCAAACCTTGACGGATTTGGCGGGAAACGCGTGGGACCTATCAGCGAGCAGAAGCGACTTCGCCCTCGGCAAGGGCAAAGGTCTCGTATTCCTCTTCGGTATCGGGCATGTGTTCGAAGTCGATCACACCGAGTTCGGTGAACTTCGTGCGGAGCCATGCATCACCAGCATCGAGAAGGCCGAGCTTCTTGCAGTTCGGGACGATCTTGGCGAACAACATTTGCTGGAACAGTTGCTGGGCCGGATCTTGCATCACAACGGTGACAGCTTCCTTGACCGGGACTCCCATGCGATCCCACACTTCCTGCTGAAGGAAGCGGTCACGCATTCGAACTGCAGCTTCAAACGCGAACTCTTGACGTTCACGAATTTCTGCCTGTGTGAGCTCCTGGTAGTACTCCTTCAGCGACAGCACACCGAACGCAACGTGACGGGCTTCATCGCTCATGACATAACGGAGCAATTGCTTGAGCAGCGGTTCGGTTGTCATTTGGTGCATGAAGCCAAAGGCAGCGAGTGCAAGGCCTTCAACCATGATCTGCATGCCCAGGTAGGTCATGTCCCAGCGGCTGTCCATAACAATGTCGTCGAGCAACATCTTGAGATGGGCGTTGACCGGGTAGTGGCCCGACAACTTCTCATTGAGATACTTGGCAAACACCTCGACGTGACGGGCCTCGTCCATTACCTGCGTTGAGGCGTAGTACTTGGCGTCGATCCACGGAACAGTTTCGACGATCTTTGCGGTGCAGAGCAGAGCCCCCTGTTCACCGTGCATGAACTGACTCAGAGTCCAGTTCTGTGACTGGATACCAAGCTCTGTCCACTCCTTCTCGCCCCACTTTTCGAAGATGGTGCCAGTGACATCGAGACCCACACCACGGTTGTTGGCAGCCTGATTGGCCACCACAACGGCCTCTTGGTCGACATTGATTGACCAGTCGAGATCGGTCTCACCGTTCCACTGAGAATTCTTTGCCTTCTCATACAACTTGTTGAGAGCAGGGCGAGCACCCTTTTCGTAGTCCCAGGTGAAGATTGCGTCGGCGTTGTCCTTCACAGCGTGGATCGATGCTTCGACGTCGGTGTTGGAGATCATGAGGATCTGCTCAACATCGTTCACATCGCGTCGACCAATGATTTCTTCGGTGCTGGCCATGGTGCTCTCCTTCTCAGTAACTACGAATGGGATTGGGAAGACCTGCAGCAATCGCAGGGGTGAGGGTGGGAATCAAGAATGTTTCGACGAGGGCTCGGGCGAGCGCTGCGTCGGTGATGTCAATAACTGGAGCCGGCGACCGCAGATGATCGGTAACAACCCGCACACACCATTCGCCGACGTGCGCAGCAATGGCAGGTTCGACAAAGCGCGAGAAATGATCGACGCCCCATTCAGAGGCTCGCTCGACGAGTGGCTCAATACGCATTGGCGAGATGAGCGTTGCAATGGTGTCGGGTTCATCGACCAACAACTGCTGCAGAACAGCGTCGTTCGAAAGTTCGAGCACCGCGATGTTGATGGTTCCAGCCGCTGCCTCAGCAAGCGATTCGGCATGATCAGTCACCCGAGCGCACGAAGCGAAAATTCGGTCGACACCTTGCCCAAGCGTGACTTCGAGAAGTTCGGCGCGACCGCCAGGGAAGTAGCGATACACGGTGGCGCGACCGCATTCGGCCGCCGAAGCGATGTCGTCAACGCTCGTGGCCCGAAGACCTTGCGACGCAATCAGCCGAGCAGCGGCCGCGACGATTCGTTCGAGGACCGGAAGGTCGTTGTGCGATGAGGCCACAGCAGCCGCAGACATAAGTGAGACATTAACGAACAATCTGTCTCATTGTCGTATCAGGCCAATTCCGTGCCCTCGACCGCCTCCAGCACCTCAGCGTCATCGCCATCCATCTGCTTCCGCTTGGCATAGCGACGCAGAAGAAGCGGATAGACGACGATCGTCAGCAGGGCGAAGGCAAACCACTGCATCGCATAGCCAAGGTGGGGGCCCTGGGAGAGTTCCGGCAACGGCACCGGAACGGGCAGATCGTTCTGCGCTGGATCCTGAGCCCGCAAAGAGATGTAGCCCGGGATCATCCGTTCTTCGACCTGTTGTGCGAGTCGGCCGACATCAAGGCGAGCCAGCACCCGAAGCGTTCCGACATCGGCGTCCTTCGGCGATGAGACAAGCCCGTTCGTTTCTCGAACCTGCGATTGCCGCAGCAACCCCTGAACCGTCACGGTTCCCTTTGGCGGAGCGAAGTCGTCCCACGGACCATCTTCGGTATAGGAGTACGGCACCCAACCGCGATTAATCGCAACTGCAGTGCCGTCGGCCTGAACCAAAGGCGTCACCACCCAATACCCAGGCGCACCGTTGTTGGTTCGGTTCGTGACCAGCACCTGCTCATCGACGCGATAGGTGCCCGTGACATAGACCGGTTGGTAATCCGCGGCCTTCACCTGTTCTGTTGTTGCCGCAGTGCCTGCGGGAAGTACGGATGCAAGCGGTTGCGGTTGCTCTTTCATCGCGTTCGTAACAACGGCGTTCGCAGCTTTTCGTTCGTCGAGTCGATTGAGCTGCCAGAAGCCCAGGTTGATCATCGTCACGACAACGACAAGAACGAAGATGTGCGACAGGATCCAACGAGGTTTGAACAGGAACCGATACACGAATGTCAGGCTAGGCGTGGCGAACTGTGCCTCGGCAATCGGGGCCCAGCGAGCACCAAAGCGTTAGGCCGTCGGCAGTTCGTAGCCGGCGAATTGCTCCCGGAGGTCTCGCTTCGAGAACTTTCCAACCGATGTCTTCGGCACTTCATCGATGAACACAACATCGTCAGGTAGCCACCACTTGGCGACGCGACCATCGAGGAATTGAAGTACGTCCTCGCGGGTCAGAGTCTCCCCTGGCTTGAGGACAACACACGCCAGCGGACGCTCGGACCACTTGGGATGCTTCACCGCGATGACCGCTGCTTCAGCGATCGACGGGTGGGCCATGATCTCGTTCTCAAGTTCAACTGATGAGATCCATTCGCCACCGGACTTCACGACGTCTTTGGTTCGATCAACGATGCGCATGAAGCCTTCGCTGTCGATCGTTGCGACATCGCCGGTCTTCAACCAACCATCAGGGGTAAACGACTCGGGCGAACGCGAATCGTTGTAGTACTCCTTCGCGATCCATGGACCAGCAACCTGAAGTTCACCGCTGGTCTCGCCGTCCCAAGGAACTTCCTCGCCCGTTTCCTGATCGGCGATTCGGGCCTGAACACCCAGAGCAGGAAGACCGATCGTCGCCCGATAGTCGGCCTGCTCGTCTTCGGACAACGAAAGCATTGTCGACTTCACTTTGGCCACCGACGCCAACGGGCTCGTCTCGGTCATGCCCCATGCTTGGAGGATCGGCAGACCGAGTTTCTCTCGGTACGCCTCGGAAAGATGTTTCGGAACCGCTGAACCGCCGCAAGGAATGCCTCGGAGACTCGAAACGTCGCGGCCATCGATTTCGTTGAGTACACCCATCCAGATGGTGGGCACACCAGCAGCAACCGTGACGCGCTCAGACTCAATCAGATTCACGATTGCCTTCGGCGAAAGGTCAGGTCCAGGCATAACCAACGTTGCACCAGAGGCAACGCCGATGTGCGCAAGACCCCACGCATTCGCATGGAACATCGGAACAACCGGAAGGATGACGTCGCGCTCACCAACGCCAAGGCCGTCAGCCATCATTCCGGCCATCGTGTGCAACCAGGTCGAACGATGCGAGTACACAACGCCCTTTGGGTTACCAGTAGTTCCGCTCGTGTAACACATTGATGCCGCTTGATTCTCGTCGGTGACGTTCCATTCGACTGGGCTCGCCGATGCAAGGAGCGCTTCGTAATCGTGCAGAAGTCGACCACCAGTGTCGGTCGGGAGTTCGCCCTTACCGTCGTCCATCACAACGATGTGTCGCACCGTCGTGAACGTGTCGACCAGCGGCCACAGGAGTGCCAACAGTGACTTATCAACAAAGATCACTTCGTCTTCGGCGTGATTCACGATGTAGGTGATCTGTTCGGGGAACAACCGAATGTTCAGCGTGTGCAACACACGACCAGAACACGGGGCGGCGAAGTAGAGCTCAAGGTGGCGCGCGGTATTCCACGCGAACGTGGCGACACGACCATCGGCGCTGATCCCAAGATCGTCGAGGACCCCACCGAGGCGACGCGTGCGCTCGGCCCACTGGCCATAGGTCTCTCGCTCCACCCCCGCTGCTGTCGCAGTCACGATTTCTTTCTCAGGGAACAACTTCTCGGCTCGATCAAAGAAATTGGTGAGGACGAGTGGACCATCCTGCATAAGACCCTTCATCACTGACTCCCCTGTCTGAGGCGACCCGCCGGCCGCCTACCTGCGGCCGAATGGTACGTGAGAGGATCATGGTCTTGTCAGCCGAACCTGAAACCCCTCCTGACGCCCACCCCGGACGCCGTCATCTCACCCTTCTCATCGTCCCAATCTTGGCGATGGTCGTGGCTGGCTACACCGCCGATGCCCTTTGGCCCGATCTGGTCAACAGCAATCCGCTTCTCCTGATCTCACTGAGTGCCAAGAACCGATATCTGGTGCTCGTCGTCAACCATCTCGCATCGGTGCCGTACTACGTCGTTGGATCGATCCGACTCCTACTCCCCGATCCGTTTTTCTTCGCCCTCGGGTGGTTCTATGGCGAAGCAGCGCTCAAGTGGATGGAACGCCGCACACCCACCACCGGTCGCTACATGCGCGCCGTCGAAGGCTGGTTCGGGAAATGGGGCGCACCACTTGTCGTGCTGTTCCCGAACAACTACGTCTGCCTCGTAGCCGGCGCGGCGAAAATGCGCCCCATCAAATTTGCAGCGCTGAACATCGCCGGAACTATCGGCCGATTATTCATGCTTCAGGTCGTCGGCGACGTGTTTGCCGGACCAATCGATTCGATTCTCGACTTCGTCGCGAATTGGCGAATTCCGTTGCTCGTCATTTCCATCTCACTCGTAGCGATTTTCTGGATCAGCGAACTCCGTCGTGGACGCAAAGAAATCGAAGCATTCCGCGAACTCGAAGATGCCGCCGACGAGATCGAACTCGGACACGCGCCGCCATCGGGCGATTCCAACCCTGAATAATCGACTACCGACTCAAAGTTCGAGCAGAGCGTCGAGCCCGATGGTGACGCCGGGTCGATCGGCAACGGCCTTTGTGGCGAGCAGGACGCCAGGCATAAAGGAATCTCGATCGTACGAATCGTGACGCAGTGTGAGGGTCTGCCCGGTGGTGCCGAGAATGACCTCTTGATGGGCAACCATTCCGCGCAAGCGCAGCGAATGCACCCGAATATCGGCCGGGCCCTTGCCGCCACGCGCACCAGGAAGGATCTCTGTCTTGGTTGGATCAGCGGCCCATTCTGCTGAGGCAGCGGCCATTCTCTCGGCGGTGAGCATTGCCGTGCCCGAAGGAGCATCGATTTTTGCGTCGTGATGCAGTTCAACAATTTCAGCAGTTTCGAAAAACGGTGCTGCGAGTTCTGCAAAGCGCATCATTAGGACTGCACCGATAGCGAAGTTCGGCGCAATCACGCAGTTTGAATTCGTGAACTGATCACGAAACGACTGAAGATCGGCATCGGAAAAGCCCGTTGTACCTGTGACGGCATGAATACCGTTCTCGGCAAGCCACAGAAGATTCGTGCGAGCAGCTTCAAGATGGGTGAAATCGATGACGACATCGACCTTCGCATCGAGAAATGCTTGACCGTCGGCAGAGACCTGGAACGGACGATCGCAGCCGGTGACCTGACGCATGTCGAGACCTGCATGATGAGGGTCGACTGCAGCGACGAGCTCTAACGCAGGATCACCATCGACCGCACGGCACACCGTGCTTCCCATTCGTCCACCAGCACCGAAGACTCCAACGCGCAAGGTCATGGGCTGAAACTAGCCGCAGGCGAAGCGTTCAAGCGCAGCAGATCCATCACCCAATGGGCCAACGGCCGAGACCGCACGTGGAGAACCGAGAACGCGACTGATGACCGAATGCACTTCTTCGGTCGTCACGGCCCGAATTCGGCGAACGTGTTCGTCGATTGACGTGATGTCATTGCGAGTCACGAGGCCAGTGCCGAGACGGGCCATTCGTGAGCCGCTGTCTTCGAGACCGAGAAGCATCGAACCTTCGAGATACCCGAGTGCAACCGCATGCTCTTCGTCGGTGATGCCGTCGGCAAGGAACGTTGCAAGAACCTCGTCGGTGACAGACAGGAGTTCCTCGAGGCGAGCCAACGCCGTGCCGGCATAAACAATGAGTGAACCGGCATCGGAATAGGACGACGGCGATGAGAAGACCGAATACGCCAAGCCGCGAGATTCGCGGATCTCTTGGAAGAGTCGGCTCGACATGCCCCCGCCAAGAACGTGATTAGCGACCCACATTGCGTAGCGATCTTCGTCAGCAAGCGGAAGTCCCCGCCATCCGATTGCAACATGTACCTGTTCGATTGGCCGATCAATCTGCACGAGTGATTGCAGATGCGCCTTCGGTGCCTCACGGGAAGGAGCAACGCCCGATTCGGTTCCGACAAACAAGGGGCCAAGTGCATCGACGACTTGCTGATGTTCGAGTGCTCCCGCCGCGGCGACGACCAGGTTTGATGGGCGATACCACTGTGCATGGAACGCCGCGACATCGTCACGAGTCATTGCGGTAACGGTGTCGTGATCACCAAGCGTCTCGCGACCAAGCGGATGATTGGGATAGAGGCTTTCGTAGAGCGCGGTGAGGACGAGATCGTCGGGAGTGTCCTCACTCATGAGGAGTTCCTCGATAATGACCTCACGCTCAGCATCGAGTTCGGCAAGACGAAACGCTGGTTCGCTCACAACGTCGGCGAGGAGTTCCACGCCGGCTTCGAGTTCGCTCACCGGAAGACGTAGGTAATACGCCGTGTGCTCACGACTTGTGTAGGCGTTCATTTCGCCACCAACCGCATCGACGGCAGTCGCGATTGATCTGGCGGACCGCTCTTCAGTTCCCTTGAACAACAGGTGCTCAAGGAAATGCGATGCGCCAGCGATCGATGCTGGTTCGTCACGAGAACCAACGGCAAACCACATACCAACCGAGACGGAACGGGCCTCGGGCATGCGTTCAGTAATGACACGCACACCCGAGGCCAGCTCGGTTCGTTCGATTTCCGCGTCGTTCACCGACGCGGCGGAAACGGACTCAGCGGCGACGGTTGCCGCCTCGACGTC
>WLOT01000083.1 GCA_009699125.1 Actinomycetota bacterium
ATCACCGGAGCCGCTCGCGGGCAGGGTCGTTCGCACGCAGTGTGCATGGCCGAAGAGGGCGCCGATGTCATCATCAGCGACATCTGCGGTCCCGTTGGTACCAGCGGCGTCGTGCCTGCGACACCCGAAGATCTCGCTGAAACCGTTCGTCTTGTTGAGGCCACCGGCCAACGCGTCATCTGGGACCACGTCGATGTGCGCGAGCCTGCGCAGCTGAAGGCACTTGCACAGCGAGGCATCGACGAACTCGGTCGCATCACCACCGTTGTTGCCAACGCAGGCATTCTCAACTGGGCCCGGACCCACGAACTCACACAGGATCAGTGGCAGGACGTCATCGACGTCAACCTCACTGGCGCGTTCAACACCGTGCAGGCAGTGCTCCCACATTTTCTTGAGCGCGGCGAAGGCGGTTGCTTCATCGTGATCAGTTCGGCCGCTGGCCTCAAGGGACAGCCCTTCACGCTTTCCTACACCGCCGCGAAGCACGGACTAGTTGGCGTCGTCAATGCGCTTGCCATCGAATACGGCGAGTACAACATTCGCGCCAACTCAATTCATCAAGCCGGTGTCACTACGCCGATGGGTGATGTTCCCGGTCTTGGCGCACTCATCGAAGAGCGTGCGTTCACCGTTGGCCCGGTATTCATGAACACCATGCCGGTTGAGATGATTGACTCGGTCGATGTATCGAACGCAGTGATCTATCTCGCCAGCGACGAGGCTCGTTACGTAACGGGCATGCAGATGAAGATCGATGCGGGTCTTGTAGGCCGCTGAGTTGTGGTGGGGTGGGAGCAAATCCACCCCACCAAACACAGTGGGATGAAAGCTATTGGCTTTGGAAGGTCTCTTTGCCAAAGCGTTGGGTAGGGTCTTAGGTGGAAGGCGGCCACGTGGAAACCCAACTTGAAGTAGCGGGAACCCAACTTGTTGCTTGGTACCAGCGTTACGAAACGCCGTCCTTGCAGTCCGTAGGCGAACTTCTGACCCGGCCCGATTCACTCCTTGGGCCCGAGGAGTATTTCAATCGCGCCAAGATTGCTCAGCTTTTCGAGATTCTGGAATGGCATCTCGGAGTGGTTGCGGAACTACACCACGACTACGGGGTTGACCTCTCGATCAATATTCACAATTCAATGGTTGACGCAGAAATTGATAGAGATCGATTTCTTGAACTTATCGGGCGTGAAGATCATCCGGTGACGTTTGAATTCACTGAGACCTGCCCGATGCCACCAGTAGATATTTCGAATCGCTTGCTTCGCAACATTCGTGAGCTTGGACATCGATCATCTCTTGATGATTTTGGTGCTGGGTTCAACGGCGTCTCACTGCTATCCGACTACGACTTTGATGTCGTAAAAATTGATCGATCGTTACTTACCGACATTGAGACCCAACCTCAGAAGCAACAGGCGATGCGGCTGTTAGCGCGAACGCTCGATGTCCTCGGAAAATCGCATGTGGTTGAAGGTGTTGAAACCGAAGAGGTTCACAAGATCTTGCTTGAGGCGGGATTCTCGGTATTCCAGGGTTATCTGTTTCACCGACCCGAACCGCTTTTGGGTTTGATCAGTAGTGCTCGAAAGGAGGTTGTCTGATGGATTTTCCCAAATCCGCTGACGATGAAGAGAGAATCTCTGTTCTTCACTCGTTAGGACTGCTTGATTCAGGTGCTGATGACAATTTTGATCGCGTTACGCGTCTTTGTCGCAGAATTTTTGACGTAAAAATTGCGACGATTTCGTTCGTTGACGAACAACGGCAATGGTTTAAGAGTGTCGAAGGTCTTGATGTTTGCGAAACCGATCGTGACGTTGCTTTTTGCAACTACACAATTTTGGCTGATGACATCTTTGAGGTACCGGACGCAACCGCTGATCCGCAATTTTCGTCAAATCCCCTTGTTACTGGCGCACCGTTTATTCGCTATTACGCGGGAGCCCCCATTCGTTTTGACGGCAAACGGCTCGGGGCATTGTGTTTGATCGATTTGACGGCACATGAGCCGCTCGACCAACAGCAACGATCGGTATTGAGAGACCTTGCTGACATTGTCGAACGTGAGATCAAAGTGCAGCGTCTTCTCCGTGAGTCAATGCCGTTGCTGGCTGCGATCATTCAGCCGGAGTGAGTGAACCAGCAAGATTGATTCGCCTCTGTTAGCGTTCGTTACTACGGCGAGGCGGTAGTACATGGCAAAGCAATTGCCAAAGTGGATTAATCGAGAACAACTCGTACTGCTGCTTCTTGGCGTCGTAGTTCCGTTGGCGTTTATCGCCATCATCCTCTTTGCCGATGTTCGTGAAGGACCGAAGACTGCCTACGTGGGCGTCCTCGCGGCAATCCCGCTTCTCGCCGCAATCTTTGGTACGCCAAAGACAACGGCATTTGTTGGCGTTGCGACGTGGCTTTCTGCATTTGAGTTCGGAAATATCGCGTCTGATGGAAATGCCAACTCGCAACGAGTCCGGCTCATCATCATTGCGATTTTCAGCGTGATCGCAGTCATTGCTTCGGCCATTCGTGTTCGACGCGAGGAAGGGTTCGCCCAAGCATTTCTTCGCGCTGCACAGGCCGACCTGATCGAAGTACAAGCGAATACCGATATCTCTACGGGCCTTCTCAATCGGCGTGGAGTAATCGCCAGTCTTGAGTTGCGACAGGCACCCGAAATGACCTTGGCGATGTTTGACATTGATACGTTGAAGCAAATCAATGACACCTACGGACATCTCGTTGGTGACGAAGTTATTGCGGGTGTTGGATCTCGGCTCGCCGGCGGCTTTTCGAAAGACGATGTCGTTGGCCGCTGGGGTGGCGACGAATACATCGTGATTTTGGATACGCCGATGGAGTTGGGCACGAAGGCTGTTTTGCGTGTTTTTGAGCAGTTGACCAGCGAGCCAATTGCAACATCGGCAGCAACGATTTCAGTCGGCATGTCTGTCGGCGTGGCCACTTGGGCCGATGGAGAGGCGATTGATGGAGTGCTCGCTCGCGCTGACAATGCGCTTTATGAAGCAAAGTCAAAGGGTCGAAACCAGGTGGTTGTAGCTCCCCTTTGAGAATGTCGAAGAATCGGTAGTGGCGTGACGAGCAGTGACCAAAGAGAAATCCGGCGGGTTTGGGAAAGGTACGCATGGCGCGGGCGAATTGGTTGGGGCGCCTTGTTGGCGTTTTCATTGCGGCGTTGGTTGTCGGCGCTGCAGCACTCCTTTGGTTTGCCGTTAGTGCAAGTGCGAAGGACGTAGCAGAAACGCCGAGCGAAGCACTGGTTCTCGGTTTCTGGGATGTCTTCTATGAGACTCGTGCGCCGAGTCCTCAAGTTGCGGCGACAGCTATTGCCTTTGCCATCTTCTTTGCTGTTGGGGTTGCGTTGCTCGAGCGTCGTGCTGCCAACCGGTCTCGACGATCGCTGAATCCACGAGTTATGCCGCTTGCTCCGAAAGTTGTCATGGCTGAAACACGCGGCGTTTTCGCCGGTGAAGTCACGGTCACCGTGCTGATTCCCGCCCACAACGAAGAAGGATCGATCTCTGCCACGTTGACATCGTTGGTCAGCCAATCACGACCGCCTGACCGGATCATCGTTGTGGCAGATAACTGCACTGATGCGACCGTTTCCCTCGCTCAAGCTGCTGGTGTCGAAGTCTTTGTCACCGTGAACAACACCAAGAAGAAAGCGGGAGGGCTGAACCAGGCGTTAGTCGAAGTGCTTCCCGGCCAAGGTGAAAACGACATCGTGATGATTATGGATGCCGACACCGTTTTGAACGACGGCTTCCTTGCAGCAGCAGTGAGTCGATTCACCAACGACAGAGCGTTGATGGCAATTGGTGGAATGTTCTACGGCGACGAAGGTTGCGGCCTGATCGGACAAATCCAGCGAAACGAATACGTTCGCTATGGGCGCGAAATCGGGAGACGACGTGGCCGAGTCTTTGTTCTCACTGGAACCGCATCGATGTTTCGACCGCGTGCGCTTTGCGAAGTCGCTGAGCAACGAGAAAACACAATTCCCGGAGCGCACGGTGACGTCTACGACACCGTGGCACTGACCGAAGACAATGAACTCACGATCGCGCTGAAGACTCTTGGTGCGCTAATGATCTCGCCTTCAGAGTGTCGAGTTGTGACGGAACTGATGCCAACGCTGCCGACACTTTGGCGACAACGGTTGCGTTGGCAGCGCGGAGCCCTGGAGAACATTGGTGCCTATGGCATCACCCCAGCGACATTTCGCTATTGGGCCCAGCAGATAGGAATCGGCTACAGCGTCATCGCTCTCTACGCGTTCATGTTGATGATGCTCATTACGGTGCTTTCCGTCGACCGATGGATCTGGTTTCCGTTCTGGGCCGGTCTTGGAGTGTTGTTTCTGACTGAGCGAGTCGTCACCGTCTGGAAAGGCGGTTGGAGGGCACGCTTACTTGCTGCGTTGCTATTCCCAGAACTGCTTTTCGATATGTATCTCAACACGATTTACGTGAAAGGCATTATCGATCTGACGCTTGGCCGCCAACCAGCGTGGACGCATCTTCCGAGTGTTGCCACGAACAGCAATGAGTTCGCCGCATGATTGCGATCTGTCTTCGAACTGGAGCGGTGCTCGGAGGACTCCTTTTTCAGCAGTCGTTCCTGACGACGCACGCCTTTTCGACACTCGCAGCATTCGTTGCGATCAACACGGTGATGTATGCAGCAATGGCGCTAGCGAAGATCCTGCCGAAGATCTATGTCGCTGACTGGTTCACACACCGCAATCGAAGGTCGGAGACCAGAGGCATCTATCCCGATTCTCCGGACTGAATTATTGAGTCAAGAAAATCTTGCGGTGAGCCATTCTTTGGCTTCGGCGACGCAGCTTTGTGGCAACGAGAAGTGGTCGTCATTCGGATACGACTTCACCGTGATATCACCACCGAGCGCTTTCACGGCATCGACGTAGCCGCGCTGCCATGTGATCGGGCACGGACCGTTCGGGTCTTGTTCGTCGCTTAAGACAAGTACCGGAGCAATTGGCTTGCTCAAGGTTGCTGATGCCTCAGTAAACGCCGCCATCCACGCGCCCAACTTGGTGGTGTCGACAGCCATGACTTGGCCTTCGTGCTTGTATGCGCGCCCAAGTGTGTCGCTGAGGTGATGCACAGCCTGCACGTTCCAACCCTGTTCGAACACGCGCTTGCCGACGGCGGTGTAGACGTCGTCGAGCGACAATGTGTCGGGGAACGCAGTGACCATCGCACCAAGGATCATGAACAAGTGTCCGTCGGGCGGAATGTCAGAGCCGCCGAGCTCGGAACCAAGACCCGGCAGTTTTAAGCCGATGATCGGAACGCCGGGTGACATACACGCGGCGCCGACGATTTCGAGGTCACCGTAATCGGCGGCATCGAGTTCTACTGCAGCAGCCGCTGTTCCACCGCCCTGTGACCAACCGATAACGCCGAAGCGCGATCCCGCACCAACCTGCATCTCGTTCACTGCGTGAACAATGGTGACGGCATCGATCGCGTTGGTGCGGTTCACGGTGTACTGATGAATGCCGGGCGTGCCAAGGCCTTGGTAGTCAGTAGCAACGACAACCCAGTCGTCATCGATGAACGTCTGCAGCCCAGGAATGCCGTAATCGATTTGTGTCGTGCTGCCCGGCGCAAAGTAGAGAGTGAGTTCACGAGCAGGATCCGGTTGCGCTGATGGGCAGCCAGCATCGCCAATGCCCGTAGTGCCGTGCGCCCAAGACATGACCCGGCGATTTTCTCCGGCGGCAGCGGGCGCAATGACAAGTCCCGAAGACGTCGTGGCGACGCCATGGAGATCGTGCGAGTTGTAAACGATCTTGTAGGCGACTGCTCCCTTGATCGATGTTGAGATTTCTTCTTTGGAGATCAACACATCAGTCATCTGAGTCCTTTTGCTTCGTCGGCGATCTTTCGAGCCAAATATGGTGAGAACCAACCGGCATAACGAGTTTGCAGTTCGGGAAGGCGCCAATCTCGACCGGTAACAACGCCACGGCAGTCATCCGATTCGCATAAGCAATCGAACTCGTCGTAGTCACCGCCATCGCTCATTGCGTAGTCGAACGTGAGCTCTTCGCCGATTGCGATGTCGCGCATGGCGACCACAAGCATGTTGCCGGCCAACCCGCAGTTGGGTGTGCACGAGTGGTTCACATAGTCGCCGGGATCGGCAGTTTCGCCCGACACCAGATAGAGGTGTTCGTCGATCTGCATCGTGCGTGACACGCGTTCAGCGGGAAGCGAACGCAATTCGGCTTCGTCGGCCACCCAACCGCCAAACGCAGCGACCGACTCGCCTGCCGTAATCGGCTCGATTACGTAGGAGCCCATGCCCTTACCGCCGGCGTCTCGAACCTGCGCTTTGGGAGTCAACCAGTTGAAGTACACGCCGTGACTTTTACATAGAGAGGAGTGATGAGGGGTTGAGTCAAGGTCGGCGTGGGTTCTTGCCCAATTAGTACTGAACCACTACTTTTTGAGAATGCGTCGCACCATTTCTCCAATCGCCCGTCTTGCCCTCGTTCTTGTCGCAGTCTTTGGCCTCTTGGCCATCACGACGCCGGCTGGTGCATCGATCGACAACCTCACGATCATTCCGAGCCCTAGCCCCGGTCCCAATTTCAACCGTCTGGAATCGGTGTCGTGTGTGAGCGAGTCATGGTGCATTGCAGTTGGCGTGACCGATGACGGGACATTGGTGTTGTTGTGGGACGGCACAGCTTGGACTCAGATGACGAGCCCTAACCCCGCCGGCGGTAGTCAGGTGCTGCTGAATGAGGTGTCGTGTGTGAGCGAGTCGTTCTGTGTCGCAGTGGGTTCGTACGAGCTCCAGGGCACAGATATGACGTTGGTGTTGACGTGGAATGGAGCGAGCTGGACACAAGCGACGAGTCCCAGCCCTGGTCAGTTCCCTAATCTGCGTTCGGTGTCATGCGTGAGCGCAGAGTGGTGCATCGCGGTTGGTGAGAACTACTTCCAACAGAACAATGATGCGTTGGTCTTGCTTTGGAATGGGAGTGTCTGGACGCAGGTCTCGAGTTCCGTTGTCGCAACTACTTCGGGTCAAGACGTCTACATAAATTCGGTGTCGTGCGTAAGCACCTCATCTTGTACAGCGGTGGGTTGGTACAACCTTGTACCCAACAACGCCTCCGCAGTTCATCAGACATTGTCGTTGTCGTGGAATGGCACTATCTGGTCGGTCGCGGACAGTCCCAACATCGGTAACGAGGACAATGAGTTGTACTCGGTGTCGTGTGTGACGGCGTCGTCATGCGTTGCTGTCGGCATAGCTGCTGGGGCGACATTGGTGTTGTCGTGGAATGGCGCAGTGTGGACGCCTGTGACGAGCCCGAGCCCCGGTGAAGATGGCGTCTACTTGTACTCGGTGTCATGTGTGACTGCGTCATCTTGTGTCTCTGTTGGCTTTATCGTGGCCGATCTGACGTTCGTGATGAGTTGGGACGGAAGTACATGGACAACCGTCCCCAGTCCGAACGTCGATCCTGAGAACCCTGCGGACCACCTGTTCTCGGTGTCGTGTGTGAACTCGTCGTGGTGTGTTGCGGTTGGTGAGACATCGGGTCCGACGTTGATCGTGGGGATGTCGGGAACATCGGCGGCGCCGGTTGACCCGGTAGCTCCTGCGTTCACTGGCTAAGCGCGAGCCGCTCTTTGGCGCCCCATCAGAGCAATCGACTCGTGATGCGGTAGAACTCGGGCCATGACAAGCACAACGCTCAACGGCGCATCGGTTCTCTTGCTGGGCGCCACCGGAGGACTAGGTCAGGCGCTCGGTGAAGAACTTGCCGCACGCAACGCCGCTCTCACTCTGGTGGGGCGCGACCAGCAACGTCTCGATCAACTGACGGTGGCTGGGCCGCGGGTGGCACTTGATCTGCGATCGCCCGATGCATGTGCAGCGGCGGTGCGAACTGCGGTTGAGCATCACGGAAAGCTTGACGTTGTGATCAACGCTGTTGGAGTCGTGGCCTTCGGAGACGTTGCGATGCTGTCGACCGACGTGATGGAAGACCTGTTCATGACCAACACGTTCATTCCCATCATGATTGCCACCGAAGCGATGAACACACTTTCGACCGGTGGTGTGATCGTGAACATATCCGGTGTCATTGCGGAACAAAATCTGCCGGGCATGGTTGCCTATGGCGCATCGAAGGCTGCGGTGCGCGCGTTCGACGAAGGTTTGGCGCGTGAAGCGCGTCGCAAAGGCGTGCGCGTGCTCG
This sequence comes from Actinomycetota bacterium, assembly GCA_009699125.1. Lineage (GTDB taxonomy): Bacteria > Actinomycetota > Acidimicrobiia > Acidimicrobiales > Acidimicrobilacustridaceae > Acidimicrobilacustris. The sequence goes on from WLOT01000083.1 coordinate 8,276, forward strand.
ATGCTCGACCACCGCATACCGAAACCGGGCTTACCGGTCGGGCGATTGCGGGCACCGCTCCGAAGATGGGCGAGGG
>WLOT01000084.1 GCA_009699125.1 Actinomycetota bacterium
ACCTTGGGCGCTGCCGATGACACAGTGACAAAGTCCGCGAGCAACAACACGAGTCCGCCGGCGGTGATTGCGCCGAAGAGTGCAGTCGAAATCGGGATCGCCATTCCGAAGATGGAACCGAAGGCAACGAGCAAGAGAATTGCTCCGAGCCCAAGACCAACCTCGTCAGCATGTGAACCCCACCACGAAACTGGCTGGTTCCACGTGTCAGCGACCGTGCCGCCAATTTTTACCTGAATATCGCCAGCGTTGACGCTGTTGATGGCGCTCTCCAACTCGTTGTACGGATTGGGGTACGCAGTTGCGACCTTCTCACCATTGGGCGGGAATTGATTCATCAATGCAATGAGGGTGTCGGAGAACGTGACGCTTGTGTACGCGATCTGACTGTCGGGTGAAAGGAACGTGGGGATATTTCCGAGTCCGAGGTTCACCGCTTGCGCGCTTGCGAGGATCGGATCAAGAACACCGTTGGGAGCAACGCCGTCAACCTTTTGCACTGCTCCAACGATGCTTGCGACAGCCGCTGCATTCTGGGGCGAGGTCAGTACCTGTCCCTGGGGCACCCAGAAAACGAGATTGGCGGTCGCTGCATTTTGTGAGGGGAACTTCTCGTTGAGAAGGTCGTAGGCGGCCTGCGAGTTTGTGCCGGGAACGCTGAAGCTGTCAGAGGTCTTCCCTGCGAATGCAACGTTGAGATAGCCAGCGGCCACGATGATTATGAGCCAGAGCAACGCAACCCAGCGGTGACGCTTCGCAACGAACCGACCAATGCGGCCGAGTCCACCAAGTTGCTTGCCAGTTGGAGGTGTTGGAACCGGGCGGCTGGGATCGACAGTTGCCTTCGGACGGCGATGGAGCTTCATAGGCCGAAACGCTAGTAGTGGTGCCGCAAAGCCGACAGGATGCGGGCTCTGGGGAAAGAGTGGCCCGGAGGCAGGCCGAAGCCATAGCCGACGGACTAGCGCTCAAGATGGGATAGCCACCTTCGGTGAGGTTCCGACATCTCGATAGTCGATCGTGACGGTGACGAGTTGTCCGTTTGCCGTCACGATGTACCTAAGTTGCGATAATCCAATGGTTCCAACAGTTGCGATCACCGCTGCTGATCCGGTCGCATCGGAACCTGCAAGTTGCTTCGTGGCTTTCGCGGAAAGTTTGAAGTTGTAGGCGTTTCCGTCGGTTTTCATCGACGTCGGTGAGCCAAGGGCAGCGAAGGTACTGCGAAGGTCGACAGCGCCCTCAGTTGTTGATGCTTTGGTCGACCAAAGGCCTGTTGATGGATCTTGAACATGTACTGCCGCGCCATCAAGGACCATTGCAACGGGAGGCGAACCTGGACGAGTCACCGTTTGCGCAATTTTGTTCGGCGCTTGAAAGTCGCCTGCTGTCGTGACACTTGATGCACCAGTGTCAATCGTTGCGGTGAACGAGTAACCACCCGACTCTTGCATCATGGTGAGTGCATCGGAGAGTGGTTTCGGAACTGCGACTGAACTTTCACCGCACGCGGTGATGACGCTGACAAAGGCCAGCGTCATCACCAGAAGAAAAGCGGTGCACACCCGACGGGCGGGTTGGCAGGTGTGCACCGCGGATGATGCGTCAGTCACGTGAACCGGAGCGGCCATTTCGACCAGACTGCGAACCCGATTCCTGACGGTTTGAGGAATCCGACTGTGATGGTCCTCGGTTCACCGATGGCGCACCGGTTGTGGTCGGGTTGGTTGCTGGGGGAGTTGTCACATCGGGACCGTGTCGATCGTGATTGTCGTTTCGATGCTCGGCGCTCACACCACGGTCTTCAATCGGCGGTGGTCCATCACCGTTGTGTGCCTCGTCTTCAGACTCAGGGTCTTCCACTTCGAGTCGAACCGTGCCGTGATGGCCTTCAACTTCAACGACGACGGACTTCACGGTGCCGTCGGCAAGCGTGAAGTCGAGTTGGATCCCGTTATGCACCGCGATCGGATCGGCAACGGTGATGCCGTCGAGTGGCGTGACCACAATGTTCGAAATCTCGTGAGTGGTCGGGTCAACGCTCAGACTGATATCGCCGAGGCCAGCGAGAGTGATCGAAAAGTCGGTCACGACCGGAGCAAGCGCTTCCGTGGTGGGCGTCGTGGGATCAATGGTTGTCTCTGTCGTGGAGGAGTCGTTGACCCCAGCACCTGCAGTGGATGCAAGCACGGTGGTGGCCCCTCCGACTGAGAGCAGAGCTGCCATAGAGATGGCTGCGGCACGTTTCATGAGTTGGGTCTCCTTGGATGAGTCACCCCCGTAGGTGTGATCAGGTGACCGCTGACGTTACGGATGGTGTTACTTCCTAAAGGCCATGAAATGGCAAAGTCTGGGCAAAGCCGTCGAGCAGCTCGCAACAATCCCGCAACTGGCCTGCGAAAACGCCAAACGCCGCCCGTTGGGGCGGCGTTTGAAACGAAATGGTGGAGCTGATGGGAATCGAACCCACGACCCCCTGCTTGCAAAGCAGGTGCTCTAGCCAACTGAGCTACAGCCCCGTGGCCGGCCTGCGCCGGCGGGAGCGGTCATCCTAGGGCAGGTTGGGACGGAGATTGAATTTGGCGATCAGGGGCACTGCGACCGTCGCTCCTGCATAAGACTGGGGCCATGGACACTCTCGTTTTTGATGGTGCAGTGGCGATTATCACTGGGGCAGGCCGGGGGTTGGGGCGCGAATACGCGCTCCTTCTGGCCGCCCGTGGCGCCCGGGTTGTCGTGAACGATTTCGGCGTGGCCATCAGCGACACCGATGACACCGGTGATGCCCCGGCGGTAAACCCGGCCGACGAAGTTGTGGCCGAGATCATCGCTGCTGGTGGAACCGCGGTCGCAAACTACGACACGGTCGCAACTGTCGAAGGTGCCAACGCGATTATTCAGACAGCTCTCGATGCATTCGGCACGGTCGACATTTGTGTCAACAACGCCGGGCAAGTGCGGATGCAGCCATTTGCAAACTTCCCCGATGAACACATCGACACAGTGATCTCGACGCAACTTCTTGGAACGCTCAATGTCGGACGGGCTGCATGGCGCGTCATGCAGCAAAACGGCGGCGGGCGCATCATCAATGTTTCGTCGGGTGCGGGCTACGGCGGATTCGAAAACAGCACCGTGTACTCGATGGCCAAGGCCGGTGTGATTGGTCTAACAATCGCAATGGCGAAAGAGGGTGCAGCAGCTGGCATCGGCGTAAATGTGATCGCTCCGTACGCGAAAACACGCATTGGTACGGGCTTTGGTCCGATCCCCTGGAGCGATCAACTCGCGCAATGGTTGCATCCCGACATGGTCGCACCGCTCGTCGTTTGGTTAGCGCACGAAAGTTGCGACGTGAGTGGGCAGTGCTTTGCTGTTGGTGCTGGTCATGTCGCGCGCGTTGCATTCGCAGTGAACGACGGGTTCACCGATCGAGAACTCACGCCGGAACTTGTTGCTGAACATGTCAACGAGATAACTGAGTGGCCAACGAAACCGACCGAAGGGCCGGAGTCCCCGTTGATGGCGTCGATGATGAGTGGGTATCCCGGTCTATGACCGGCCTACTCAGTTTGCGAGCAAGAGGTCGACGATAAAGATCAGCGTGTCGGTTCCAGCAATACCGGCCTGTTGATTGCCGTCGGTTCCGTAGCCCTTGTCGGGCGGAATGACGAGCAGAACTCGTGACCCGATTGTTTGACCGACAAGACCTTCATCGAAGCCGGGAATGACCTGGCCGACGCCCACGGGGAATTCGACAGCACCTGAAGCCCACGAACTGTCAAAAACCTTGCCGCTCGCCCAAATCATGCCGGTGTAGTGCATGAGCACGGTTTGGCCAGCAGTGATGACGGGTCCGTCGCCTTTGATGAGCACCTGAGCCACGAGTGACGTCGGAGCATTGCCAGTCGGAGGTGTGATGGTGGGAACGCCTTCAACAATCGTGACAACGGGGAGACCTGCGGGAGGCGTTACCGGCGTACCTGACGCAGTGGTTGGAACATCTTGTGTGGCAGTGATGTCGAACACGAAGAGGATCCAAGATCCTTGTTGCGCGGTGACGTCGGCAGAGACGAGAACGCGAGCGCCGACTTTCTGTCCAACCATTGCGTCGTAGACAGTCGCGAGCAATGACGTCTTATCAAGGACAATGTGCTGCGGCGTTTTTCCATAGGTGGAGTCAAGTTCGCAGCCATCATTTCCGTCGGTTGCTACGTAGTCGGCGGTGACACGCTGGCCAGCTTTGATTTCCTCACCAGTGCCCGGAATGAGCACGATGTGTTCTTCGGTCTCGCCAACAAATGCGGTATCGAACGAGACGTTTGCCTTACTGCCGAAGTCCCCGGTCACCTTGACAGCGCTTAGCGCCTTCGTGTGGATGTCGGCCGGTTTCAATGCTTCGGTCGAATCGGTGGTGGCCGATGACTTTGATGAGCAATCAACCGCCTTTGGCGATGATGAGCCGCAGGCGACAAGAGTGGGAACGAGCGCAAGCGTCGCAGCGAAGAAACCGGCGGAAATCCAGCGCGATGCGCGGCGGGGTGAGGGAGATGAATTCATTGTTCCGACCATAGGCGCAGGCTCGCATGCTGAAGTTTCATGTCAGCAAAATGAATTGATAATGCGGAGGGGCTGTGCATTCGGACAGCCTTTCCAAGACAGGTAAGGGCGAGGTGAGGAAGGGGGGAACGATTCCTTACCCGGGACTCACTCTTGGCGACTAGAACGATGCCATGGGCGCACATCTCGTAGTGGCAGAAGACGACCGGGCCGTTCGGGAATCGGTTACCAGGGCCCTCGAACTCGAGGGTTACAACGTGACTGCTGTGAGCGAAGGTGTCGCAGCGCTTGAGGCCGCCAGTAGTCCTGGTGTCGACCTCCTTCTTCTTGATCTTGGAATGCCAAATATGGACGGCTTGACCGTGTGTCGACGGCTGCGATCGGGTGGGTCTCGACTGCCGATCCTCGTGCTTACGGCGCGTACCGAGGTCTCCGATCGGGTTTCTGGCCTGGATGCTGGTGCCGACGATTACCTGCCCAAGCCGTTCTCGCTCGACGAGTTGCTCGCCCGTGTTCGCTCGTTGCTGCGACGAAGCACCTTTGATGAAGCAGATGCACCAGCGCAGATCACGGTCGACGATCTCGTCATTGATGAGGCGGCGCGTCGCGCGTGGCGAGGCGACCGCGAGATGGAACTCACAAAGACCGAGTTTGACCTTCTCGAACTCTTGGCTCGAAATACGGGGGTCGTTCTTTCGCACTCCTCTATCTACGACCAAATCTGGGGCTACGACTTTGGTCCGGACTCAAAAGCTCTCGCGGTGTACATCGGCTACTTGCGACGGAAGACCGAAGAAGGAAACGAATCGCGAATTATTCAGACCGTCCGTGGCGTTGGCTACAGCCTGCGTGCGTCATGACACTTCGCGGGAAGATCGCAATTGCGATGGCGCTGCTGACGGCGGTAACTGCGATCATCGTTGCATCAACGACCTATGTCGTTACCAATCAACGAGTACGTACCGAGGTTGATCAGTACCTCGATACCTATGCGCAGCGTTTTCAAGACCCTGATGGACGTCAGGCTGTGATGACTTGCTCCGGCGAGACGACCCGTCGTCAATTGCCGGGTGTGCGTCGTAGCGGAGACGATGGCTCGGTTGAGGGTGTTGCGTTTCAATGTCTCGATCGTTCAGGAGATGTAACCGCAACGATCGGTGTGAATGAACTCCCGATCGATAATCGAGATCGTGTGATTGCGGCGACAGGCCGCGGGACGCAAACCCGCACGGCGTCGAGCGATGGAACGACGTGGCGGGTGAAGACAGTCGGAATCGCCCAAGGCGGCGCAGTACAGATCGCGCGCGACTACGGGGAAACCAATCGGGTGCTTTCCTCATTGAAAATATGGCTCTTTCTTGTTGTCATCGCGGCAAGTGCCGTGAGCGCACTTGTTGGGTGGTTGATTGCTCGCCGTTCGACCAAGCAACTTGTACAACTCACGAATGCGGCTGAAGCAGTTGCGACAACAGGTCGGTTGGATGTTGATGTTCCTCCTGCTGGAAAGGATGAGCCTGGTCGTTTAGCGCGCTCATTTGCGACGATGCTCGCTGCACTTGGTCAATCTCGAGATCAGCAACAGCAACTGGTGCAGGACGCCGGGCATGAATTGCGAACTCCGCTGACCAGTCTTCGAACCAATGTGGAGACATTGCAGCGCTATCCGAATCTTCCGGACGAAACTCGCGACTCCATTCTCTCTGACTTGCAATCTGAAACACGAGAGTTGGGCTCACTTGTCGATGAATTGGTGCAACTTGCAACTGATACATGGGATGACGAACCCGAAGAGCAGGTTTCGCTTGATCAGATCGTCGAACGAGTAGCTGAACGCACGCGTCGCCGAACAGGACGAGAGATTGTTGTCGTGGCGGAGCCAGCGCCGATGTTTGGCCGGCCACGCGAACTCACACGTGCCATCGGAAATCTTGTCGATAACGCCGCGAAGTTCAGCGAGGGGCCATCACCCGTTGAAGTTGCGGTGCGACCTGGTGTTGTTGAAGTGCGCGATCACGGTTCAGGTGTTTCAGATGGGGATCAAGCGCACATCTTTGATCGCTTTTATCGATCGGCAGATGCGCGTTCGAAGCCAGGCTCAGGTCTTGGGCTCGCAATCGTTGATCAAATCGTGCGTTCGCATGAGGGCCGAGTGTCGGTGAGGAATGCTCCCGATGGCGGCGCCATCTTCACCATTGAGTTCCCTCCATTTTCGGATCCTCACTGACCTTCAGAGCGCTCATCGGAGCCGTCTCCGGCCGAGTAATAAGTCAGATTTCTGTCAGATAACTGGCGGATTCGCGTAACAGTGCGAACACTTCTGCGAAATCGCCCCTCCGTACTGTCATCAATGCGTCAGGAGCCCGAATGGCTTCCGACGTGGGAGCGACATCGGCGTCGCCTTCCGACTCGATGTCCCTATTGAGCTCCGGCTCCGATGAAGGAGGAGAAATGGTCAACCTCGTAACTGCGGTCATTAAGCCGCACAAGGTTGAGGAGGTGAAGGACGCGTTGAAGGCGATTGGAGTGCAAGGCATGACAGTCGACGAGGTGAAGGGTTTCGGCCGCCAAGGTGGCCACACTGAGACCTATCGCGGCGCCGAGTACACCGTTGATCTTGTACCCAAGGTGAAGATCGAAGTCCTTTGCGACGAAGCGATGACCGACCAGGTCGTCGATTCCATTGTGTCTGCTGCTCGAACCGACAAGATCGGTGACGGCAAGGTGTGGGTCATCCCAGCGACTGCTGTGGTTCGCATCCGCACTGGTGAACGAGATGCGGAGGCGCTGTGATGAGCACGAACTCCGCAACCAACCTGGCCATTGAGGCCCCAACCCGACGGAGGATTCCTCTGAACGCCAAGCGCATTGCCGTTGGCGCGGTTGTCGGTGCAGGCACGTTGCTTGCACTCGGCGGCAACGCTTTTGCTCAAACCCTCACTGAGGAAGCGCCAGTCGCCGATCTCGAGACTGTTGCAAAGACTGCTGATCATGCGATCCAGTCCGGCAACCTTCTTTGGATCGTCATGGGTGCTGCACTTGTGATCTTCATGCAGGCTGGTTTTGCACTTGTTGAAACCGGCTTCTGCCGAGCCAAGCATGCTGCACACGTTGTCAGCACAAACCTTGCGATCTTCTTCCTTGGTTTTGTTGGCTTCTTCCTTGTCGGTTGGTCATTCATGTTCGGTGGCTACAGCTACTTGCTGCCGGGCTTCGACTACGGACTCAACCATGCAGCAGGTGGCGCACTCATCGGTTCCGGTGACTGGGTCTTCCTGTGGCAGGGCGGATGGGCCGGTACCTGGTTCGACGGTGGCGATCTCGCCTACTCGGGCGCAGCGGCCGCGTTCTTCCTCTACATGGTGGCGTTCATGGACACCACCGCAACTATTCCGACTGGCTCGATGGCTGAGCGTTGGAAGTTCAAGTCGTTCGTTATCTGGGGTCTGTTCTGTGGTGCGGTGTACTACCCGCTCTTCGGCGCATGGACCTGGGGTGGCGGATGGCTCGCCAAGCTGGGCAACTCACTCAACTGGGGTAACGGCTACGTCGACTTCGCCGGTTCTGGCGTTGTTCACGC
>WLOT01000085.1 GCA_009699125.1 Actinomycetota bacterium
ATCATTGAAAAAGATGATGGCTCCGAAACTTGGGTTTATGACGGCATGGAATTCCCCAATGTCGGATTCAACGCTGTCGTTGGCCGACCTGTGTCGGAGTATTCATTCGAGCCGGTTCGCTTCGATGAGATGCGACGCGGCGCATGGGACATCAACGCTCGAATCGCGGACATGGACCTCAATGGCATTTATGCGTCGGTGAACTTCCCGTCGTTCCTGCCAGGGTTCTGTGGTCAGCGCTTGCAGACAACCACGAATGATGTCGAACTCGCGCTCGCGACGACTCGAGCTTGGAACGACTGGCACATCGAGGAATGGGCGGGGACACATCCCGGGCGCATCGTCCCTTGCCAAATTCCGTGGCTCCTTGACCCTGTGCTTGGTGCCGAGGAAATTCGCCGCAATGCAGAACGTGGTTTCAAAGCGGTGTCGTTTACCGAAGCCCCCCACATGTTGGGTCTTCCATCGCTTCACACGGGTTACTGGGACCCAATGATGCAGGCCTGTGCCGAAACCGGAACCGTCGTAAACCTTCACATTGGTTCCTCGGGTACGTCCCCAGCCACAGCGCCCGACGCGCCACCCGACACTGTCGGCGTGTTGTTCTTCGGTTACGCGATGTTCGCCGCGGTCGATTGGCTGTATTCGATGCTTCCTGTTCGATTCCCAGATCTGAAACTGTGCATGTCCGAAGGTGGAATCGGATGGGTGGCGGGGCTCATGGATCGCCTGGATCACATGCTCAGCTATCACGAAATGTACGGAACGTGGAAGGGCACAGACCTCACGCCTGCCGAAGTGCTCAAGCGGAACTTCTGGTTCTGTGCGGTAGAGGATCCATCAGCGTTTGTTCAGCGTGAGCGCATTGGTATCGAGAACATCCTCATCGAGAGCGATTACCCCCATTGCGATTCAACCTGGCCAAATACGCAGGCCGTTACCAAGCATGAGATCGGAAATCTTCCTGCCGATGACATTGCTCGGATCACTTGGAAGAACGCATCGGAGCTTTACAACTTCCCGGTTCCTCAGTCGGTGATTGACGATCCCGAGTCCTACTGAGGGCTGAAGGCGCCACCTGTGCGGTGGCCCTACGATCCGACCATGGCGATTCAGGGAAACCGCATCTACCACTGCAACTCGAACTGCTCTGATCTTGACGTTGCCGTTGCGTTTTACGAAGCACTGGGTTTGCGACGAGTGTTGCGAACGGTACCAAGCAAGAACCAGTCGGGTTCGGCGTTCGGGCTTGATGAAGTTGCGTGGGACGCCTGGATCCTGCATTCCGACGATGGGCTTGATGGACTCTCACTCGATCTCCTTGAGTGGAAAACCCCGCTGCCGACCGGAACTGCACCTGGCCTCGATGGTGAGCCTGGGTACAACCGGTTGATGATGACAACGCCGGATCTCGATGCGACTCTTGAACGAGCCGTAGCCGCGGGTGGAACGTTGGTTGGCGGTCCGATTGACGTAGAGGCAGGACCTGAGCGGCCTCGCCTCGCGATGGTGCTCGATCCCGATGGTGTTCCGATCCAACTACTTGAAGCGGACAAGACGTCGATTGCTCAAGTTGTGGTGAATTGTGCCGACATCGACGAATCGATTGCGTACTACCGCGACGTTATGGGTCTGAACCCAATCTTCGATCCGACGGTGATGGAATGGACCAAGGAACTCTTCGGTGGCGACACCGATAAGCGAGTGCGCGGAGCGATCCTCGCCGACGCGGGCTCGGTGTTCACCGTTGCGCTGGTGCAATGGCTCGACCCTGCTCCGAAGACAGCGGTTCGTGTTCGCGGTGCTAACGAACTCGGTCTTTTTCGAATGGCATGGTCCACCACCGATTGTGCTGCCGATGAAGCCGTGGTTCGCGCTGCCGGTTCCATTCCGTTCCTGCCAACAGAAGAACTGTCGGTTGGAGACGAATTCCCTCTGTTGCTTGTTCTGTTCTGGCCGGGGCCGAATGGTGAATGTCTCGAACTGATTGAGACCACCGATCGCTCCGGCGCTCTCTGACTTTTCCTTCTCATCTAAGGAGTACTTGTGAAACTCGAAGATATTGATCTTTCCGACATTGAGTTCTGGGCCAAGCCGTGGGCAGAGCGCAACGCAGCGTTTGCCACATTGCGCCGCGAAAATCCCATTGCGTATTTTCCCGAACCCATCATTGAACCGTTTCCCGAAGGCCCCGGTTACTTCGCGATCACGAAGATGCACGACCTGCTCGAGATCAGCCGTCATCCCGAGGTGTTTTGCTCGGGTCAAGGTGCAGTGTCGATTCTCGACATGCCGGCCGACATGAACGAGTTCTTTGGCTCGCTCATCTCGATGGACGATCCACGCCATGCCCGACTGCGCAAGATCGTGTCAGGAACGTTCACTCCGCGAATGTTGAACAACGTTCTTGAGGACGTCGAGAAAACCGCCAAGAAGGTCGTCGACGGGATCGTCGAAAAGGGCGAGATTGACTTCGTCACCGACGTATCGATGCCGTTCCCCCTTCTCGTCATTCTCGACATGATGGGAATTCCGCACAGCGACTACGACATGGTGTTGGCGCAATCGAACATCATTCTTTCCGGTGGCGATCCCGATTTCATCCCTGAGGGAACCGATCCCATTACGGCATTCCTCGGCGCCGGAGCGATGCTGGCGGGCCTGCTCAACGACTTGGCCGTGTTTCGTAGGGCGAATCCCACTGATGATTTGTTGTCAGCGCTCGTGAACACCGAAGTTGATGGCGAACAGCTTTCTGGCGACGAACTTGCTTCGTTCTTCATCCTTCTCTCGGTGGCCGGACACGAGACCACGCGCACAGCGCTGAGCCATGGCATTACGCACCTGTCGCAGAACCCCGATCAGCGCGCACTCTTTCTTGCCGACATTGATGGAGTCATGCCGACAACCGTCGAGGAGATTGTCCGCTACGCGTCGCCAGTTGTTTGGATGCGACGCACGCTTACGCAGGACTATGTGCTTTCGGGTCACGAGTTCCATGTGGGCGACAAGATCATCATGTATTACGGATCCGCGAATCGCGACGAAGCAATTTTTGCTGATCCCGACACGTTCAATGTGCTTCGCGATCCGAATCCTCATGTGGGCTTCGGTGGACCCGGCCCACACTTCTGCTTGGGCGCCCACCTGGCTCGTCGTGAGATCATGCTCATGTTCCGAGAGCTCTACACGCGGCTCCCTGACATTGAACTTGCCGGCCCGCCTGTGCAGCTCCGTTCGAGCTTCATCAACGGCGTAAAGAGTCTTCCGGTGTCCTTCACGCCGGGTGGGGCTCGCTGATGGCCGATCCGCGCGCTGTCGAGGCTCCTGAGGTTCTGACTGCGCTCGCGGTTGCATGCGAATCAGTTCGTCGGGCTTGCGACGACACGTTGCTTGAACTTGCTCGTCGCCGAGTAGCGATGTTGTTGAACAACGAAGCTGAGCTCCAGGCAAAAGCGTGGGGCACGATTTCTGCAATTCAGATCGCTGAACTCAGCAACTGGCCGACTTCAGATGCGTTCGACGATCGTCAGAAGGCCGCCTTGGCGATGGCTGAGCAATTCGTTATCGATGTCACCGGAGTTCTCGCTGGTCCACTGGCCGCATCGGCTGGCGCTCTTGGTGCCGAGATCGGGCCATTGGTGCAGGCGTTGTACTTGCTTGATGTCGGTCAACGCGTCGACCTTGTGCTCACCACGCTCTTGGGCGACACCGTTACAAGCGAGTCGTGGGCCTGGGGTGCGACTGGCGAGATTCCTGCCGATCCGATGGTGGCGATTATGGCCATGCTCGCTGCGGTTGGCCGCTTGCAACTCGTGGACCCAGTCACGAAGGAACTGATTCGGCTTCGCGGCGCACGACTTCACGAATGTCGTCGCTGTCAGACAGTGCGAAGCGTGGCTGCGCTGAATGCCGGTGCGAACGATGAACTTCTCAATGCCGACGACCCCGCCTCAATCAGCCAACTATCAACTGGAACGTTGGCTGCGCTCGAACTTGTCGATGCAATGTTCGTGGGGCCACCAGTAATTGACCAGGAACTCGTTGGTCGGCTCACACAGTCCTACGACAGTGGAGAACTCGTGGAGATCGTGAGTTACCTGCTGCGGAACGCGTGCAACAAGATCCCGGTTGCATTCGGAGTTGACGACGCGATCGTTGAAGAAGGATTCGAGTATCAGGTCATCGATGCATCGGGTGAAACGGTCACCGTTGATGCATCAGCATTGACGAACTAGTTCTTGCTTCGCTCAGGCAGCAGCTGATTCAGAAGCAGGCTGGGTTGCTTCGCGTTGTGCTGCTTCGCGGTAGGTGTACCAGCGGCCCTCGTCGAAGTCATAGAGGCGACACGTGCGGGTGTTGCGTACGAAGTCCATGAATCGAAGTGGTTCGTCGTGCACCGTGCCGGGGAACGCTTCTTTGATTGCGTCGGTCGCCATTTCGAGGTTGTACATCGGGATGCGCATGTCGACGTGGTGGGGGACATGCACCATGATCCAATGAAAGAAGAAGTTGAGGCCGAAGCGGGCTCGAAGCACCGTGGTGCCTTCCATCTGGCCGTGCCACTTTGTCCATTCACGGCGCTTCCACCAGCGAATGTTGGGCTGGATGTGATGCACGTGGACGAACGAGGCGATGACGTAGGTGAAGGCAAGGAACGGGATGACGAGCACCTTGAGGATCATCCAGGCGACGCCAACAACGCTTCCGTACTGCGCCCAACCGACAAGACCAAGCGCAACGGCGGCGACGGCGACGAAGGTCCAGACGATGAAACGGTCACGGCGAATGGCTTTGGCCCAGCGTGCCGGGGGAGCGCCAACAATCATCTTGTGCCACCAGACTTCGCGCAGGTAATACGCGCCCGCGCCGAGCCATGACCATTCGATGCGGTGACGCAGGCGACCGAACTTGGACATCGCCGTGTATTGCTCGGCGGTGTAGGGATGCCATACGAAGTCGAATCCTTCACGAACGGTGTAACCGTGGTGAATGCGGTTGTGGCCGAGGGTCCAACCTTCATAGACGTGCCATGACGGCAACATCGCGATCGTGCCGATGGTTCGGTTCAGACGTTTGGAGGAGAAGAGGGCTCCGTGGGCGGCGTCGTGGGCAACGATGAAGAGTCCGGAAATCACCATGGCCGAAAGCACCCAGAGCGCTACAACGGCGAAGGGGTTGTTGAAAGCGATGAGCCCGGCAATCACGAGGCCGTAGATGACAAGGTCGCGGCCGAAATAGGCCAAACCCTTCCAGGTGGGGTTCTCGTAGGCCTCGGCAGGAATGATGTCGAGAACGGGCTTGAGAGAGCCTTTTTCGGCTCGATCAGGCGCCTTTTCGGCGACTTCCTGCTCAATCTCGGTGGTTTCAGTCAGTGTTTCTGCGGCGGACATGGCGCCAGTCTACCGACCAGTAGGTAGGGAGCACAGCACCCGGCACATGATTTGGCAGATCAGCCGTTCCCCGAGCCCTCTTCGAGCTCAGGAAGCGAGACCTGACGGGTGGTGACATCGATTGGGCTGACCCCAGGTAGGGCCTGATCTGCGGCCACGGCGAGCGTTTCGAAGCGGCGGGCCGAGGGCATGACGCGAGTCTCGAGTGATGCGACTGCGGAGTTGTAGGACTCGGTGGCCTTGGTGAGGTTGGTGCCGACCCTCTGGAGATGGCCAGTGAAGACGCCGACTCGTTCGTAGAGCTCTTTGCCGAGCGCAACGACCTGTGCGGCGTTTTCCGCCAGTTGTTCTTGACGCCATCCGTAGGCGATTGCTCGGAGAAGCGCGATCAATGTGCCGGGCGATGCTGGGAAGACATTCTTGGCAATTGCTTGTTCGAGGAACTCAGGGTTGGCATCGAACGCGGCAGTGAGGAACGTATCGCCGGGGACAAACATCACGATGAAATCAAGAGAGCCATCGACGCGTGAGGCGTAGTTCTTCTTTGCGAGCGCGTTGACATGCGCCATGACGTCGGCAGCATGCTTGGTGAGTAGTTGTTCGCGCTCAATGTCGGAGGTGGCATTGATTGCATTCAGATAGGCAGACATTGGTGCTTTTGCATCGATGATGATCTTTTTGGAGTCGGGAAGACGGACGATCATGTCGGGGCGTGCTGCGTCGCCGTCGCCAGCGATGTGCTCTTGTTGTTCGTACATGACGTGTTCGGTCATGCCTGCGAGTTCGATGACGCGTTGGAGTTGGAGCTCACCCCAGTTGCCGCGCACCTTGGTGTTCTTCATGGCCGATGCGAGCTCGGCTGTTTCCTTCTGCAGGGAAGTGGCGAGCGACGCCAACGAACCGATGCTGGTGTTGAGGCGACCTGAATCTTCGACACGTTTGTTTTCGAGCTCGTTGAGCTTCTGGTCGAGCCGAGCAAGTTGCTCGCCAACGGGTGCGACAAGGTCGTGCACGGACTTCTGCTGTTGTGCCGCTTCGGCCGCAGCCCGAGCATTGGCCTCGGCTTGCAGGCGCGTGTTGACATCGATGAGTTCGCGCATCGTGGTGGCCAACGTGGCATTGGCGATGTCTCGGGTGCGGTCGACATCGAGAGGATCGGCAGCGGTTCGACGTGACGCGAGGCGGTTGCCAACCAACGCGCCGATGGCGAGGCCGATGAGGAGGGTCAGGACAGGCAGAAGAGCGGTCATACCGCTCAACCTACGGAATGGGTGTGACAGTCGCCTCAGAGGGCGTTCTAGGGCCCTCAGAGGCCGTATCGGTCGGGAGTGGGGGATTCCCGGCATCAGTAAGGAGATTCCCGGCCTCGGCGGCTCTGAACCGGTCGTGTCACAATCGGATCCCTAGATCTGAACTGACAAGGGAGACGTCGTCGTGGCAGGACTGTGTGAAGGCCGAGTGTGCATCGTTACGGGCGCTGGTCGCGGAATTGGGCGTGATTACGCGCTGATGCTCGCAGCCGAAGGCGCAAAGGTCGTGGTGAACGATCTCGGCGGTTCTCGCGACGGCACCGGCGTCGATCAAGGGCCAGCCCAAGAAGTTGTCGACGAAATTCTCGCAGCTGGCGGTCAAGCCGTTGCCAACACCGACGACATCAGCGATTGGTCAGGTGCTGAGAATCTCATCAACCAGGCCATCACGACGTTCGGTGGACTCGACGTTCTCATCAACAACGCTGGCATCTTGCGCGACCGCATGCTCACCAACATGAGCGAAGCCGAATGGGACGCTGTCATCAAGGTGCATCTCAAGGGCACCGCTGGTCCTTCGCACTTTGCTGCGGCCTATTGGCGTGATCGTTCGAAGGCGGGCGAAACCAACACCGCACGCATCATCAACACAACCTCACCTTCAGGCATCTACGGCAACATCGGTCAGACCAACTATGGCGCTGCCAAGGGTGGCATTGCTTCGTTCACGATCATTGCGGCCGACGAACTTGGTCGTTATGGCGTCACGGTGAACGCGATTGCACCGGCCGCGTTCACGCGACTCACCGCCGATCTCGGCATTGGTGATGCACCCGAAGAAGTGAAGGAAGCGATGTCGACCAAGTGGATCGCTCCGATCGCTGTGTGGTTGGCGAGCGAAGAGTCCGCTGGAGTTACCGGTCGAGTGTTCGATGTTCGTGGCGAACTGTTGGCCATTAGCGAAAGCTGGCATCAGGGCCCGAAGGTCACCAACACACTTGATCCGTCCGGCGTTGGTCCGCTCGTTGAAGAACTCATGGGCAAGGCTCGTCCCAACGCCGACATGCTCGGCCTCGACCGGAAGTAGTTCGAACAATGCCGATCAATCATGACGTTGTTGGTGCCGAAGGTGCGCCGATTGTCCACTCATGGACATCGAAAGATGCGTTGCTTTACGCCGTTGGTGTGGGCGCTGGTATCGATGAACTCGCGTTCACGACCGAAAACAGCCACGACGTGCCACAACGCGTGCTGCCCACGATGGCCGCTGTCATTGGCGCCGGCGTCTCCGGCGCAATCAGTGCAATCGGCTCGTTCGATTTCGCGATGCTCGTGCACGGCGAACAGTCATTCGTTCAGCACCGTGAAATTCCCGTGGAAGGTTCTTTGACTGCAACGGGCAAGATCGTTGGCATCTATGACAAGGG
>WLOT01000086.1 GCA_009699125.1 Actinomycetota bacterium
AACCACACCAACGAACTTCCGAGGAAGGGAACCTTCATGGCTTTCGAGCTTCCCGCTCTGCCGTATGCCCAAGATGCGCTCGCACCGACAATCAGTGCCGAGACCATGGAATACCACTACGGCAAGCATCATCAGACCTACGTCGACAACTTGAACAAGGCCGTCGCCGGCACCGCCGACGAGAACGCCTCGCTTGAGGACATCATCATGAAGGCCGAAGGACCGCTGTTCAACAACGCAGCGCAGGTCTGGAATCACACCTTCTTCTGGAACTCACTGTCACCCAATGGTGGCGGTCAGCCCACTGGTGCAATCGCCGATCGCATCGCCGCCGACTTCGGTGGCTACGACGCCTTCCGTGCACAGATCACCGATGCTGGCCTTACGCAGTTCGGTTCGGGTTGGGCATGGCTCGTCGAAAAGGACGGCAAGCTCGCCATCATGAAGACCCCGAACGCCGATCTTCCGATGAAGCACGGCGCCAAGGCGCTCTTCACGATCGATGTGTGGGAACACGCCTATTACATCGACTACCGCAATGCACGCGCCAAGTTCATCGAGGTCGTTCTCGACAACCTCGTCAACTGGGACTTTGTGAACGCCAACCTGGCGTCCTGATCCCAGCGCAGTGCCTAATTCTCGAACGGGACCCCTGCGGGGGTCCCGTTTCGCGTACCGTCACTAGTCGTGATTGATTCCCTGGTCCTCGCCGCAACCGATCCCGCAGCGCTTCAGAATGCGTGTGGAGACAACACCGGATGGTTCTGCGAGCGCGTTTTCGACTGGACCGGTTCAAAGGCGTGGGCTCGCGCCGCGGAATGGTTCATCGCCAAACCACTTTCGATTCTCTGCGTGGTCATCATCGCTGGGCTCGTGGCAATGATCGTTCGTCGGATGGTTTCTCGGTCGATGAACCGGTTGTTCCTTCCGGGCTCGTCGAAGAATCGAGTGAGCAAAGGTGGATTGCGTCGCCGCACCTCGGAGGTTCTGCTGGCCTCGGGAGACTCGTCGGTACGCACGGATGCTCGTCTCGAAACGCTTACCGCTGTCTTCCGATCGATCGGGACAGCACTGGTGTGGTTCATCGCTCTGTTCTTTGCACTTGAAATATTGGGGATCAGCCTTGGTCCGCTTCTCGCCACTGCGGGCATTGTTGGTGTTGCGTTGGGCTTTGGAACGCAAACGATGGTCCGAGATTTCATCAGTGGTTTCTTTATCGTCGCGGAGGATCAGTTCGGTGTTGGCGACACGATCGACGTCGGCGGCGGTGCGAAGGGCGTCGTAGAACGCATCACGTTGCGGGCAACGCATATTCGTGACCCAGAGGGAACGATGTGGCACGTCGCGAACGGGCAGATCGTGAAGGTTGCGAACAAAAGTCAGGAGTGGGCGCGCGCGCTCATCGACGTTGTGCTTCCGTATGACGCCGATATCTCCGCAGTGAGTGATGTCATGCAGGAAGTCGCTGACACCATTCAGGCTGATTCGGAATGGTCAACCAAGATCACCGAACGCGCCGAGATTTGGGGCATTCAAGAGTTCGATCCCGATGGTGTGCATGTGCGCATGGTGATCAAGACCGAGCCTGCAGCTCAGTTCGGCGTGTTGCGCGAGTTGCGGGCACGCCTGAAGGAAACCTTCGACGAGCGCGGAATCTCGTTTGCCTATGCCGGTTCACCGACGCAGGTCGTGCTGACCGAAACTCCACCGCCAAAGCCGCCGACACCTAAAGCGGCATCAAAGGCGAATATGCCTCCGTCAGACGGCGTCGGGATCGTCGGCGAGGGTGACAGCGACGCTGGCTTCAGCGCCGACGGCGACGCTGACTGACGTTGCGTTCGCCGCTTCACGAACATCTTCAAGAACGCTTTGGAACGCCTCGGTGCGTGGCGTGGTGTCAGTGACGTCGATGACATCGACCGGCCACTTGAGCGAACGCTTCGCTTCAGTCTTTGCGCGACGTGCAGCGCTGAGGATTTCTGCACCCATCGCATAGGCGAGCGGATTGCCATCGGCCGCAGCATCTCGAAGTTGTGATGCATCGGGCCACGGCGCGCGGTGGACTGAACCGCTCTGCCACCACGACCACACTTCTTCGGTGACGAAGGGAAGGAACGGTGCGAAAAGACGGAGCAGCGTCGACAGTGTGAGCTGCAATGCAGCTTGGGCTGAGCGAGCAGCGTCGTCGCCGCGACTTCCGTAGGCGCGGGTCTTCACGAGTTCGAGGTACTGATCGCAGAACTGCCAGAAGAACGCTTCGGTGCGTTCGAGGGCACGGGCGTAGTCGTAACCATCGAATGCGGTGGTTGCATCTTCAGCGAGCGCAGCAAGGTCGGCGAGCATTGCGCGATCGAGCGGTTCGGTAATGGCAGACGGATCATGAATCTGAGCGACGCCATCTTCAGATCCAAGTCCAAGTGCGAAACGGCTCGCGTTGAGCAGTTTGATGCCAAGACGGCGACCGATCTTCATCTGGCCTTCGTCGAAGGCGGTGTCGGTGCCAGGGCGAGCGCTTGCTGCCCAGTAGCGAACGGCATCGGAGCCGTACTGCTCTAGAAGATGAAGGGGAGTGACGACATTGCCCTTCGACTTCGACATCTTCTTGCGATCGGGGTCGAGTACCCAGCCGGAGATGCTGGCGTTACGCCACGGAATCGAGTTGTGCTCGAGATGCGAACGAACGGTGGTGGAGAACAACCACGTGCGGATGATCTCGTGTGCTTGCGGGCGCATGTCCATTGGGAAGGTGCGAGCGAACAAGTCGTCGTCTTCGCCCCAGCCGGTTGCGATCTGGGGAGTGAGCGAAGAGGTCGCCCACGTATCCATGACATCGGGATCGCCGGTGAAGCCGCCCGGAACATCACGCTGTGCTTCGGTGTAGCCCGTAGGCGTGTCGGTCGCAGGATCAATGGGGAGGGCGGATTCGTCAGCGGTGATGGGTTGATCGTGGATGGGCGAACCATCGGCGTCGAGCGGGTACCAAATCGGAAACGAAACACCAAAGAACCGCTGCCGGCTGACGAGCCAGTCGCCGTTGAGGCCGTTCACCCAGTTTTCGTAGCGAACGCGCATGTGGGGCGGATGCCAGTGAAGTTCTTTGCCTCGTTCGAGCAGCGCCTCGCGCAACGGAAGATCGCGGCCACCGTTGCGCAGGTACCACTGACGGCTGGTGAGAATTTCGAGAGGGCGATCGCCTTTTTCGAAGAACTTCACCGGATGCGTGATCGGCTTTGGTTCGCCGTCGAGTTGGTTGGCGTCGCGCAACAGGTCGACGATGCGGACCTGTGCTTGCTTGATCGTTTTGCCGGCGAGTTCGTTATATGCAGCAACGGCAGCGTCGCCTGCGCTCACGATCCACTCTGGTGCTTCGGACTGGATGCGACCGTCGACGCTGATGATCGAGCGAGTTTCGAGTTGCAACTCACGCCACCAGATGACGTCGGTGAGATCGCCGAACGTACAGATCATTGCGATGCCTGATCCCTTTTCGGGATCGGCGAGTTCATGCGGCTTGATTTCAACTTCAACACCAAACAGCGGTGTGCGAACGGTGGAACCAAAGAGTGGTTTGTAACGCTCATCGTCGGGGTGGGCAACGAGCGCAACGCATGCGCCAAGAAGTTCAGGGCGCGTGGTCTCGATGTGAATCGGTTCGCCGTTATCAGTGCGCACAAAAGGCAGGCGGTGATATGCGCCGGGCATTTCGCGATCTTCAAGTTCAGCCTGAGCAACTGCACAACGGAAGTCGACATCCCACAACACTGGAGCTTCTGCTTGGTAGGCCTCGTCGCGTGCAAGGTTGCGAAGGAACGCGCGCTGGGCAACGCGACGACACCGATCATCGATGGTCGCGTAAGTGAGCGACCAGTCAACCGAAAGTCCGAGCGTGCGGAAGAGCTCTTCAAATGCCTTTTCATCTTCAGCGGTGAGCGTGTTGCACAACTCGATGAAGTTGCGGCGGCTGATCTGCGCCGGAAGTTTCTTCTGATCTTCCTTTGGACGATCAGACATAGGTGTCGGCGTTGCGAAGTTGGGGTCGTACGGCAGCGAGGGATCGCACTGCACGCCGTAGTAGTTCTGCACCCGGCGTTCGGTGGGCAGGCCGTTGTCGTCCCATCCCATTGGATAGAAGACCGATTTGCCACACATGCGTTGGTAGCGGGCGATGGTGTCGGTGTGGGTGTAACTGAAGACGTGGCCGACATGGAGCGAGCCGCTGACGGTCGGGGGAGGAGTATCGATCGAGTACACGCCATCTCGGGTGGCGGTGCGATCGAAGGAATAGGTGCCGTCGGCGTCCCAGGTCGCGCCCCAGCGGGCCTCGAGGCCCTCGAGGTCGGGCTTTTGGGGAACGGTCCAACTGCTTCGCGGAGTGGGGGTGGCCGATGTCATGACCCGATCACGCTAGTTCGCCCCGCCTGTTCGACTCACGTGAGGACTCGCAGGAGGGGGTGTGGGGACAGGTAGCGTTGCCAGTCGTGCTGCACCTCTTCGATACCGCTCAGGGCAAGGTTGTGCCCTTCGAACCCCGTGAACCGGGGAAGGTCTCGATGTACGTGTGCGGACCAACGGTGTACGGCCCTCCCCATCTTGGGCATGGTCGTTTCTCCCTCGTGTTCGACGTTCTGCGTCGGTATCTGACCTGGACTGGCCTCGAGGTCAACTACGTCTCGAATATCACTGACATCGACGACAAGATCATCAATCGGGCCAACGATGAAGGCCGAGACTGGTCCGACATCGCGCAGAAGTGTGAGCAGGTGTGGTGGAAAGCCATGGAGGCCATTGGCGTCGAGCGTCCAACCTCCGACCCCCACGCCACCGCCTACGTCGATCAGATGGTTGAGCTCATCGCAGATCTCATTGCTCGCGACGTTGCCTATGTTTCTGACGATGGCGTGTACTTCACGCCTGCGGCCGTAGCCGACTATGGCCTACTCGCTCGCCAATCAATCGAATCGCTGCAAGTGGGCGCTCGTGTTGAAGTGGCAGACCATAAGCACTCACCAATCGATTTCGCGCTTTGGAAGTTCACCAAGCCGGGTGAACCATCGTGGCCATCTCCTTGGGGTGAAGGTCGGCCGGGTTGGCACACCGAATGTGTTGTGATGTCACTCGATCTATTGGGCGATGGCTTCGATCTTCACGGTGGCGGACAAGACCTTGCGTTCCCACACCACGAGAATGAACGCGCGCAGGCGTTGGCATCCGGGCGCACGTTTGCCCGGCATTGGATGCACAACGGATTTGTTGAAGTTGGCGGCGAAAAGATGTCGAAGAGTTTGGGGAACTTCACCAACCTTCTTGACCTCGTTGAGTCCACCGATCCACGCGCGTACCGATTGCTTGTTCTTCGGTCGCATTACCGAACGCCGGTTGAAGTCACCCGGGCAACAACCGACGATGCATCAGCGGCGTTGCGTCGTCTCGATGCCTTTGCTCGTCGCGCGGCAAATGCTGGATTGGCGGGCGAACCCGATGCTGCATCGGTCGAGGCGTTCCGCGTCGCGATGGACAACGATCTCGATACGCCTGGTGCTGTGGCGTTGCTATTTGGTCTTATTAGCCAAGCGAATACCGCGCTTGATGCGGGTGATTCCGCAACCGCTGCGCCGTTAGCGGCTGCGGCGTTTGAAATCTGTCGAGCAGTTGGACTCGTTCTCAATGCTGGGGGCGAAGAAGTTCCGGCCGAGATCCTTGATCGTGCCCGTGCCCGCGACGACGCTCGTGCTGCAAAAGACTGGGCCGCTGCTGATGCCATCCGTGATGAACTCACCGCAGCCGGTTGGCTTGTGGAAGACACCGCTGACGGCACCCAGGTTCGTCCCGCCTGATGGCAGAGAAGAAAGAACGTCAACCGTTCCCGCGCGGGTTCTGGGTTATTTGGACGACTGTCGCGGTTGATCTCATTGGTTTCGGCATCGTGCTGCCGATCCTTCCGCAGTACGCAGAACGGTTTGGTGCAGGGGCAGCGGTCATCGGTGTGTTGTCCGCGTCGTTCTCGCTCGCGCAACTCGTGTTTGCGCCGGTGTGGGGAAAGTTGAGCGATCGCATTGGTCGCAAACCGATCATTATTTTGTCGCTGTGCGGAACCGCGATTGGGTCCCTCGTCACCGGTTTCGCTGGCGCGTTATGGCTTCTCTTTCTCGGTCGAATTATTGATGGCATTTCGGGTGCCTCGGTCTCGGTGGCGCAGGCGGCAGTCGCCGACATTTCCCCTCCGCGTCAACGTGCGCGATACATGGGGCTCATCGGTGCCGCGTTTGGTGTTGGCTTTGTCGCTGGTCCAGCGATCGGTGGACTCGCAGCACTCGCCGGCCCAAAGGTCCCGTTCTTCGTTGCTGCGGCGATAGCGGCAGTGAACGCGCTCATCGCCCTCAAGCGACTCCCGGAAACAGCACATGGCGTGAAGGGTCATCCGCTTGCTCGCGCTGATGTCGTCGCAGCACGCGAGGCGGAGTTCGCTGCGGCAAGTGCCGATGCCGAAAACATTGCCGCGGAACCTGCACTTGATGGGCCTGGAATTGTTGGGCCGGCGCATGGTGCGTTGCACCATGAACATGCTGATCACACGTCGGCGATTCGTCGCGCCGAAATTATTCGACTCATCGTCATTGCGTTTGTTGGCGTGGTCGCGTTCAGCGGTTTCGAAGCAACGTTTTCATTGTTGGCGAGCAATCGCTACGGACTCGGCTTATCCGGAACTGCAGCAGTGTTCGCGGGGATCGGCGTCGTTCTCGTTGGCGTGCAGGGTGGCCTTGTCGGGCCCGTCACTCATCGTCTTGGCGAGACCAGCACGCTTCGATTTGGTTTGCTCTCGAATTGTTGCGGGCTTTTTGTGCTTGCGTTCGATCTTGGTTGGGCAGGTCTCGTGGTTGCGCTGCTGTTGCTCACGATCGGGCAGGGGTTGCTCACTCCAACGCTCACGTCTGCCGTGGCCGGTCGGGCCGGGCTCGACACTGGCGTGTGGCTTGGCTGGCAGCAGTCAGCTGGTGGCGCGGCACGAGTCGTCGGACCACTCGCCGCCGGTGCCTTGTTCCAGTGGGTAGGCATGGGATGGCCCTACGCAGTTGGTGCTGCGTTGGCGGCATTCGCCCTCACGCTTCTGCCCAGGCGCCCGGAGTCGGCATCGGCAGTTACCGCAGGGTAACTTGGCGAACGCACGCGTCGTCCCCGGATGCAACCGGGTCCCCCGAGAGGAACGCCAATGTCCGATTACAGCCTTGATCTCAACGAAGACCAGCAAACGCTCGTCGACTGGGTTCACACCTTTGCTGCCGATGTCATCCGTCCCGCTGCTGAAGAGTGGGATGAGCGCGAAGAGTTCCCGTGGCCCATCGTGCAAGAGGCAGCGAACATCGGTCTGTATGGCTGGGAGTTCATGGCCGCAAACCTTGGCGATCCCACTGGTCTTTCAATCGTTCTCGCCATCGAAGAACTGTTCTGGGGCGATGCAGGTATCGGTCTTTCGATCTTCGGTTCCGGTCTCGCCGCTGCAGGCATTAGCGGCAACGGCACGCCTGAGCAGGTTATGGAATGGGTGCCGCAGTGCTACGGAACCGCCGACAAGGTGCAGCTCGGCGCGTTCTGTGTAAGCGAACCCGACGCGGGTTCCGATGTTTCGTCACTGCGTACTCGTGCGGTCTATGACGAAGCAACCGACGAATGGGTGCTGAACGGCACCAAGGCATGGATCACCAACGGTGGCATCGCCGACATTCACGTCGTTGTTGCTGCGGTTGATCCCGAACTCAAGGGTCGTGGTCAGGCATCGTTCGTTGTTCCTCCCGGCACCAAGGG
>WLOT01000087.1 GCA_009699125.1 Actinomycetota bacterium
AGTTCGTCTGCTCCATCCGCGTCGTAGCGGGCAGCGAGTTCCACCGGATCTCCAGCGTCGCGCAGGCCCACGAAGTTCACGCCTTTAACGACGCGACCATCGGTGACATCAAGGCACGGAATGATGCGAGCAGTTTTCATTTGGGATTAGGCCACCCGTCGAACTCGAACGAGAGTGTCGATGGCGGTGCGATCGCCATCGTCGGTCTCGACTGATCGTTCGATGCGACCCGACTTCTCTGTGACGAGTTCAACGTCGAGTAACACTTCCGCCGCGGTGAGATCGTCGATGATGTCTTCGGCTGTCAGCAGGAACGCTGGATTCTGCGGACCTCCGTAACCTTCCGTCAGATTGAGAAGGTCGTGGCCGACCAGGACCAACGTGCCGCCAACCGCAAGCGAACGAACCGCAGTCTTCATTGACGCCCGTCGCTCTTCGGCGCCGAGTTGCAAATAGAAAACCGCAACGAGGTCGTACCCATCAACAGGCGGATCCCACGTGGTGACATCAGCAACAACCCACGTGGCTTCGACGCCATTCTCCGAAGCGAGCTTTCGACCCTTCCCAACACCCACGTCAGAGAAGTCGACACCAGTCACGTCCCAGCCCTGCTTCGCCAGCCACACGGCATTGCGACCCTCACCGCACGCAAGATCTACCGCAGTTCCTGGCGCCAGATCGGCGACCTCGGGGGGAAGGAACTGGTTGGGTTCGCCCTTCCAAATGAGTTCAGACGTGTCGTATCGCGCGTTCCAATCGGAAGCATCCATCGTTTGAGTGTAGGACGACGAGCGATTCAACGATTCAGGAGTTTGCGTCGGAAGCTCGCAGCGCATCCTGCAACGTGAATGCACCTTCGTAGAGCGCACGGCCGACGATCGCGCCCGAAAGTCGACGCCCAGCAGACCGAAGAGCTTCAAGCGCAACAAGATCGGCCAACGAACCAACGCCACCCGACGCGATGACGGGCAACTCCGTTGATTCGAGAACTTCCCCAAGTCCGTAAAGATCGGGGCCTTCAAGTGTTCCATCGCGTCCAATTTCGGTAACGATCAACGCCTCGACCCCAGCGTCGGCAAAGCCGCGAGCGACATCGAGAAGGTCCTTACCCGAGCCTTCTTCCCATCCACGAACGGCAACCTCTCGGCCACGAGCATCGAGTCCAACTGCGACTGGATGGCGCGATGCGAGCGTCCGAACAAGTTCCGGATCTTCAAGCGCGGCGGTACCGAGAACGACACGGGTGACTCCAGCATCAAACAATGCGTCGGCGGCTTCTTCGCTACGCACACCGCCGCCAGTTTGAATTGGAACATTCACCGCATCACAGATAGCCGCGATCACTTCGCGATTCAGTGGCGAGCCAGTACGAGCTGCGTCGAGATCAACAACATGGATCCATCGCGCTCCGGCTTCGGCAAACACCTTGGCCTGGGCAACAGGGTCGTTGTTGTAGACGGTCTCGCGCGCATAGTCGCCTTGATAGAGACGAACTGCTTGACCATTGAGAAGATCGATAGCGGGATAGAGATCCATCAGTTTCCAACCTTCAGGCGAGCTGCGTCGACAAAGCCACGCAACAGTTCAAGACCAACCGTTCCCGATTTTTCGGGATGGAACTGCGTTGCCCACAGACCTTCGCGCTCAACCGCGGCAGCAACCGGACCGCCGTAGTCGCATGTTGCGATGACGGATTCACCGTCAGCATCAGCGGCGTAGGAGTGCACGAAGTACACCCACACAGGATCCGGCACCGACGAAAAGAGTTGGCTCGGTCGGCGGATGTCAACAAGGTTCCATTGCATCTGCGGACGCTTCACCGTGTCGGGCAAACGTCGAAGCCGACCAGGCAACACCCCCAACCCGACTGCACCCGGTGATTCTTCAGAGCCTTCGTACAGCATCTGCATTCCGACACAGACTCCGAGAAAGGGTCGATCGTCGTTGGCCGCTTCAATGGCAACCTCGTCGAGTCCGCAGTCGCGCAGTGCATCCATGCACGCGCCGAATGCGCCCACGCCAGGGAGCACCACGGCATCGGCGTCGGCAATGAGTCCGCTATCGGCGGTGAGCCGAGCATCAGCACCTACGCGCTCAAGCGCTTTTTGCGCTGAACGAAGATTTCCGATGCCGTAATCGAGAACCGCAACAAGCGGCCGAACCTCGTTGGTCACAACACGCCCTTGGTAGAGGGAACTCCCCCACCGTCGATGCGGACTGCGTCACGAAGTGAACGAGCAACGCTCTTGAACGTTGCTTCGACAATGTGGTGAGTATTCACACCGCGAACAAGCGTGATGTGCAGCGTGAGTGCCGCCGAGGTTGCAAACGCGCGCCAGAACTCCTCGATGAGCTGAGGATCGAATGGCGGGTCGCTCAGAATTTTCTGACCCGGGAATTCAACTTCGTAGACAAGGAATGGACGACCAGAAAGGTCGAGAGCGACATCGATGAGCGCTTCGTCAAGGGGAATGCGGTTCGAAGCGAAGCGACGAACACCAGCTTTGTTTCCGAGCGCGACGGCAAATGCTTCGCCAAGAGCAATGCCAACGTCTTCAACCGTGTGGTGCGCGTCGATCTGAAGATCACCTTCGGCCTTAACAATGAGATTGAAACCGCCGTGGCGACCAAGTTGCGCAAGCATGTGATCGAAGAACGGGATCCCTGTCGAGGTCTCGTGACGGCCTTCACCATCGAGATCAATCTCGATCAGAATCGATGTTTCTGAGGTGGCGCGAGCAACTGTTGCCGCTCGGCGACCATCGTCGGTTCGTGTTGCACTCACTGGAGGGCCTCCTCAAGAGCGGAAAGGAACGAATCGTCCTCGCCGGGTGTTCCGATCGTGACACGCAAACAGCCTTCAAGGCGCGGCCACGATGAACAATTACGAACAAGTACAGATCGATCAACTAAGCGCTGCCAAACTTCGCTGCCATCGATTGCGCGCGGTCGGAACAGTACGAAGTTGGCGCCGGATGGCCATACGTCGACGTCGAGTTCTGCGAGACGGGCAACCAACCGGCCTCGCTCTTCGACCAGAC
Source organism: Actinomycetota bacterium (assembly GCA_009699125.1). Lineage (GTDB taxonomy): Bacteria > Actinomycetota > Acidimicrobiia > Acidimicrobiales > Acidimicrobilacustridaceae > Acidimicrobilacustris. The sequence goes on from WLOT01000087.1 coordinate 3,042, forward strand.
GACTGACGCGCTCGTTCATTTCTTCGACATGGGCAAGCGCCAATGTCCCGGCAGCCTGCTTGAACGCGTCGAGGTGGTACGGCAGCACAACCTTTTCGAGTTCAGCGATGATCCAGGCCGGACCAACGAGATACCCGAGGCGAGATGCAGCCATCGACCAGGTCTTTGAGAACGTTCGACTCACAACGAGCGGCGCATCATCGGCAATAAGGACATCGGCAGACCACGGTGCGAACTGCCCGTACGCCTCGTCGACGACGAGAAGCCCATCGACCGCCGTCACCATCTCGAGCACCGCACGAACCGTTGCTTCGTCGTCAACAACACCTGTTGGATTGTTCGGCGAACAAAGGAAACTCACCTGCGGTTTTGCCGCGTCGATGACCCGACGAACCTCGGCGAGGTCGGTCGAGAAATCAACGGCGCGTTCGCCTTCGACCACCGCAGTGCCAGTGATGCGTGAGATGTGACTGTGCAACGCGTAGGTGGGCTCCCACACCGCTGCAGTGCGACCCGAACCACCAAAGGTGAGCATGATCGTCTGAAGAACTTCGTTGGAACCATTCGCCACAAAGATCTGCTCGGGGCCAACGCCGTGGAGCGCGCCGATCTTCGTTCGAAGTTCCGTTGCAGCGCGATCGGGATAGCGATTCCATTCGATGGAACCAAGCGCATCGGCGATCGCGTTTGTCCATTCCTCGGGGGGTGAATCTGGCGACTCGTTCGTGTTCAGACGAACATCGACATCGACCTGAGGAGAGTGGTAGCCGTCCATGAGTGCGACATCGTCGCGAGGAGTAATCATGACTCGGCCTCGAGGGCGCGACTGCGTAAACGCACCGATTCAGCATGCGTTGCGAAACCTTCAGCATCGGCGATTGCCGCTACGACTGGAGCGGCCGCGTCGAACCCAGCACGATCGACTTCGATGACATGCACCTGTTTCGTGAAGTCATCAACAGTGAGCGCACTTCCGAACCGAGCTGTTCCGAATGTCGGCAATACGTGACTTGGCCCAGCGAAGTAATCGCCGATAGATGCCGGGGCAAGTGGCCCGATAAATACCGCACCTGCATGACGAATGCCCGATGCAAGCGACGCTGCATCTGAGGTCATGACTTCGACATGCTCTGCTGCAATGTGATTCACCACGGCGATAGCAGCTTCGGGTGAGTCGACAAGTGCGCAGAACCCCCCGGAAGCAAACGTGGATTCGATTTCGCTCCGACGCTGCGCTTGCGCAACGAGACGAGAAAGTGACTCATCGACAGCATCGGCAACGGCTTCGTCCCAGGTAACGAACCATGCGAGGCCGTCGGGGCCGTGTTCGGCCTGCACCATGAGATCAATTGCAACGAAATCGGTCGGCGCGGTGTTGTCGCCGACAACAACGATTTCGGAAGGACCGGCGAACGCCATCGGAACACCCACACGGCCCGCTACTTCGCGCTTGGCGATTGCCACGAAGGCGTTGCCGGGACCAGCGATGACATCGACGGCCCGCAACGACTCTGTGCCATAGGCCATTGCGGCGATCGCTTGCGCGCCGCCAATGGCCCGAACTTCGTCGGCACCAGCGATGGCGGCAGCCGCAAGGGTGGCCGGAGAGATCTTGCCGGTCTCGCGATCGGGCGGGACACACAGAACAATTTCGGGAACTCCGGCAACCTGCGCCGGAATAACCGTCATCAAGACCGATGATGGATAGGCCCCACGTCCACCCGGCACGTAACAACCGGCGCGGTCGACCGGAACGGAACGCCCAGTAACGGTGATTCCACCCCGGACAACGGCGTGATCAGTTCGGAGTTGAGCGATGTGGAATGCACGAACGGCTTCGGCTGCTTCACGAAGCGCATCAGCAAGTTCGGCTGGAATCGAGGCGAGTGCAGCGTCGAGTTCCTGGCGACTCACTCGTGAATCGGCGATATCGACGCCGTCAAACTTCAAAGTGAGCTCACGAACCGCAGCGTCACCCTCCGCTCGCACCTGAGCGATAATCGCACGCACCGCATCGGTGGGCCCTTCACCAGCCGGATCGGGTCGCGGAAGATCGGCGACGAGACTGTCGCCGGTGCGTCCACGGAGGTCGAGGCGGTTCAACACGATCTCTGACGCTAGCGGTCGGCCCGCCGTGGTCCGGAGAGGTTTACCGGCTCAGCCCGCCCGACGAGTGGCCGAGACCAATCGTCGGTGCGCAGTTCGCAAGGAACGCTCAACTTCGAACAGGTCTGATGCCAGCGACTCATCCCCCGCAGCCAGCACTGCTTCAGCGGTCGAACTCACCCGATCAAGAAGTTCTTCAAGCGTGGTGGTTGCACTCGACAGTTGAGCTCGTTCGTTATGCACCGGCGAAGTCTCGCAGACCTGGCGAGACATCGTTCTGGCTCAGACAATTACCGACGTTGCGAGGCGAACGTTGCGCCGTACTTCCAAAGAACAGCGCAGTTTCTGAGCAAAAAGACGCCGACGCCCCACAAGGGGGCGTCGGCAAGGTGACACTGGGCGGCGGATCCCAGATGATTGTCACCATGTCAGGCGGCGGGAGCCTGACTCGGTCAACATAGCAAGAAAATTTGACGATCTCGCGCCGCGGGCAATGAAAGATTCCTAGGGACTAGGCCGTTTGTCACGCCTCGGAATGTGAACCAGATTCAGAGACTCGCCGACGGGCAATAATCCGCCAAGACGCAATCAACACACCGGGCCTTTCGGGAGGCACAGACCCGGCGACCATGAAGAATAAGCAGCAGGCTGAATCGACCCCAGTCCTCAGGCGGAATCATGTCGTTGAGGACATATTCAACTTTCACCGGATCGGTTTCGGTGGTGAGACCGAGGCGGATCGACAGTCGACCGACGTGCGTATCGACCGGAAGGCCGGGCAGGTCCATTGCGACGCTACGAACCACGTTTGCGGTCTTTCGACCGACCCCGGGGACAGTGACGAGATCTTCCATCGCAGAAGGAACTTCGGCCCCATATCGCTCGACGAGAGCTTGGGCCATGCCGATCAGCGAGCGGGCCTTGTTCTTGTAGAAACCCGTGCTGCGAACAAGTTCCTCCACTTCAAGTGGATCGGCGACTGCAAGATCTTCTGGCGAAGGGAACCGGTCGAACAGGGCGGGAGTGACCTGGTTGACACGCACATCCGTGCACTGGGCCGAGAGAATTGTGGCGGCCAAGAGCTCATAGGGATTCCGATGGTCGAGTTCACACTGCGCATCGGGGTATTCGAGGTCGAGTCGAGCGAGCGTCTCTTTCGCTCGACCCTTCGGTGATCGGGGCTTGGCCATGAGGACGGGACCCTACTGCCGTCAGCGCCGGTAGGGTCCGGCCGTGCGCAATGAACGTCGCGACGACGCAGGCCAACTTCTCTCATTGGAATCTGAACCAGCCACCGAGGCCGACGCGTCCGAAGCCGCCGCCGCCGGGCTCGGTCTCCTTCGCTGCATCGACCAATTGCGAATCCCGCTCCCGCTTGCCAATTCGAACCCGCTGCTTTCAACTCGAGCGTTCATTCCCGGTGTCGATGACGACGCGTTCTTGCGCGTGAACAACCGGGCCTTTGAATGGCATCCCGACCAGTCGAACTGGACCAACGACCAACTCAATGAGCGCATTCGAGAGCAGTGGTTCGACGCCGAAGGGTTTCTCCTCCACGAAATCGACGGAGTTCTCGCGGGCTTCTGCTGGACAATGATCCACCCCGCGTCCGCAACCGACCCCGAACTCGGGGAGATCTATGTCATCGCCGTCGATCCCGCCTTTCACGGAAAAGGCCTTGGCCGGGCGCTCACGATCGCCGGACTTGCGTACCTTGCATCCAAATCTGTCACCGTGAGCAAGCTCCATGTCGAACACGACAATCTTGCGGCGCAGTCGTTGTATCGCGATCTCGGATTTCTTGAACATGATTCTCACTGTTGGTGGGGCGTTGCCAAAGGCGAGTCGAAATGAGCACTGAATCGCTCTCGCTGTTCGACGCCGATCGTGAAGCGCTCACAACGATCCTCGACGGTGAACCCCGTTATCGACTCGACCAACTCTGGAAGGGCCTCTATGTCGATTTCGCCGAACCGAAGGACATCACGTCTCTTCCCGCTTCGCTGCGAACTCGCCTAAGCGAAACACTTCCGTCTGCTCTTGAGATGGTCACCGAATCAGCAACCGCCGATGGCAACACGGTGAAATGGCTTTGGCGGCTTCCCGATGGTGCGTCAGTCGAAACCGTGTTGATGCATTACCCCGACCGTTCGACCGTCTGTGTCAGCACGCAGGCGGGCTGCGCAATGGCGTGTGGGTTTTGCGCAACCGGACAAGGTGGCTTCGAACGAAATCTCACTGTCGGCGAAATTGTCGAACAAGTTGTTCGCGCTGCACGACGAGCCAACGAAGGCCCAACGCCCCGACGCGTTTCAAACATTGTGTTTATGGGAATGGGCGAACCCATGGCGAACTACGACCGCATGATTGGCGCGGTGCACCGCATCCACGGCGACATCGGCATCTCCGCTCGCCACCTCACCATTTCAACGGTCGGCATCATTCCCGGCATTCGTCGCCTGACCGACGAACCCCTTCCGGTCAATCTTGCGGTGTCGCTTCACGCAGCAAACGACGAACTTCGAGATGAACTCGTGCCAATCAATCGTCGTTACCCGCTCGCCGATCTTTACGACGCGTGCGAGGACTACCTCAAAGTGAAGAACCGCCGAC
>WLOT01000088.1 GCA_009699125.1 Actinomycetota bacterium
ATTGGCATCCTCCCGTTGTTTGCCATTTGCGATCGTTGGGATGTCGGCGGTGTCTCCACTCCGTATCTCACCGAAACGGGCGCGGCCACGATCGTGATTCACGACGCGTATCCCGGTGGAGCTGGTCTTGCTGAACTCGGCTTCGCCGCTGCCGATCGCCATCTTCACGCCACGCTCGAGGTCATCGAGTCCTGCGAATGTGATGCCGGGTGTCCATCATGCATCCAGTCGCCCAAATGCGGAAACGGCAACGAACCGCTCGACAAAGCTGCGGCAATTGAGTTGTTACGGGCGATGCTTTCGGTCTGATTCCACTCGCATCTCCACCACCGATTCGAGATCGATATCGGGTACAAGCGAGCCGATGATCGCGATATCAGTCACGCTCCGATACGAGATCGCTACTCGAACCGATGCATCGCCATCGACCAGCGTGACAGTTGCCGAAACGCGGTCGGTAGCGAGATCGCCCGCCTGGCGTGCGGCCAACAGCGCAGCGCCTGTTCGATCAGCATCGCTTACTGCTGCAGCACGTGCTGCTTCGCGCGCCGCATGCGAAACCAGCAACTGATCGCGCACAACGAATCCCGCTTGCACGATGAAGAGCACCACCAAAACAACGAGGGGGAGGACCAATGCAAACTCCACGGTGGATTGGCCATGATCCCCCCGCCTCGTCCTCATCACTTCACCTTGCCGACAACGCCGCCAAGCACCGCGTCGAACAATGTGCCGATCGCTCCCGATTGTGTGGCCCAACCGAGAAGCAAAAGTGCAATTCCCGCAGCGCCAAGCAGCACGAGCGCATACTCGGCGGTGGTTTGACCGCGATCGTTGCCCAATCGTTCGCCACCCGATTCGGTGAACTGCTCGAGGGTGGCCGAGGCCTGGTCACGAACAGCGCAGCGCAAACGCCAGATAATTCGAGTCATAGAGAACTCCTTCAGTGTCAGAAAACGGAAGGGGGAAGTCAGGTTGTTACCAATGGAGCGAGCCGAGCGAAGACACCACGAGGGGAACGATCGCTAAGAGCCCAAAGGCCGGAAGAATGCACGCAACAAGCGGGAAGAGAAGTTGCACCGGAAGTTTTCGGGCGTTGATTTCCGCCCACCTCCGACGCTGTAACCGAGCATCGGCCGCCACTCGTTCGAGTGCTGGCCCCAACGCCACGCCATCGAACGCTGCTGCACGCAACACAGACGCGAGAGGCCGAACTGGCTCGCCAGCGTCGTCGAACGCATCAAGCGCATCACCGAGCCGTTGACCAAGCGAGACCCGTCGACGCACTTCGGTAAGCGTTGGTGTAAAGACCGCAGGGACATGAGGTTCAACAACATCGACGACCTGATGCACTGAGAGGCCCGCACCAACAGCGAGCCGAAAGAGATCGACCAGCTCAGGAACGCTTTGCCGGCGAGCCCCATCGATCGCCAACTGCTCGGCTCGGTGACGCACAACAGGAACAAGGAACGCACCCATCGCGACCGCGGACCCGACGATGGGGCCAACGCCAATCATCGATGCCGTCCGATAAGCCGGGCCATCCAAAATGCGCCAAGTGCATCAAGGCCCAGGCCTAGGCCCATACAGGCCCACCCAATTGGGCGGCCGACGAGAACGTTCAGGATTCGATCGTCGACGACTGCTGCGGCCGCAGCGAACACCACGGGGGCAACAACCAACACAACCGCTGAAGCCCGAGATTGCGAAGAGAGGGCCGAGACTTCTCGTTCAAGTGCCACCCGTTCGCGAAGCGACGCAGCCACGCCATCGAGCACTTGCGCTGACGCGCCCCCGGTACGTGATGCCAGATCGAGTGCGGTTGCGGTCAATTGTCGATTCGGCAACTGATCTTCGTGACGCCAATCGTCGACCGCATCACTCAGTGACCGCCCTTGCCCCAACTCTGTCGAAATGCGAGCGAAAACGGGATCGTCGTTGCCAACGCGGCGTAATGCCGACGGAAGCGTTGCACCAGACCGAAGTTGTCGAACCACACGATCGAGGGCCTCGGGTATGCGCAGGTCGAGACGTCGGCGTGTCTGACGTTCGAACAGTCGGTGAGCGGGCTGCATCAACCGTGCCGAAAGCACACGTTCGGTAACGACACGCGAGGTGCGTCCGATGAGTGATTCGCGCAGTGTCGTCGATTCCGCCGCAAACCGCTGATGCACACGACGAGCAGCCATCATCTCTGGAGCTGTCGCGATGGCAGCAACAGTTGCGACGACGGAGAGAATCGTCAGCGCGATCACAGGCAGCAGTCTGAGATTCATGCTTCGATCCAGTTCGCCGCTGGAGCTTCAACATGTGTTGATCGACGAGGACGCGTCGGCAACCCGACGAGCCGACCAGCTAGATCCGTGAGCACATTCACGCGGACCGCGTCACCGGTGTCTGTTTTCGATAGAGGTTCGGCAACGGCTGTGACGCGACGCGAACCATCGGGCCGTCGAGCCACGTGCACGATGAGGTCAATGGCTGCTCGCAACTGCTCTCGCACTGCAGCAAGCGGCAATGCAACATCACCCATCAATACAAGAGTTTCGAGTCGGCGAATGGCGTCGGCTGGCGAATTGGCATGACAGGTAGACAGCGAACCGTCGTGGCCAGTGTTCATTGCCTGCAACATGTCAATGGCTTCGCCCGAACGAACCTCGCCGACGACGATTCGGTCAGGACGCATTCGTAGGGCATTCCGAACAAGGTCTCGAATCGCGACCTCACCGGCACCTTCGGCATTTGCAGGACGCGACTCCAACCGCAGGACATGACGACCGGGCAAACGGAGCTCCGCCGCATCTTCGATCGTGACAACGCGCTCGTCTGACGGAATGAATCCGGCAACAGCGTTGAGCAACGTGGTCTTTCCTGCACCGGCCCCACCGCTCACGACGATGTTGCAGCGAGCTTGTACCGCCCACTCGAGCAAACGGGCCACGCCAGGAGTGCAACTCTCGGAGATGTGCACACGCCGGGCACCAAAACGCCGAATCGTGAGCAATGGCCCATCGACTGCAAGCGGAGGCACCACCCCGTTGACCCGAGAGCCGTCAGCAAGACGCGCATCGACCCACGGCGAGGTGCGATCAATACGCAGACCAAGCGGCGCGACGATTCGTTCGAGCAGGGCGTAGGTCGTCGCGCTGTCGATGAGTACGCCCGTACATTCGAGACGACCGTTTCGTTCCACCCAGAGGTCGCCTGAACCGTTGATCATGACTTCGTCGACCGTACCGTCCGCGAGAAACGGATCGAGCACACCGAGCCCAGCCACACGCGAGTGCACTCGGCTCACAACATCGGCAACCGATTGATCGTCGAGCAAAGGGTCATGATCAACGACCAGCCGGGCAACTGACGCAGCATCACGATGACCGCGATCAAGCAACTGTCGGTGCACCGATTCCACCAGAGGTGTGAGGGTTGCGTTGGGGCTGTTGTCAGGCGACATCACGTAATGCCCTCCCGAGTGTCGAAGGGAGTCGAGATGCCAAAAGCCCTGAGTCCACAGCGCGAGCCACAGCAGCATCGACGGCAACCGTTGCCACCACAGGAACGCCAAGAACATCTTCGATATCGCTTCGACCTAAGGCCCGACCGGGATCTTCGACAAGCACGACGCCCGCCGGGCGGATCGGCAAAGACAGCGCTCGTCGCAGTGAGATGAAACAAGGACGGGTCACGAGAAGGGAGGTCGTTGCTGCTTCGATGAACCTGCGCCGCACGAGGTCATCGGGATCGTTGTCCCCCGTCACGCATCCGATATCGACGACGACCGGCCGCTCGTCGTTGCGCAGGTGCTGAGCGCACACTGTCACTCGATCTTCGCCCGAAAGCGAGCGACGACCCCGAGGCACCAGATGAACGCCACTCGCGACTGGGTGTTCAAGGCGCGTGATCGCGGCCGCGCCAACCGAAGGTGAGGCTGCCAACCAGTCCGAGATCCCGGGCCCGTCGGGTTGCGGAACACCACACACGATGGGCGCGTCGCCTTCAAGGTCAACCAGGACAGACCCCGAAGCGGACTCGCGACCAAACAACACCGACAACGCGACAGCAACCACCGTTGTCCCTGATCCGCCTTTTGCCGACCAACACGAAAACACCATTCACCCTCCTGAGAACAACACCGCAGAGAAGGGAAGGTGGCGGCACCGTACGAAGCCGCGACATCTACGTCAAGGGTCATCGGTGCCAACGTGACATTCGGCGGCTCAGGTTTCGCCACCCCCACCCGTATGCTCGGAGACGTGGAAGCAGCGTTTTTCGATCTCGACAAAACTGTCATTGCACGCGCGTCGATGGTTGCGTTCGGAAAATCCTTCCGTCAGGCGGGAATGATCAATCGTCGAGTCATGGCGCGTGCTGCGTGGAATGGTCTCGTCTTCCACACCCTCGGTGCCGACGAAGAACGCATGCGCAAGTTCCGCGAGTCCGCTTTGCGCATCACCCGCGGTTGGGATCATGACGCAGTCGGCTCATTGGTTCGCGACACGCTCACCGATGTCATCGACCCCATTGTCTACGACGAAGCGCTCGAACTCATCCAGGAACATCGAGACGCGGGCCGCCTCGTCTTCATCGTTTCGGCGTCGCCGGAAGAAATCGTGATTCCTCTTGCGTCCTATCTCGGTGCCGATGGCGCAATTGCCAGTCGAGCGCGCATCGATCAAGACGGCAACTACACCGGCGAAGTCGATGTCTATGCCTACGGCCCCTACAAAGCCGAGGCCATTGCCGATGTCGCGGCGACACGAAACATCGACCTCGAAAAGAGTTGGGCCTATTCCGACTCAGCAACCGACGAACCGATGTTGCGCGCCGTTGGTCATCCAGTCGCGGTGAATCCCGATCGAGAACTCACACGCATTGCAATGGCTGAAGGATGGCCCATTCTTTCCTTCACGCGACGCGTTCCATTGCGAGAACGCGTCACGCTTCCGCCCCCTGGTCGCATTGCGACAGGCGCGGCGATCGCCACCGGGGTGTCCGCAGGACTCTTCCTCGGGTGGTGGTTTCTGACCCGACGATCAACGTCGAGGTCAGCCTGATTCAGGCGTCTTGCAGTTTCTTCACCGCAAATGCGGCGAGGGCGACAACGACGATGAGCACGAGAAGCTTCTTCATGGACGTCACTCTAGGACGGACCCTGCGTTCGGTTCCATTGCGACTGTGGTGCACTCAGGACGGAGGGGCTGTCCCGGCGGGCCAACGGTTCACGGTGATCACCCGACAGGCGTAGGCGCCTTCATCCGGGCCTGGAGCACTCGCGGCCCAATTGGTGGTCGCATGCTCGGGTACGGCTTTGACGGTGATGGAGCTTGCGGCGAATTCCTCGCCTGTGCTGCCTGGCCCGGTCGTGCGGAACGACACGTCGATCGCATAATCGGCGGGTTGGCTGGTCCAGTTCGTGAGGGTTCCTGAGGCCTTGATGCCCTCGCCGCCATCGCTTTCGCAGGCTCCGAGGTGAATGTCTCGCTGCGGCGGGTGGACGGCATCGCGGCTCGCAGTGGCAATGCCGGTTTCAACGAAGACCTCTTGCAGAATTTTCGCGTTTGCACTCTCGTCGGATTTTCCGAAAATGCGCAATCCGATGACGACCAACACGATGGCAAGAACCAGCGCAATGATTGCCAACACGGCGCCCACGATGAGCACAGCAACACAACCCCGTTGGTCGGTGGTGTCATCAGTTGCCGATGCAGGCGGTGGCGGATTGGGTCCGGGCGTCACTGAAGGTGCCGGTGGAACACCAGCAGTTGGAAACTCAGCATCGGGATCGTCGTCGAACTGATTGACCATGGCCGCGGTAACTCCGCGAAACGATCAGACGGCGAGCAGGTCGCGTGCGCCGGTGTCTGACGACGGATGACGAAGCTTCGACATTGCACGAGCTTCGATCTGACGAATGCGCTCACGAGTGAGGTTGAAGTGTTCGCCAACTTCTTCAAGTGTGCGAGGTTCGCCGCGGTCGAGACCGAAACGAAGCTTGAGGATTTCGCGCTCACGCTCGTCGAGTGGTGAAAGCAGTCGGCTGATTTCTTCGGGAAGCAGCGCAGTGGCAGCAACCTCGAACGGAGATTCAGCAGAGCGATCTTCAACAACGTCGCCAAGTTCGGCATCGCCGTCTTCACGAAGGGGCTCAGAGAGCGAAAGCGGCTCGGCAGCGAAGCGAAGCGCCTCGGTGACTTTGTCTTCCGGCATTTCAACCTCGGCCGAAAGTTCGGCGAGGGTTGCGGGACGGCCAAGCTTCAGTTCAAGGCGCGCACGCGCCTTCTGCAAACGAGCAAGCGTGTCGCCAGCGTGAACTGGGAGACGGATGGTGCGACCCGTGTTTGCGATACCGCGAGTGATGGCCTGACGGATCCACCAGGTTGCGTAGGTCGAGAACTTGAAACCCTTACGCCAGTCGAACTTCTCGACGGCGTGCATCAGGCCAAGGTTGCCTTCCTGAATGAGATCAAGAAGCGGAAGACCAGAAGCTTGATACTTCTTTGCGATCGAGACAACAAGACGAAGGTTGGACTGCACGAAGGTGCGCTCGGCGTCGTCGCCCTGCTTGATTGAACGCTTCAGTTCGCGCTTGCGAGCAACGGTGAGGGTCTTGGCTGCGTCCATTTCGGCGCGAGCTGCGACACCACCCTCGATGGCCTGCGCCAGACGGACTTCGTCGTCCTTCGTGAGCAGGGGGTACTGGCCAATGTCAGTGAGATAGAGACGAACGAGATCCTCTTCGTCGCGTTCGACACGTTCCTTTGCCACTGCCACACCTCGGGACTTCGGCCCGGAGAATCGGCCATGGGGGCCGCCGGGGTGTGTCAACGATACCGGTCCGGTCAAGCCCCCCAACCAAGCGGGTCGCGATTGGCCGAGAAAGAGTCGTCAGGCCCCGAAAATGTGGCCGATTCGGGCGTTGGCAACGGCCAGTTCGGCCCCAACCCGATCCGCCGCCGACCGCTCGGCCGCCGTGGTCAACACGAGGTCCATCGGACCAATGCCCTCAGCGAGATCGTTCTCTATGTCGGTCAGGGAGATCTTCAGAATGCGCCGTATCGGGCCATCGGCAACGGCCGTGGTGCGCTCGAGGTGGTCGGCCATCGCCGACCGCAGGCCCGGAAGGAGTTCCTCATAGGCCACAACCATGCGGGCACCTTGCGATTCGCCAACAAGATCGGCGACGAGGCCGAACGCTTCACGCTCGACGGTGGTCGGTGTCAGCAACGCGTCAGGTCCGGGCGGTGCCGTTGGCAACATCTCGAACCAACGCTTTGCTCGCCAACCGCTGTGATCGGCTGCACCGAGAAGCGCGAGTTTCGCCGCAGGTACTTCAACCTCGGCGGCCCAGCCACCGAGCAGTCCAAAGAGCAATTGCTCAACGCGGCAGTACGCGGCCATGCGATCGACGGATTCGCCTGCGGTGAGAAACGACATAGAAGCAGGTTAGGGGAATCGCGGAGTCGACTACCGGCGATATCGGTTGACGATGGGAAGGCGACGGTCTTTGCCGAATGCCTTCGACGTCACGCGTGGCCCTGGCGGCGACTGGCGACGTTTGTATTCCGCCAAATCGACAAGACCCACAATTCGTTTCACAACGGCTGGATCGTGACCCGCCGCAATGATTTCTTCGATCGAATGATCGCCTTCGACATACATCGCCAAAATCGGATCGAGCTCTTCGTATGGCGGGAGGCTTTG
>WLOT01000089.1 GCA_009699125.1 Actinomycetota bacterium
AATCGCAGTGCGCCACCACCATCGAAGTACACAACAAATCGTTCCCATGCGGGATCTTTGCGATGACTTGAATACTCAAGGCCATCGATCGCATCAACACCGTCAAGTTCCAACACGCCAGTCATCCCGAAGCGCAGACCAAGCGTCGGTCCATCATCACTGGTGTCGAGCAGCAACAACTTTCCTCGACGACGATCGTTCACAAATGTGCGGCCGACTAACGCAGTAACGACTGCGGCTTGATCGGTGCCGCCTTTGAGAAACCATGCGTCGGGCGCGTCGACGGCAACGATCCGACGACCTAACGATGCAGCAGCAGCGCGCCGGTAGATCTCGATTTCGAGCATCTCCGGCATGACGACTACTTGATCTGGTCGATGGCTTGCGCGAAATCGGCGATGAGGTCGTCCGCATGCTCCAGACCAACCGATACACGAATAGTCGAGGGCTGAATGCCAGCGGCTTCGAGTTCTTCGGGACTCAGACCAACATGCGTGGTTGATGCAGGATGGGTCACCAAAGTTTCAGGCCCGCCAAGCGAGGTTGCCAACTGCGCGATCTGCACCGCTTCAACGAAGGTGCGGCCAGCGTCAAGCCCGCCAAGAAGTTCAAACGCCAACTGGCCACCGGGGATATCGAGTTGTCGCTGCGCAAGTTCGTATTGCGGATGCGATTCGAGGCCCGGCCACCGCACCGACGCGACCTTCGGGTTTGCTTCAAGGAAGCGAGCGATTTCACCGGCGTTCTTGCTCTGACGTTCGAGACGAACGCCCAACGTACGCAAACCACGCAGCGCGTTCATCGCATCAAACGGCGATGCAACTGCACCTTGAATCACGGCGAAGGAATAGAGCCAGTCGATGTAGTCAGCAGCCCCGGCAACCACGCCGATCGTCGCGTCGTTGTGGCCGGCGATGCCCTTCGTTGCCGAATGAACGACGAGGTCGATACCGAACTCGAGCGGACGCTGCGCAAACGGCGTGGCGAACGTGGAATCGACCACCTTCACCGGGCCCATGATTGCGCCGATTTCCGCAAGGTCGACGAGATCAAGACGAGGGTTTGCTGGAGTTTCGGCGTAGATCATCGTGGTGCGGCCCGGAATGACCGCAGCGGCGAACGCGCCTGGTTCGGTGCCATCTACGAACGTGACATCAATCCCGAAGCGCGGGCAGACCGCCTGGAACAACAACTGTGTTGCGCCATAGAGCTGATTCTGCGTGACGATGTGATCGCCCTTCGAACACAGGCCCAAGACCACGGCGCTGATTGCGCCCATGCCCGATGCAAAGGCACGTGCCTTTTCCGCACCTTCAAGTTGCGCAATTGCATCTTCGAAACCAGCGACCGTGGGATTGCCGTAACGGGCATAGAAGCGCGATGGCCCGACACCCGTCGCCATCTTGCGCGCTTCATCGACCGTTGGCGTCACGAACGTGGTCGTAGCCCAAAGGATTGGCGCGAGGGCGGTGTCGTTGTCGGCACGACCAGCGCGAATCGCGCGAGTTTCGGGGTGAAGGTTGGAGGTGTCGCGTTCTTCAGTCATGAGTTCGTCAGTTTCGTTTCAATTTCAGCAAGGAACGGTTTGAGTGCAGCACCAACGGCCTGATGTTCAGTAAGGAAACCGTCGTGGCCAGCTTTGGAGTGAATGATCTCGTGACGGCTGCTGCCACCGTTGCTCACAACTTCATCGTGCAAGAACTGTTGCTGGCGCGTTGGGTACAGACCATCAGTACTGATGGAAAGTGTGAGCACTGGGGCCGTAATTCGAGCGAGGGCGCGCTGCAACCCGCCACGACCGCGACCGACGTCGTGGAGATCCATTGCTTTGTTGATGACCAAGTACGAATTGGCATCGAAGCGGCGGATCAACTTCTCGGCTTGATAGTCGAGGAAGCCCTCAACCGCGAAGCGCTGCCAAGGGGTAAAGCCTCGGTCCATCACGTCTTTTTCGCGACGGCCTTGCTTTGTATCAATAAGTTCTTCGCTCTGATAGGTAAGCGTCGCTTGTTCACGCGCCAAACCAAGCCCGAAGTGGGGGCCTTCGTTCGGAGCCGCGTCGTAATAGTCGCCACCATTCCATTTGGGGTCGAGAACGATTGCGCTTCGTTGCACGCTCGACTGACCAATCTGAAATGCGCTTGCGGCAACGCAAGTTGCAAGCGGTGCAAGCGAATGCACACGCTCGGGGAACATGATCCCCCATTCAAGAACCTGCATTCCGCCCATTGAGCCGCCGACAACCGAAAGCCATTTCGCAACACCCAGTTCATCGGCAACCGCAGCTTGCGTACGAACAATGTCTCTGATTGTTACGACAGGGAATGACGAACCGTAGGGACGACCGGTTTCTGGATTGGTTGACGAAGGGCCGGTGGTTCCTTGACAGCCACCAAGAACATTCGTGCATACAACGAAGAACCGATTCGTGTCGATGGATTTCCCGGGACCAATGAGCGGATCCCACCAACCTTCGGTGGGATGTCCGGGACCGCTCGGGCCTGCGGCATGACTGTCACCAGTCAGCGCATGACAAACAAGAATTGCGTTTGATGCATCGGCATTGAGTTCACCCCAGGTTTCGTAGGCAACGGTCACGCCCTTGAGCGAACCGCCGCCTTCAAGTTGAAACCGGCGATCGGGATCAAACGCGACAAACCGCCGTTGACCCACAGGGTCACCGGGACGCCACGCGCCAGAGGCGGGTAGCAGGTCGGCGCTCAATGGCGCCCGACGGTTCGCTTCGGTCAAAGCATCTCCTCGAACTGGTTGTTGCCGACACCGGAAGGTGGAAGCCGCATCCCCACCAAAGGTGGGTTGGCACCTTGGGTGTTCGCCCCAGGTTGCCGAGCCCGGAAAACCGAGCCACTCGTGATGTGAGGAGTAATGCTGCCAGCCCAACAGGGCCGAGGTCAAAGACCGGCGGTTTTCCCTTGGCGTTTCCGGCGCTTCGACCGCAGTGTCCACCACTCCAGGACCACCGTCTGTTCGTTTTCGCTCAGCCCATAGGCGGACGTGAGGGTCCGGACTGCAGTCGTTAACTGCCCCGCCCGGAGTTGGTCAGAGCCTTTGATCCATAGTTCGCGATCGGTGGGCAAAGGGAGCTGTTCGAGTTGCGTCGCACTCAAGCGGACGGCTCCAGGACTTCTCGCAGTGCCTGCGGCCTGACGCGCCGCCCACACCGACGCCGGCGGCGCGATCAGCGCGGCAAGCAGAAGATCGAGGGCACCCGCTTCATCGGTGTGTGGGAGCACGGAAATCACCGGAACCGATGGCCACAACATTCCGTCGTAGTCAGCAACCGCTTCGATGACGCGAGTTTGTGTGGCAACCAACAATTTCGGACGCTTGCGAAGTTCGAATGGCTTCGAAAGTTTCGCAACATCGACAACCGGTTCTGCGAACGTCGTTCCCGCAATCCGAGCTGCGCGCGTTCCCCACAACAACTTCGCTGGATCAATCAATCCGACAGTGATGAGTTTGGGGAAGTCTGCGCTTTCGCTACCGGCGCTCCCCCGCTCAACCGTTGCAGCCGCAACGTCGTAGAACTCGTGACGAAAACCGGCCGTGCAATCAGCAAGCGATGAAAGTGGCGCACCGTTCAATCGCATTGAAGGCACGCCCATTGCTTCAGCAGCGAGTTCGGTCCAGGTTGGAATGACTTGGCTGTCAGCCACCGATTCAATCGCTGTTGGCTTGCGCAGCACCGGCGCACACACGCTGACCGCTGCATCGAACAACTGGTCATCAGGAATCCAGATCGATTCGAGTGCATCGCTCACCAGATCGCGCACCATCGCACCATCTCGAGACCCAAGCACCGACAACGGCTGAACGAACACCACGGATCCCCCAGCACGAATAGCGTCAAGCGCGCGCACCAACAACACACCGGCGGTATCGGTGTAACCCGCTGGTCGACCAAGGATTCGCGCGGCACCGGCAACCGCGCTTTCGTCACGCACCGTCGCGCCGGCCAGTTGTCCGCCAAACGGCGGATTCCCAACGACAACATCAAGGCGGCCGTCTTCAGGCCACGCGTCATTCAGCGCATCACCGACGAAAAGATCGAAAGGAAGTTCTTGTTCCCCCGCTTCGACCCCGTGCGCATGGGCCCAACCCAGGAGTTCGGCACGCGCAACCTCAAGAGCGTCAGGATCGATGTCCATGCCGCGCAAACTTGCGAGTGCATCGAATGGAGTTCTTCCGGCTTCAACCAATGCATCGGCAGCCGCAAGCAAAAAGACGCCCGCTCCGCAGGTGGGATCACACACCGAGAAGGGTGTCCCCGAAGCGATCGCCTGACCATGAGCAGCGAAGGCACGTTCGACCAACTCATCGGCAACGGCCCGTGGCGTGTAATGGACCCCATCGCGACGCCGACGAGTCGGATCGAGCGAGGTTTCGTAGTCCCGACCGAGATCGGACACGTTCAGCGAGTTGCGGAGTCGGCGCGCGGATCCCAGGAAGCGAGATCAGCGAGACGCTTATCGTTCGAGAACACCTCAACGATGGGCTGATCAAGTTTGAGGCGCTTCAACAGACGCTTGACCTCAAGCTCTTCGTTCCACATCACGAGAGTGGCGACAACGCCCTTGGCGCCAGCTCGTGCCGTACGGCCCGAGCGATGCAGATACGCCTTTGAATCTTCCGGTGGGTCGTAGTGAATAACGACATCAACTTCGTCGACGTGAATTCCACGCGCAGCTACGTCGGTGGCAACGAGTGCCTTCAACTTTCCGTCGCTGAAGTCTTTGAGCGCCTTCTCGCGCTGACTCTGACGAAGATCGCCATGAATTGATGCTGCGTCGACACCTTCACGACGAAGATTCTCGGCGACCCGATCGGCGGCACGCTTGGTGCGCACGAACACGATGGTTCGGTTGGAATTGCGAATGATCGCAGCAGCAACTTTCACCTTGTCCATGTCGTGCACCTGCAAGAAGCGGTGTTGCATCTGCTCGACGGTCACCTGCTCGGACACAACCTCGTGCATGGCCGGGTCAGTTTGGTAGCGCTTGATAAGCGTGTCGACGACGCCGTCGAGCGTTGCCGAGAACAGCAGGGTCTGATGTTGGCCGGGAACGTGGCGAAGGATCCATTCAACCTGCGGAAGAAATCCCATGTCGGCCATACGGTCGGCTTCATCGAGCACAACCTGAGTGATGTCGTCGAGGAAGATTTCCTTGCGCTCGATCATGTCGATCATGCGACCGGGAGTGGCGACAACGATCTCGACACCCTTTTCGAGTTCAGCGACCTGTGTTTCCATTTTGGCGCCGCCGTAGATGGCAGTCACAGTGACGTCGCGTACAACGCCGAGCGGTGCGAGTTCGTCGCGAACCTGCGTTGCAAGCTCACGGGTGGGAACAAGAATGAGTGCTCGGGGGCGACGGGCTTCGGCACCCTTCACTTTTTCGAGGAGCGGAAGACCGAAGGCAAGGGTCTTGCCCGATCCAGTCTTGGCCTTGCCGCACACATCGCGACCAGCGAGTGCATCGGCAATGGTGAGTTCTTGCACTGCGAATGGCGACATGATGCCGCGGGATTCAAGTGCGGCAGTGAGATCAGGCGAGACGCCGAGATCGGCAAACGTTGTCATGAGGTGGCTTTCCGAGAGGGAGGATGCGACACCCCTCCGGATGCCGCCGGACGACCGACGGTCGTCCCAACACCTTCAATCCTACCGGCCGATACCTGAATGACCCATTCGGGAGCGATCCCAACTCAGGAAGCGAGTGTGAAGGCTCCGCCCTGCACGATCTGCACGGCCGCAGGGTAGGTGGGCTCATGATTGGCGTCGTAGGCAAACGGGCCAAGCACCGTTTGCACGGTTCCAATCTTGCTGAGTGCCACTTGAATATCGGCTGAAGAGGTCGTCTTCGCCTTCTTCATAGCGGCGAGCACGACCTCGATTGCCGCATAGCCCTGGGCGGCAAATGAATCGGGTGCTGCGTTGTTCGCTTTTGTATACGAATCAACGAACTTCTTCGAAAGCGAATTCGCAACGTTGATGTTCCATGAGCCCGACACGATGAGACCGTCCGCTGCTGCACCTGATGACGAGATAACCGCTGCAGAGTTGAATCCGTTACCGCCAACGCGCACCGCTTTCGATGAAGCCGTTGCGACCAAAAAGTCATCGGCGACTGCGGAGCGCAAAGCGAAGAAGATCGCATCCGGTGAACTAGCCGTTGCAGCTGCGGCGATGGAACCAACCGACGTTGAGCCTTCGACGTACTTCTGCTCACTGGTGATCGAGATTCCGTTGGCTTTCGCTGCAGCCCGGAACGATTCCGCCGAACCAGTTGAATAGCCATCGGCTGGTTCCCAGATCAACACCGCGTTCTTCACTGACTTCTTTGTTGCGGCGAACTTCACCGAAGCACTCACCATCGCATTTTCCGAGAGCGAAACTCGCCACACCACGTTTCCGATTGATGCCATGTCAAGAACTGCGTTGGTCACGCCCAGCACTGGAACGCCCGCCGATTGCGCGATTGGGTCGGCAGCTAAGGCAACCGGCGACAACGTCGGACCTAACACGATCGAAGCACCTTCGGCGATTGCCATTTTCATCGCATCGGTTCCGGCTTGCGGGTCGGAACGGTCGTCGTAGGTGCGGAGATTGATCGAACCATCAGCAAGTTCCGATACCGCCAACTTCGTTCCGTTCTGTTGCGTGACGCCGTAGGCCGCAGCACTACCCGTGCTCGAGGCGATTGACGCAACATCCATAAACCCTTTGGTGCCTGATGCCGACGAGGAACTACAAGCAGCAGCTACGACGGCAAGTGTGAGAGCGAGCGCGGGAATGACAACACGGAAACGACTCATGAGAGATTCAGGAAACCTTTGACTCGATGGCAGCGACGATTTCGTCGGCTTCAGGATCAACAGTGGGACGGAAACGGGTGACCGATCCATCGGCACCCACGAGGAACTTTTCGAAATTCCACTGCACATCGCCAGCATCGCCGCCAGCGTCGGCGACAGCGGTGAGTTCTGAATACAAGCGATGACGAGCTTCGCCGTTGACATCGATCTTCTCGGTGAGCGGGAATGACACGCCATAGGTGGTGGAACAGAACGTCTGAATTTCTTCTGCTGTGCCTGGCTCTTGACCCATGAACTGATTGCACGGAACGCCAAGAACGGTGAACGAGTCGCCACCGAAACGCTTCTGCAAACGCTCGAGACCTTCATACTGCGGCGTAAGTCCACACTTCGAGGCCACGTTCACAACCAGAACGGTCTTGCCATCGGTTGCAGGAAGGGCCGAGCCATCGAGGGCGGTGAGATCGGAAAGGTTCATTCGATGTCTTCTTTCTCTGGTTCTGTTTCAGAAGTGGTTTCCGGAGACCATACGTGGCCATCACGGTAGGGCTCGTCGATATCGCTCTCGCGCCGCCTAACGCCTCGGACAATGAACACCAAGATGGCTCCACCGATTCCAATGATGGACATCCAGATGTTGATGCGGAACGGGCCAATGGTGCTGGCGGTATCGATGCGCAGGGCTTCGATCCACAAGCGGCCAGCAAAGTACAGACCGACATAGAGCGGAAGGATGTTGCCCGGCCGCATGA
>WLOT01000009.1 GCA_009699125.1 Actinomycetota bacterium
AGATGAGTCGCTGTTGGTCTGGCGGGTAGCCCTCTTTGTCCTGAATTTTCGCCTTGACGTTGTCGATCGAATCGTAGGCTTCGACTTCGAGTGTGATGGTTTTGCCGGTAAGGGTTTTGACGAAGATCTGCATGAGTCATCGATTCTTGGCTGGGTTCAGCCGGTGAAGTTTGGAAGTACTGCTGCCGTTTCGTCAGCTGCGGGCCCGCATTCGGCGGTGGCGGTGAGGCTCACGAGATCAATGAGGGCACTGTTTGATGTTGCTCGGAATGAGAGATCGCAGGTGGCTGTTCCTACGGAGACGGAGATTTGTTCATTGAACTGTGCGAGGCCAAGGAGCGATCCGCTCGTCGATCCGGTGATCGTGCCTTTTGCGTTGCCATCGGCATCGTAAAAGGAGAAGAGCCAAGTGAGGTCGCCTCTGGCCCAATAGGAGAACTCATAGGTTCCCGGTGACAGTTCAATATCGTCCTGAGACATCATCGCATCAAGCTCGAGGATTGCCAGTTGCGAATTCGCTTCAATCTGAGGCGAAAGTAGATCGCCAGAAATTGCCGGCGGTGTCTCGCCTATCTCTTGGTAGGTAACGACGCCTGTTGAGGGTCGGAGGCGCACTACAAGATCAAGGGTTGACTCTTTTTGGATGTTGTAATCGGAAAGGGTGCGGCCGTCTTCGAGGTGCTTGCCGGCGAAGATCAGTCGTTGCTGATCGGGTGGTATCGCCTCTTTGTCTTGGACCTTCTGCTTGACGTTTTCGATCGTGTCCGATGGCTCAACGTCGAGCACAGTCAAATCTCCTGAGGGTTTCCTGATGAAGATCTGCATCGTTACGGGTTCCTTTTTACGACGGCAGTAACGTGACGGGCTGTTTCGAGTCCGGGGAGTGTTTCTGCGGTCCCGTCGGCGGCGGCGTGAAATGGATGTGGTGCATGAGTTGGTTCGATGGACGTTGCGAAACCG
The DNA here is from genome assembly GCA_009699125.1 of Actinomycetota bacterium. Taxonomy (GTDB): domain Bacteria; phylum Actinomycetota; class Acidimicrobiia; order Acidimicrobiales; family Acidimicrobilacustridaceae; genus Acidimicrobilacustris. The sequence goes on from WLOT01000009.1 coordinate 961, forward strand.
TTTTGTTCGAGATCATCGAGCAACTCGCGCAAGGGATTGGAGCCATCGGTAAACGACAGTTCCGCGCAGAGAGCGATGAAGATGCCGTTCGGTGCGAGAAGCTCGGTGCCCTCGAGGATGAATCGACGTGGAAGTTCGAATCCAGTTTCTCCGCCTTGGGAGTAGATGCGCCCATCGGCTCGATGAGCCGGCACCCACGGCGCATTCACGCAAACAAAGTCGAAGGTTCCAGGGTGAAGTCCAGCGGCAACATCATTTGTAACAACGTGCATCCGAGACTTCGCAGTTTCATGAAGAAGCTCGCGACTCAGTTGAGCTGTTTGCGTTGCTCGTTGATTGATGTCGGTCGCAACGACTGTTTCGTATCGAGAAGTGAGGAACGCTGCGACGAGACCCGTTCCGGTCCCAAGATCAATCGCACGCTTGCCATGCAACCCGTATTTCCAGGCTTGATCTCGTAAGAGCCATGTGTCGGTGCCGGCGTAGACACTGTCGATCGGAACATCATCGGCCGAATCAAGAAAGGGGAGGATCGCCATGGCCGTGCCGTCGGACAACACTTCAAACGAAAGCGAGAAGCGACTTTCCTCGGTGATCGTGGCTGCCTTCGTCTCTAAGAGGGCAGCAGTCGCCTGTGGCCCACCGAGGAAGCGTGATGCAACAGCGACGTCGATGTACTTGCCAAGGGCGAGGTCGGCGAGCGGTTCGTTCTTCTCGTCGTCGATTTGAAGACGCCCGAACCGATTGATGAAACCTGCGCCGGCAAGATGTCTCCCAAGTTCACGAAGGGCGAGACACGCCGCTGGTGACGTGAGCAGACGTTCAGGTGCCCATGTCGTTTCCGTGGTCTCGGTCGTGCTCACACCGGTGGCAGCGTGAAGGTCCAGCCGGGAGCAGTGGTTCCGGGTGCGCCGTCCTCAAATGATCCATTGGTGACGAGATTTGTCGAACCGCCGACATTCGGCCCACCGAGATTGTCCTCGTTGTAGGGGTTCGAAGGGCCATGCCAGTAGCCAGTGAACCCACCATCGCAGGCCTGGGTTGAGCCCGAGACCGTCGCACTGGCCAGCGAACTGGGGGCCAGGACCATGGCGCCAAGAAGGCCTGCTCCGAGGCCAAGGGCCCGCCGGCGGCTGATTTCAGGAACTGGCCTCATCGGTCAAAAGTAACAGATGGGTCAGGCGGTTATTCGGTCAGTGTCAGGGTTCTGTCTGGACTGCCGTACGATTCTCCAGTCCAGACAACGGCGCACCGGCGCTGTGAAGGGGGAGCAGTGGCTCAGCAAATTCCAATGGTCGACTATCTGGTGCTCGGAGATTCGCCGCACCTGGTCGCCAACGAGTGCACCGACTGTGGTGCAAAGTTCTTCGACCGCCGCAACGCGTGCGCATCGTGTGGTGGAACGTCGTTCAAGAAGACCGACATCGCTACTGAAGGCGAGATTCGTTCGTTCACGATCGTCACAGCGTTCATCCCGGGTGCCGAGAACTACGTCCCCGTGGTCGTTGACCTCGGCGGCACAAGCGTTCGCGGTCAGCTCATCAACACTCCTGCCGATGCCGCAAACATTGCGCTTGGACAGAAGGTTCGACTCACTACCTATTCCATCGGCGCCGATACTGCGGGCACCGAGGCCATCAACTACGGCTTCGAGCCGGTCAACTGAGGGGACTGACAATGGCAAACGATGACATTTGGATTCTCGGCATCAACATGACCAAGTTCGGAAAGCATCCGGACAAGGACGTTGTCGATCTTGCTTCCGAGGCTGCGCTTGCTGCGCTCGCCGACGGTGGCGTCACCATCAAAGACATGGGCATCCTCGCTGCCGGCAACCTCATGGGTGCTGCGGCAGGTATCGGTCAGCAACTGCAGAAGCAGATTGGCCAGACCGGTATCCCGGTGTTCAACGTCGCAAACGCATGTGCAACGGGTGCAACCGCGCTTCGTACCGTGATCATGGCGATCAAGGCGGGCGAATGCGATATGGGACTCGCCGTTGGCGTCGAAAAGCTTTCGGGCGCTGGCATGCTCGGCGCCGGTTTTGGTGGAGCAGCTTCTGAGGAATGGACACCTGCTGGTCGTTACGGCGCAGTGTCTGGTTTCGAAGGCAAGCTCGGCACCGACATGATGCCCGGCGTGTTCGCGCAGGTCGGTATGGAATACCTGCACAAGCACCCCTACGACGGCGCCGACTTCGAACTCTTCGCCGGTATTTCGGCGAAGAATCATTTCAACTCCACCATGAATCCGCTTGCGGCAATTCAGAAGGACATGTCGGTTGAGCAGATCATGGCCGAGCCCATGATCGCCTACCCGAACACTCGTGCAATGTGCTCGGCAAACAGCGATGGTGCTGCTGCAGCAGTTGTTGTATCGGGAGCGAAGTTGCGCACGTTGTCGAAGGAACAGCAAAAGCGCGCCGTCAAGGTATCGGCATCGATCCTTACGAGTGATCCGTACCAAGAGGCATGCCAGATCCTTCCCGATGTCAACACGCTTACCCGTTCGGCTGCCAAGCAGGCCTACGAACTTGCAGGCATTGGTCCGGAAGATCTCGACCTTGTCGAACTCCATGACTGCTTCGCCACTGCGGAACTCGTGCATTACGACAACCTCATGCTGTGCAGCGAGGGCAATGCCGTTGACTTCTTCTTGTCAGGCGCAACCACGCGTGATGGTAAGACCCCGGTGAATGTTTCTGGCGGCCTTGAATCGAAGGGTCATCCCATCGCCGCAACCGGCATCGCCAACATCTGGGAGATCTGTTACCACCTTCGTGGTGAAGCCGGTCCTCGTCAGATCGAAGGCGCAAAGGTGGGCCTTGCTCACGTCATTGGCCTCGGTTCGGCCTGTGGTGTGCACATCCTCGAGAAGTCCGGACTCTGAGACCCAGCGTCAGCGGGTCGTTCATCGTGAGTTCTCGACTTCCAGCGTCTGAACGTCGCCAGCAGCTGCTTGATACAGCGCTGGCGACGTTTGCGCGTCTGGGGTACCGAGATGCAGCGATGAACGACATCGCCGACGCAGCCGGCGTTACAAAGCCGGTGCTGTACCAACACTTTGCGTCGAAACGCGAACTGTTCCTTGAGTTACTCGCTGATGTAGCAAGTCGACTTCGCGCTGCTGTTCGCGATGCGGCCGCATCAAGCGCTTCAGATGGGCCACGCGCTCAGGTCGAAGCAGGTTTTGCTGCATGGTTCAACTGGGTCGATGCAAACCGCGATGGGTTCACGGTCCTGTTCGATAGCGAAGTGCGACGCGATCCGGAGTTCGCTGAACAAGCCGCCAAAGTGCAGCGGCAAATGGCTGACACTGTCGCTGAATTCATTGTTGCTGAGGGTCTTGAATCTGAACGTCGCCGACTCTTGGCCTACGGAATCGTCGGTCTTGGTGAAAGCACATGCCGTCGGTGGCTCGAAAAAGAAATTGATCTCGATGCCGATGAACTCGCGGTGCAGGTCGCTGGCCTCGCGTGGTCAGGTCTGCGCGGGCTTTCGCCCAATTGATCGCTGGTTAGCGGCCGTTCTCGAGGTCGTCGCGCTCGGCAGCTTTCACTGCGTAACCGGCGACGATTGCTGGCGCGAGCAGCGCTGAGCCAATTGCCATCAGGGCGACGATTGCGGTGACGAGTACGCCGGTGAACCCGGCAAAGAAGCCGACGAAGAAAATCACAACGGCGATGCCGAACAACAGGTAACCAATGCGTTGTGCAAGCGACGCGGCGCGAGCGATCTGTGCTCGGCGCATGCGCACGGGGTCGTTTGAGTAATCGGGCTGTTCAGTCACGGCAACCAGCCTGCCTCATTGAGAAGGTCGGTCAGTGCCGACTCCATAACCTCGAGTGAAAGTGTGGACACGACAACCTCAACGTTGTGGTCAAGGAGTGATTCATCGGGTGCGGAGATCCATGTTTCAAGAGCGTCAAGGTTGTCGGGGTCGAACCACCTGAACCCGAGCGCTCGAAGTTCGTCAGCAACGGGGTAGTGGCCGACGATTGCTGGTCGGCGATGAATGGCGGCATCGATGGGTGGGTTGCCGAAGCCTTCCCAAGTAGAGGGGAAGACGACGACATCGCTCGCGGCGTACATGTCGGCGAGTGAGGTTGATGGCTCGTGAACAACTTTCAGCCCGGAAGTGCGCGCGTCTTCAAGAAGCGATCGGAGTGTCTCGGCGTAACCCTCTTCGGCCGGTCCGGTGATCCAGTACGTCGCGCCGAGTTGTTGTGCGATGTCGATCGCAAGTGGAACGTTCTTGCGCTCGATTGCCCGAACCGGATGGACGAGAACCAACTCGTCGGAGTCAAAGCCGAGACGGCGGCGTTCGCTTTCGCGATCGCCGAGCCCGGCATGCACATCGAATCCGTTGAGGATGGTCGTTGCGGCGAATCCCCGGTCAAGGAACTGTTGGCGGGTGAGTTCGTTGATCGTGACGTGGCGCCACTTTCCACTTGGAACGGCTTCTCGGGGAGGCAGTTCAGCCACGTCGGCGTACCGGTCGCGCTGCCAGGCCGGGTCGTGGTGATGCCAAATGGTTGGCAGCCCTTCTCGAGCTCTTGCCACTGCGATCGCAGCGGGAAGATTCATAGGAATGGACCCGAGGTTCTCGACAACCACGAGGTCACAATCGGCGAGTGCCGTCGAGACGACCTGCGTGAGCCGAGCAATGTCCGCGTCGGTTGCCGCGTCAGGACCATGGAGCCCCGAAGCGCCATCGGGCCACTGACCGATCGCGAGGTCAGGGAGGAGAACGTCCACATTTCCCTCACCGGCCACGGTTCGTACCTCGAATCCGGCACGATGCAACGCGTTGATCCAGGTATCGGCCACGATGGACACTCCATCGGTACCGCCGAGACGGAACGAAAGCACAGCGCACGTGGACATTGACACCAGAAGGGGACGAGGGTGACCGACGGGATCGACGGCGAAGGCCTCACGCTACCGGCCGATCCCGAGAGGGTCCGGGCCTCCGCCCGGGCCGTGCTCGAGGCCAACTGGCGACCAGAGGGCTACACCGTCCCCAACGCCGAGGTCTATCCGTTCCAGTGGCTCTGGGACTCCTGCTTCCACGCCATCACTTGGGCCGACCTCGGTGAGCCCGATCGGGCGCGGAGCGAACTTGCGCACCTCTTCCGAACGCAGAACGCCGAAGGATTCGTTCCGCATGTTGATTACGAATTCTCCCCGAACCATCACGGTGACTTCTGGAAGCGTGAGGGTCACTCGTCAATCACTCAGCCGCCGATGTTCGGGCATGCCGTCGCCGAACTTGCCCGTCGCAATGTTGATGTCAGTGACCTCGTAGACAAAGCAACAGATGGACTCAACTTCCTCTTTGACGTGCGTTCGCGCGTCGATGGTTTGATTTCGTTGTGTCACCCATGGGAGAGCGGTGGCGACGACTGTCCTCGCTGGGATCATTGGTGTCCCGGCGGTTGGGACGTACGTACCTGGCGTGAGATCAAGGGTGCGCTCGTTGCATCGGTGCAACATTCGGCTCTGGGCTCACCAATTTCGAATCCGTCGTTTGTTGTCGCGAGTTGCGGGTTCAACGCGCTCACTGCATTCAATGCGTACGAACTTGCTTCGGTGACTGGTGACTCATCGTTGATTGAGAAGGCCGATTCTCTGAGTCGCCGCTTGCTTGATCAGTGGGATGAGCAGATCGAAACCTGGGTCGATGCAGGTGATTCAGCAGTCGATTCAGGTCGGGTTCGTTCACTCGATGCGCTGTTGCCTGTTTTGGTAGCAACCGATGGATCAGTGATTGAAAGGGTTTTTGGCAATCTGCGTAACGAGGCTGCATTCGGTGGCGCGAGTGGTCCGTCGGGTATGCATCGTGATGAACCAACCTTCGAAGCGCGCACCTATTGGCGCGGACCTGCGTGGCCGCAACTCACGTATCTGTTCTGGGTTGCAGCGCGTCGACATGATCACGCTGAAGACGCGAGTGCATTCGCCGACATGCTCACACGAGGTGCGCTCATGTCGTCATGGGCCGAGTACTGGGACGCGAGCGATGGAACTGGGTTGGGCGCAGCGCCGCAATCGTGGGCGGCACTTGCTGCTGTTGTTCAGGCTCGCTGAAGTTTCGCGTTCAGTAACTCAAGAAGCGCGGTGGAGGCGAGCTGCTGCGGCTGCTGCATCTTCACGTTCGATCTCGGCTGCAGTGAGAATGCGAACAGAACTTCCGCCAGCGGGAACTGGCCGGGGCGGCGGCATGAGAGTGCTTGCACGAACCGCGGGGTCAAGCAACGTGCCAGAGATCCGAACTTCGCCGGTGAGATCGCGGGTGAGGGCGAGGTGATTGCGAGGATCGGGAACGACCTCGACGATCGACCAGAGAGCGGCATCGGCACCGATGGGAAGACGAACTTCGGCGGGCCGACGAGTGACCCGAGGCTGGGTGGCCTCACCGCTTCGGCGGTTGGCGATAAGAGCGATGACGAGGAGGACTGCAAGGAGGAGAGCAGCGATCACGAGCACCATGAAGCAAAAAGTTAGAACCGCCGCGCGTCGGGGTGGTGGATCCCCAAACGCGATCGCGCGCGGCGCGTTCGCGACGCACGGTTGCGAACTCGTCAGCGCTTCGAGTCTTTGACCGATCCGGTGAGCTTGCCTTTCGGATCGAAGGCAGTGCATCCGATGGTTTGTACGCCGCGATTGCGTTGCTCTTCGGTTGGCAGCACCCATCCCACTTCGAGCGAAGAGCTCGGGTACGGAATGCCGACGTAGGTCTTGAACGCGGCGGGGCACAATTTCTTGGCCGCGACGATGAATTGGTCAGTGGTCGGCGTCGGAGCGGTTGCCAGACCGGCCGAAGGGGTGGCGATGACTTCGTATTGGTGGGGAAGATCGCAGCTCAGACGCAGCATCACGTCCTTCTCGCTCTTCATAGTGGCGTCGGCGGCGGGCAGGGCTCTGGTGGTGACGGCCTTGCCCGTTGCAACCGATCGAAGGTCGATGCAGTCGCCAACAACGGGTCCATAGACAAAGGAGATGCGACCGACGCCGGCTTCGGGTTCGAGGGTCGTCGTCGTTGTGGGGCCCGGTGCGGTGGTGGTTGTGCTGGCCGTTGTGCTTGGAGATGAGGAACTTTTCGAAGACGACGAACACGCGCTCATCGCAAGTGATGCGACGGCGAGTGCGGCAACGAGGCTGATGAGTCGATGACGTGTGTTCATGGTCAATAGGAGGCAGGTAGGAGTCGAGCGATGTTGGTGAAGGCAATGAACATCAGCACTAAGACGAATGGCGTGCCGATGGCGTAGGTGGTGAGGAACTTCCAGTCCTTCAAGCGTGACACGCGTCGCGCACGTTTTCGCAGCAGCGTTGGTGTCCAGAAACGGGCGAGCCACCAGACGCCGAACCAAGCGAGCCCCGCGAAGAGGGACCAAAAGATGGCGGCGGGCCAGGCTGAGGAGTCGCCGCCGGCGAGTGCGTCGGTTGATGCGTCGGTGGTGACGCCGTTGTAGGCGGGGATTGGGGTTGCGGGCGCCGGATTTGAGGTCAGTGTTGCGGTCACCACGATGCGTTGCGAGGCAGTGAACTTTGGATGGCACGCCATGAGGGTCAATCGGTTCCCGACGTTCTGGTCGAGGATGGAAAGGTCATTGGGCGAGACGATGATGTGACCCGAGGTCGTTCCTTCTTTGGGGTCAATGTGGGAGTCGACCTTGTAGGTGAAGGTTCCTTGCAGCGTTTGCACCGTGATGAGATCGCCAGGTGCGAGTTCGTCAATGCGATTGAACGGCGCTTGGTAGGTCGTGCGATGCCCCGCGACTGCCGCATTCCCCGGTTGGCCCGGCAGCGGAGTTTGTGGGAAATGACCGGGGCCTTGTTGCAGCCATTTCAGATCGACACCTTGCACCATGATGAAGTCCGAATCGATGTTCTTCATGGTGATCCGTGCGATGGGGTCGCCGAGTTGCGGAACGGGCACATCGGTCGGAGCAGTGACAACGGGTTGGGTGTCATTTGCTGGTGTCGACGGAGAGAACTCGGCAATCTGGCTGTCGAACTTTTTGGTGAGGTTGTCCTGGGCGCGGGCGGTTGACAGGCCCGTTCCCCAAAGTTGGTAGGCGACGAACAGCAGAATCACGACGCCTGCTCGCATCATGAACCGCCCAATCGCGCCCACGACGCTCCACAACTGCACCTTTGAACCCTAGCGAGGGCGGTCGCTTGGTCTCACGGCGGGGGCGACCACTACCCTCAAGGCACCCCATGGAGCCCGATGACCCCACTTTCCGGTCCGGGACGGAGCCCGTGGTCCACCTCCGCGGGGCGGTGGCCCTGCTTGGCCGATTCCCTGCCCTTGCCGGTGTCGATCTTGATGTCGACCGCCGACGCATCGTGCTCCTGCGCGGAGCGAATGGCGCGGGGAAGACGACGCTCCTGCGGGCGCTTGCCGGACTCGTGCCGATCACCGCTGGTGAGGCAATTGTCTTGGGAGTCGACCTTCGGGATGACCGACGCGCGGTGCGTCATCGAGTCGGACTGCTGGCGCATGGAACGGGTCTTTATGACGAACTCACCGTTGCCGACAATGTTCGATTCTGGACTCAGGCAGCGCGCGCCGACGTCGCTGACGCCGACGCGGCGATGGCGCAATTGGGCCTCGACGGTCGTTTGCGCGATGTCGCAGTTGGCCGATTGTCAACTGGTCAACGTCGACGCACATCGCTTGCGTGTTTGCTGGCTCGCCGTCCCGAGCTTTGGTTACTCGACGAACCTCATGCAGGTCTCGACAAAGAAGGCCGCGACATTGTCGATGCACTCATTCGCGATGCTGCTGCTGCGGGAGCAACGATCATCTTGAGCTCGCACGAACTCGATCGGTCGATCGATCTTGCCGACGAGATTGTGACGCTCGGTGGCGGCGTCGCTCTGGATGACTCCCCCGAGGTTGGTGATGATCATGTTGAGTGATGCATGGCTGATCGCTCGCAAAGATCTCAAACTCGAACTTCGCTCACGAGTTGCGCTCAATCAGGTCATTCCATTTGCCATCCTCGTGCTGGTGCTCTTCGCATTTGCACTTGATCCCGACCGCGGACTTCTCGAGAAGGCCACCCCGGGTTTGTATTGGGTGGCCGTTCTGTTCAGCGGCCTTTTAGCGATGCAGCGGTCCTTTTCGGTGGAAGCGGCCGACGGTGTGACCGATGCCCTCCGGCTTTCAGGCTTGGCCCCGGCCGGTATTTATTTGGGCAAAACCCTGTCGGTGGCGGTCCAGCTGCTCGTCCTCGAAGTCCTTCTTGGGGTCGGAGTTGCGGTTCTGTATGGGACGTCGATCACCGGCTGGCTCCTACTCATCGCGACGATCGTGGTCGCGACCGCGGCGATCTCGACCGCCGGTACTCTCTTCGGCGTTGTGGCAGCGGGTCTCCGAGTTCGTGAAACCCTCCTTCCACTCCTACTGTTGCCAGTACTCGCTCCGGTGCTGATCGGATCGACTCGTGCCTTCGAGGCAGCACTCAGCGGAACACCGTCTGAGGGCTGGCCGTGGGTCGGGTTGATGAGTGTGTTCGCCGCTGTGTACGTGGTGGCCGGAATCTTCGGGTTCGGCCCCTTGATGGAGGAATCGTGACCACCGAGACCGCCGGGTCAGTTGAGACCAGCGACAGCGGGCCGACCTCTACCGGTTCGCGCACCACCATGATCCTTGGCATCGTCACGCTGATTGCACTCGGCGTTCTCGTGCTCTTTGGGCTCATCTTGAGTCCGGCCGACGAGAACCAGGGCGAAGCAGTTCGCATCATGTACGTGCACGTGCCGTCCGCGACGCTTTCGTACGTCGGTTGTTTCCTCACCACGATCGGATCGGTCGTCTACCTGTGGCGCAAGTCGCAATGGTGGGAACTCGTCGCCTACGCGGGCGCTGAAGTCGCCGCGCTATTTACGGCGTTCACGTTGGTTACCGGAATGCTCTGGGGTCGACCGACATGGGGCGTCTTCTGGGTATGGGACGCGCGCCTTACCTCCGAAGCGATGCTCATGCTCCTGCTGCTTGGGTATCTCGCCGTTCGTCGGCTCGCAGCCGATTACGAAGTACGCGCAAAGCGAGCAGCAATCGTCGGGCTGCTCCTCGTGCCAAACGTCTTCATCGTGCGTCAATCGGTTCAGTGGTGGCGCACCCTTCACCAGACACCAACGCTTTCTCTCTCCGGTGCAGAGATTCAGGGCTTGATGCTCTTTTCGCTCTTTACGGGCTTCATCGCATTCACACTCGCATTCATTTGGATGGTCATCCATCGATTCCGTGTGGCATGGCTCGAAGAACAGGTCGACGCCGAAGGTCTTGATGCGGCAATTGCCGAACGACGCGCCGAAGGGGTCATCTCGTGAGCAACGCTTTGATCCTCGCTGAAGCCACCGGAACTTGGCCATATGTCGCTGCGTCATGGGCTCTTGTTCTTGGCGGCATGGGCGCGTACGCGCTTGTCACCGTTGTGCGCGGTCGCCGCTTAAGCAAAAAGGTTCCATCGGAGAAGCGTCGATGGAGCTGACTCCGCGTACCGGGCCCGATTCCGAAGGTGGCGATGGCGCTGACATCGCGCCGCGCAAGAAACGCCGCGTAAGTCTTCCCGCGATGGCGTTACTCGTCGCAGTGATTGCCATCGGTGGTTTCGTAATGGTGCAGGCTCTCGGCAGCGCGACGACGTTCTACCGAAACGCCGACGAAGCTGTTGCACAACGCGATTCGCTCGGTGTGAAGCGTTTCCGTCTGCAAGGCACTGTTGTTCCCGGAACCATCGTGCAAACCGGCGACGGCGTCACGTTTGAAATCTCCTACAACGGTGTCCCCATCACGGTCAATCACGTCGGCGATCCGCCCGAGATGTTCAAAGAGAATCAGGCAGTACTGCTCGAAGGGCACTTCGATGCCGATAGTTCGAATACCTACGACTCAGACCTCATGATCGTGAAGCACAGCGAGGTCTACAAAGAAAAGGAAGCCGAGCGGCTTAACGAAGCTGAGGTGAACGGACACGTTCCGGTCACCACAATCCGGAGCGGCTCGTGAATCTCGCACTTGGCCGTGCAGGAGTCACCCTTGGTCTTGCTGCAGCGATTCTCGGAGCGGTCACAGTTGGTTACGGACTGATCCGTCATCGTCCCGAACTTGTGCGGCTGTCGCGTTGGTATGCGGGGCTGGTCTTCCTCGGAGGATTCATTGCAGCGTTCGCGATGGAACGAGCACTCATCACCCGCGACTTCACGGTCAAGTACGTCGCCGATAACGGATCAACGAAAACGCCTGCGCTCTACAACTTCGCAACGCTGTGGGGAGCCCTTGAAGGTTCGATCATTCTTTGGGCACTGATCCTCGGGGGCTACCTCGTGGCGGTGGTGCTGAAGTTCCGAAAGCGCCTTGCTGATCCGCTTGTTGGCTGGGCGGTTTTCACGATGCTCCTCGTGTGCATCTTCTTCTTCTGGATGCTCGTTGGTCCGGCCAATCCCTTTAAGAGCTTTTCGCCGCCAGTCGGTTTCGATGGCCCCGGACCGAATCCGTTGCTGCAGAACCATCCGCTTATGGCCTTCCATCCGCCGATGCTGTACCTCGGTTACGTCGGATTCACGGTTCCATTCGCATTCGCAATCGCTGCGTTGATCACAGGCCGTGTGGGCGAAGGTTGGTTGTTGGCCACGCGTCGCTGGACACTCATCGCTTGGGGTTTCCTCACGGTTGGAATCATTCTCGGTTCCTGGTGGTCCTATGAAGTGCTCGGCTGGGGCGGCTACTGGGCATGGGACCCAGTGGAGAACGCTTCGTTTCTGCCATGGCTCACCGGCACCGCCTATTTGCATTCAGTGCTCGTGCAAGAGCGTCGCGGCATGTTGCGGGTCTGGAACATTTCGTTGCTGTGCGCAACGTTTGCACTCACAATTCTTGGCACATTCATCACGCGATCCGGCGTACTTGAATCAGTTCACGCTTTCACCACATCTGGGGTCGGTGTTGCGCTCATTTCGTTCTTTGCTCTCATCGTGCTTTCGACAGTTGTACTCATCGGTTGGCGTGGCGATCGATTGCGATCGCCTGGTCGAATCGATTCTCCGTTGTCTCGCGAGGGAGCCTTTCTCGCGAACAATGTTCTGTTCGCAGCCTTTGCCTTCGTGATCCTCCTTGGCACGTTGTTCCCGTTGATTGTTGAAGCCATCAACAACGATCGGGTTTCGGTAGGCGTCCCGTACTTCAATCGAATGACGATGCCGATTGGATTGACGCTGCTCTTCTTGATGGCCATTGCGCCGGTTCTTCCTTGGCGGAAAGCCAGTGGCGAGTTGTTGCGCCATCGATTGATTTGGCCTGCGTGGATCGGTGTTGGCTCGATGATCTTCGCCGTTGTCGTGGGCGCCCGCGGGTTTGCCCCGGTGCTGGCATTTGGTCTCGGCGGCTTTGCGGCTGGTTCTGCTGGTCGCCAACTTGTGCTCGCAACGCGGCGTCAGGGATGGCGTGGTCTCGTTGGGCGCGCGAACGGCGGAATGATCGTTCACCTTGGCGTGGTGATCATCGCGGTGGCGTTTGCAGCGAGCAGCAGTTACGTCCGGCAAGCCGAGTTCACACTGACGCCAGGACAATCAGCACAGTTTGCTGGTCATACGTTGGTCTACGAAGGTCAAAACATTAAGCAAGAGTCGGCCAAGATCGTTGATCAGGTTCTGATCCGAATCGATGGCACCGGACCATGGGCACCATCGCTCAATAAGTTCGCGAACGGCAATCAAACGATTGGGACACCTTCGGTGCGTTCGACCTTCACTGATGACGTTGCGCTGTCAGTGATCGATATCAAAGATGGCGAAAACGGTTCCGTGACCATTCGGGTCACCGTGCAACCGCTCATCATCTGGCTCTGGATCGGTGGCGCAGTGATGGCCTTCGGCACGTTGCTCGCAGTGTTTCCTGGACGCCGGCGCAATCCGCTCGATGCGGTTTCTGCACCGGTTTCGGTTGAACCGCCAAAGGAACCGACCGGAGCCACCGCATGACGGCCCCGTCGGGCGATACGGCTTCCCCGCGCGGCGGGAGCAAGCTGGCTCGCAACGCGGCGATCGTTGTTGGACTCGTGCTTGTGGCACTCATTGCGTTGCTTGCCACTCGCGGCACGAGCAAGCCGATCTCAAGTCAGATCGTTGGACAAGCTGCACCCGATTTCGCTGGAGAGACGCTCGACGGTTCAACATTCCGCATGGCGAATCATCGTGGCGAGTGGGTCCTGGTCAACTACTTCGCGACGTGGTGCACGCCATGTCGTCTTGAGGATCCGCAGATCCAGCAATTCGTCGATTCGCACAAGGGTGATCCGGTCCAAGTCGTGAGCGTTGCGTTCTCCGACGATGCCGATTCCATTCGTGAGTATTGGGCGAAGGAACGCAACACGTGGCCAGTCATTTCGAACAATACGGGTTTGATCGCTCTTGACTACGGCGTCACAAAGGTTCCCGAGTCGTACATGGTTGCGCCTAGTGGACTCGTCGTCGCTGGCTTCTTCGGCGGTGTTACCGCTAATGGACTCGACAAAGTGATCGCAGACAACGGCGGTATGGCCATCGCTGGTGTGGGGACCAAATGAGTTCAACGTCTGCATTTGCAAAGCGATCGCCTCTTCGCCGCTGGGGTCCGTGGGTTGCGGTTGTTGTCGTTGCGGTTGCGGCACTTTCTGTCGCGGTATTCGGCACACGATCAGCGCCCACCGCACAAGATCGCGTCAGTTCCATCTCGCGAACCGTGAAGTGCCCGGTGTGTTCTGGTGAATCGGTTGCAGAATCAAATGCGCCGGCGTCACAGGAGATCCGTCGCCAGATCGCCGAGCAAGTGCAGCAAGGTCAAACCGACGACGAGATTCGTTCGTTCTATGCCGCCAAATATGGACAGGCGATTCTCCTGACGCCGTCGGCCGCTGGTGTGAATGTGTTGGTATGGATTCTCCCAATTGTTGCGCTTGCCGTCGGTATCGCTGCGTTGGTGATTGTCTTTCGGCGTTGGGCCTCGATGCCACAAGAGCGCGCAACTGATGAAGATCGTGAACTTGTTGAGTCCGCCCTTCATCCTGATGAACTGACAGACGAGAACGATCCCCATGGCGAGGGAGCGTCGAGGTGACTGCGTCAACAGGCGGCACCGCTGCTCGGCGCGCGGCGCGTGAAGCAGCATCAGCAAAGTCCGCCAAGGGAAAGTTGGCGTCGACTCCTGCGGCTGGGTCGAATCGACGGCGCGATCTTGATCCCGACGCCTTGGCAGCGCTTGAGGAGGAACGCGATTTCTTGCTTCGTTCTCTGCAAGACCTCGAACGTGAACACGCGGCCGGAGATGTCGACGATTCTGACTACAAGGAACTGAAAGACGATTACACCGCGCGGGCTGCAGCCGCGATTCGTGCGATCGACGACCGAACGACTGCGGTGAAATCACTTCGTCCGCAACGCAATTGGAAACGCACTGCACTGGGCCTGGTGCTTGTTGGCGTGCTGGCGGTCGGTGCCGGATGGATCGTGTTCCGCAATGCAGGCACCCGAGCACCCGGACAGGGACTCACTGGTGATGCACGTCAAGACAGCGCCAATCTGATCCTTCAGGCGCAAGGGCTCACCGGGCAGGCGCAAGCCTCGTTGCAGGCAGGCGATTCAGCGAAAGCTCTCAAGCAATTTGAGTCGGCCGTGCAGACCTACGACAAGGCGCTTGAGATCTCGCCTGAAAACGTGCAAGCCATGACCTATCGGGGTTGGGTTCTCCACACGATTGCTCTCAATAGCGAAGCATCCGTTGCCGCAGAACTCGATCAGCAGGCGCGCAAGTATCTCGATGAAGCCATCGCGACTGACCCCACGTTTTCCGATGCGCGCGTTTTCCGCGCGATCCTCGAACGCAATGCTGGAGAATTTGCGGCGGCCAAAGTCGATCTTGATGCGATCGATATGAATGCCATTCCGATGTACATGATCTCAATGGTCAACGGCGTGAAGGAAGATGTCGCTGCCGGACGTCGCGACTAACTCGCGTTAGGCCGAGGGCGGAACATAGCGGCCAAGAAATGGTCGCCCGTTGCGTAATTCGATCACCCAGGTCGAACCTTTTTGGTCGATGAGAGGTCCATCGGTCTCCATCCCGTCGGCGACAAGACGTCGAAGCAAGTGGGGAATGAGGTCGCCGTGGCTGCATGCGACGCCGTCGAACTCATCGAGTTCAAGAAGAATTTGGTACGCCTCATCTGTTTCTGCGCCTTCGGCAAATGCCTCTGAGCTCTGCACTGTGAGTTCGAACTTCTCAGCGAGCGGTTCCATCGTTTGCATGCACCTGACGTATGGGCTGGAAATGATGCGGCCGATGACAAGGTTGCCAACCACTTTTGTAAGTCCATCAGCTTGTGCTTTGCCGCGTTTTGATAACGGACGCAAGTGGTCATCGGCCGTCCACTCAGAGCGTTTACCGGCATGAGCATGGCGAGTCAGGAAAATCGTCACACCGAGAACGTAGTCAACGAATTTGGTGTCGTTGGCGCGAGGTTTAAAAAGTTCGTCGAATGGCTACGCGCTCAACGAACGAAGTTCACTTACGACATGCGGAAGTTCATTGCATAACGCGTTGATATCGTCGATCGTGGAGTTGTGTCCGACGGAAATTCGCAGTGATCGTTGAGCATCGACGCCCATCGCTTCAAGGACAGGCGATGGTTCGAGCCCCTCGGAGGCGCAGGAACTGCCTGAGTGCAGTGCGATTCCGCGTCGGTCCAGCCCAAGCACCACTCCCTGTGGTTCAACGCCGTCGACGGCAAGACACATCAGATGGGGGAGTCGGGCATCGGCATCGGGCGGGCCCAGAAGTGAGATGCCGGGCGTTGTGGTCAAACGTTGGAGCGCAGTTGCAAGAAGGTTGCGGGTGTTGGAAGCCTCGGCGTTGAGCGCCGATTCGTCGAGATCGGCAGCAACAGCGCCGAGTGCGATCGCGGCAGGAATATTTTCGAGCCCGGCGCGTCGAGAGCGTTCCTGTTCGGCACCGGTGAGGAGTGGCTCAATGCGCAAGCCCTGGCGGATCCAAAGGCCGCCGATTCCGGTTGGACCGCCAAACTTATGTCCACTGAACGACAGCAGATCGATACCGAGTTCTTTCGGGTGAACCGGGACATGCCCAACTGCTTGTGCAGCATCGACATGCACGAGAATGCCACGCTCCTTGCACGCAGCGGCGATTTCGGCGATTGGTTGCAGCGTTCCGACCTCGTGATTGCCCCACTGAATATGGGCAAGTGCTGTTGTGGCGGTGAGCGCATCGACAAACGCGTCGACATCGACACGGCCAACTGAATCGACCCCGACGACGGAAACGGATCCGCCAAACGCTTTGGCGAAAAGATCGCTTGAACGTCGGACCGCTGAGTGTTCAACGGCTGCGTACACGATGTTGGGAATTGCGCCGTTTTCGACAGCTCGATGCACTGCGCCCCACGTCGCTGCTGCAATTGATTCCGTTGCTCCGCTGGTGAAGATAATTTCCCGTTGCTTCGCGTGAAGCAGCGCTGCAACTTGTTCGCGAGCGTTCTCAAGAAGGACGCGTGCTGTCATGCCCTCGTGATGAATTCGACCAGGATCGCCGAGCGATCCGCCCGTTTGAACAGCGAGTGCTTCGGCGAGCGCTACTTGCGCCGTTGCTCGCAGAGGCGCTGTCGATGCGTAATCGAGGTAGTGGCGAGCCACGATGCTCAGGCTTCGAGCGAGGTAACGCACACGTCGTCACCCATGGGCTTTGACGATTCAAGTGCGATGGTGGCATCGCCACCGTGAAGTTCGGCGACCATGCCCTTCATCATTCCGCGGTCGACTGCGCAGATGACAGGATTCGCCATGACTGCATCGCCGAATGGGCAGTGCTCGGACACGATGCGCAATTCATTGTTGCGACGTTCGGCGTGTGCGGCGAAACCTTGCGAGGTGAGCGCATCGGCAACGGTTTGCAGGATGGACTGAATCGAACGTTGTTGATCGACCCCTTGACCGAGGCGTTGGGCGAGGAGTCGCCCGTATTCGATGCCAACCTCTTCGGCCATGGCCTCGGCCTGGTCGCGCGGGAGCATGTCGAGAGCGCGGCCAAGCAACGTGATCAGTACGTCGTCGTGGCGAACGGGGAGATCGAGATGGTCGCCCTTGGTCGTGGCGGTGTAGCGCTTGGAAGGGCGGCCAGCTCCGGTGCCACCGCGGGCTACTGCGACCTCGAGGTATCCGCCAGCGGTGAGCTTGTCCAGATGGTGGCGAGCAACATTGGCATGGAGATCGAACTGTGCAGCGACTTCGCTCGCAGTCACGCCGGCGTCGGAAGCACGGGCAAAGAGGTAGATCTCACGGCGTGTGGGGTCGCCAAAGGCCGAGGTAATGGCCGTAACCACCGAGCTGAACTCGGTCGGACTGAGGGTCGCCTGTTCCACCTCGGTATTCTACCTAGCGCCGTAGGAGAAATTCCCCGACCCGAAGAGAGACCCCCCAAATGCCCATCACCGATGCCGATGTCATCGAGGTCCTCCGTCCTGTTGAGGACCCCGAACTCCACCGGAGCATCGTCGATCTCGGGATGGTTCGCGGAATCGCTATCGACGGACCAGTCGTGGCGGTGCAGATTGCGCTGACTGTCGCAGGCTGCCCATTGCGCAACGAGATCCAGAACCGCGTCACCAACGCGATCGTTGCTCTCGACGGCATCGATCGTGTCGATCTTGACTTCACTGTCATGACCGACGAAGAGCGCGCGGCGATTCGCGAACTTCTTCACGGCGATCCGGCCTCCACGGCCGGAACGCATCAGGGTCACGGCCATGCCGAAGGGCGTGTCATTCCATTCGCCGATCCTTCGAGCAGCACTCGCGTTCTGCTTATTGCCTCAGGTAAGGGCGGTGTCGGTAAGTCATCAATCACGACGAACCTTTCGATCGCTCTTGCCCAACGCGGGCACAAGGTCGCGGTCGTCGATGCCGACGTGTGGGGATTTTCGATTCCGCGCATGCTCGGTGTGGATCACACGCCAACGATCATCGATGAAATGATCGTGCCGCCCGAAGCACACGGCGTTCGTTGTATCTCGATGGGATTCTTTGTTGAAGAAGATCAGCCCGTCATTTGGCGTGGCCCCATGCTTCACAAGGCTCTCGAACAGTTTCTTACCGATGTGTTCTGGGATGAACCCGATTTCCTGCTTGTTGATCTTCCGCCAGGTACCGGCGATATCGCGTTGTCGATCGCTCAGTTCCTGCCGCGCGCCGAGCTGTACGTCGTCACCACGCCGCAGCAGGCAGCGCAGAAGGTTGCGCAGCGCGCCGCGTTCATGGCGGAAAAAGTCAACATCGAGGTCAAGGGCGTGATCGAAAACATGTCATGGTTCACCGGCGATGACGGCAAGCGCTACGAACTCTTCGGTGCTGGTGGCGGTGCTGAATTGGCCGAGCGGCTCGATGTTCGCTTCGTGGGTCAGGTGCCTTTGGTGCCTGCACTCCGTGAGGGTTCCGACGATGGCCGCCCGGTTGTGGCTGTCGAGCCTGAGAGCGAAGCAGCGGTTGCGATCCGTGCGCTGGCCGAGGTCATCGACTTGGAACTCGCCCCGACTCGCCGGTATAACGCTGGACTCAAGTTGCTGGGATGAAGGCTCGGTCTCGCGACCTAGCATGAGGCGCTGGCCATCAGGTCGGTTTCGTACAGGAGGAACTTCGTGGACGTTCGCATCGGTGTGCAACAGACACCCAAGGAAATCGAGATTGAGATGTCATCCAATGTCGATCGCGCTGAAGTGCGCGCGTCGATCGATGCTGCATTGGCCGACGCCACCAGTGTTCTTTGGCTGACCGACCGTCACGGTCGTGACATCGCTGTCCCTTCCGCAAAGATCGCGTACATCGAGTTGGGCACCTCTGATAGCGAACGCCGGATCGGATTCGGCGCGGGCTGATCCCGCCGCCTCGCTCCAATGGCCAATCTGGCGGAGCTCGCTGAACAACGGTCGCGCCTCACCGCGGCAGAAACCGA
Source organism: Actinomycetota bacterium (assembly GCA_009699125.1). Taxonomy (GTDB): domain Bacteria; phylum Actinomycetota; class Acidimicrobiia; order Acidimicrobiales; family Acidimicrobilacustridaceae; genus Acidimicrobilacustris. Next base: position 19,971 of record WLOT01000009.1, read on the forward strand.
TCACCTTCAACGTTTGCTTGGCACGTGGGGTTTGCTTGCCGATCTGAGTTTCTCCGATCTCATGTTGTTCGGTCGCGACCGAAGTGCCGATGACGAACGCTCAATGGTTGTCCTCGGGCAGATTCGTCCGACTACGAGCCAGACTCTTTTCACAAACGACTGGGTCGGTCGCGTTGTCACGGCTGCAGAACGGCCACTTGTCGATCGCACCTTTGCAACCGGAGAATTTGCCGAGGGAGAGATTCCGCCTGGTGCAATCGAAGGCCCGGTGCGCGAAACCTGCATTCCTGTCACGTTCGGCGGTCGCACGATCGCAGTACTGACGCGAGACGCGAATCAAATTGTTGCCCGGCAGGACGGGATCCTCGAGCGGACCTATCTCGACGTCTTCAATCGCTTCGCTGAAATGGTTGCCGATGGCGGCTTTCCGTTTTCAGGCGAAGAAGAACGCGGTGTCGTTATGCCACGCGTCGGTGACGGCGTGATGGTGCTCGATGCGGAACAGCGAGTTCAGTTTGCATCACCAAATGCAATTTCTGCGCTCCACAGAATCGGAGTGCACGCAAACTCAGAAGGCGAACGGTTTGGCGAACTCGGCCTTCCTGATTCTCCAGTGCAAGCCGCGTTTGCACTTGCTCGTCCAACCGCCGAGGAAATAGAACGCGGTCCAAACGTCACGATTCTTCTGCGCATCGTTCCGCTGGTTGCCGATGGAACTGTGACCGGTGCGCTCGTGTTGATGCGCGATATCTCGGAACTGCGCCGGCGTGATCTCATGTTGTTGTCGAAGGACGCAACGATTCGTGAAATTCATCACCGCGTAAAAAACAATCTGCAGACAATCTCTGCCCTGCTTCGATTGCAGGGAAGACGTTTGTCATCGCCCGAGGCAAAAGCCGCGGTTGAGGAATCGGTTCGACGTATTCGTTCGATCGCCCTTGTTCATGAAACGTTGTCGATCACGATCGGCGACGACGTTCCCTTTATCGAAATCGTTCGACCGCTCGTGCGAATGGTGGAGGAAGGCCTCATCTCGCCCGATCGTCCAATTCGTTTCACGGTGGTTGGCGATGCGGGCATTCTCCCGGCCGACGTGGCAACACCGCTTGCGGTGGTGCTCACCGAGCTTCTCCAGAACGTCGTTGATCACGCGTTCCCGGCGGGGCCAAGCGATGACGTCACGGTGATAGTTGAACTCGAGAACACCGGCACACGTTTGCGTGTGACCGTCACTGACAACGGGGTTGGCACTGCACCGGGCTTCACGATTGATGACAGCACCGGGTTAGGGCTCTCGATCGTTCGTACGCTCGTCACAACGGAATTGGGTGGAACGATCGGGTTCTCGGCCGGAGAGGGCACCAGCGACCGTCCTGGTACCGCTGTTCGGATCTCGGTCCCGGTTCGCCGCTAGCAACGGCATCTGACGAACTCTGGCGAAAACGACAACGACCTCCCCGAAGGGAGGCCGCCACACTGAGTCAGAGACTCGGAGATTCAGGATGCCTTGCGGCGAGCGGCAAGCCACTGACGACGAAGCTTGCGACGCTCTTCTTCAGAGGTTCCACCCCAGATGCCCGAGTCTTGGTTCGTGGCGAGGGCGAAATCGAGGCAGGGCTGGCGAACTTCGCAGTCGGTGCACACGGCCTTGGCGTTGTCGATCTGCTCGATGGCTGGGCCGGTGGTGCCGACCGGAAAGAAAAGATCGGGATCGGTGTCACGGCAAGCGGACTGGTCACGCCAATCGTCGGCGATTGCGTTCAGGGTCATTGAATGGGGCGCGGTCAGGGCCACGGTTCCTCCAGGATCGGTGGTCACGAAACGGTTTTCCGGCCGATCCGTGGGATGTGTGTTCATGCCACCTCTCCGCACCGTGAGAATCGAGAAGTGATTCGAACGGACCCGGACGTGTGTGGCTGAGGGGCGAGAACGTACTTGTGGCCCAAACCACGCGCAAGGGGTTTTTGCAAATGCTGAGGTCAGCGCCCGCGATGCCGCGGTGGGTTTGATGTTCGCTTCGGCAATGTGACAAATGACACCGAAACCACAAAGGTGGAGTTTGACGAAAACCAATCAGTTCAAACACCTACGGTGGGCACATGACAAAGGTCGTGGCACATCGGGGAGCTTCTGCTGCTTGTCCTCCCGGAAATACGGTCGAGGCGTTCGCAGAAGCGGTTGTCGAAGGCGCTGAATGGGTTGAACTCGATACCCACCTCACCGCCGACGGCGAAATCGTGGTCCATCACGATCCCGTTTTGTCTGACGGTCGGGCTCTTGGGGAGTTGACCCGAGCAGAACTGCCGATCTCGATCCCCACGTTGCAAGAGGCACTCGTCGCATGCGCTCCGCTCGCGGTCAACGTCGAGATCAAGCCTGACGGAGTTGCTGCTCTCCAACCTCAACTCATTGAAGCCGTGGTCGAGTTACTTCTTTCCTATGACGGAACTCGAGAGTTCCTGGTCACCTCGTTCGATCATGACATCGTCGATCGTGTGCGCGGACTCGCACCATCGATTCCCACCGGACTCCTCAACGCCGATGGCGCTGCAGTTGACGTCGATCTCGATCGAGCAGCGGCGGGTGGACATGTGGCGATTAACCCATGGCACGGCTTTGTTGACCGAATGTTCGTCGAACGCGCTCATTCGTTAGGTATCGCGGTGAACGTCTGGACAGTTGATGATCCTGCTTTGATGCGAGCACTTTCTCAGGCCGGCGTCGACGCGATAATCACCAACGTGCCGCGGTTGTGTCGCGAGGTGCTCAGCGAGAATTAGTGCGCGGAACGACGAGTGAAAGTGCGTCGGGTTCGTATCGAAGTTCAAGGTGTTCGATGTCCCCGAGGTAATCGCCGTCGACCTGATGCGGGATGGGTCCGTAGCCATCAATTTCGGCATGCGTAACGTCGGCGTGAAACGACACGTTTTTGCTGTTTCGTAATTGTCGACCCGAGCCAAGTGCTGACGACAAGATGCGTAGGAGCGGTACTGCATCAAGCGTTCGTAATGTGACGATGCTTAGCGGTCTATCGAGTGTTGCTTCAGGCGCGATTGTGAACGGTCGTGTGCCAATGAACGTGTAGGGGTCAGTATTGAGACAGACCGTGAACATTCCATCGTCGACTGTCGGTTTCCCCTCGACGCGAACACTGAAGTGCGCGCGCTTGCGGTCGTACTTGCGCAGCCATGTGTCGAACGCGGCCCAACCGAAAAGCGCGTGGTTCGCCCATCGCTTGAGCGAACCGCGCCGTTCAACTTCGGCAACAACCGCTGCGTCGAATCCGATCCCGACATGAAACAAGAAATAGCGACCATTGACCGAACCGAGCCCAATGCGTTGAATCGAGTCGGAGGCAAGTGCATCAAGAAGTGCGCCTGTGGCTTCGATGGGGTCATCTGGAAGGCCGAGTGTTCGAGCAAAGACATTGGTTGATCCGCCAGGAACTGCAGCAAGTGCCGTGGCAGTTCCTGCGAGTCCGTTCGCCGCTTCGTTGAGTGTTCCGTCGCCCCCAAGTACGACGACGACATCGGCTCCATCTGCCGCGGCAGTGGCGGCGAGACGAGTGGCGTGCCCCCGACGAGCCGTTTCCGACACGGTGACCTGGTGGTCCGCAGCGAGGGCTTTGGTGATGACCACCCGTCCCCGGGCGGTGACCGAAGAGGCCGATGGATTGACGATGAGGTGCATCTTCACAAGGACTTTGACCGTAGCGGAGCCCCGAAGGTGACGTCTCAGCAACAGATCCCGAACAAAGTCCCCGTGTGATTTGGCCCCGACCCCATTCTGCGGGCAGGATTCGCCCTATGAACGTTGTCGTTTGTGTCAAGCAGATCCCGGACCCGGCTGATCCTGGTGCGTTGGATCCCACTACTAAAACCCTGAAGCGAGACGGCAAGCTCATCCTCGACGAATCTGATTCGTACGGTGTTGAGATGGCGCTGCAGCTTGTGACCACTGCCGGTGGCGGTGAAGTCACGCTCGTCTCCATGGCTCCGAATGGTGAAGTGTCCGGTCTACGTACCGCGCTTGCCATGGGTGCTGCGAAGGCGATCCTCGTCAGTGACGATGCGCTCGCTGGTAGCGACGCACTCGCAACTGCCAAGGTGCTCGCCAAGGCCATCGAGCGTGTCGAAGGTGCAGACCTTGTTCTCACCGCGACCGAATCGAGTGACGGTTACACCGGAACGGTTCCTGAGCAGATCGCAGGATTGCTCGACCTCCCGTCAGTCACCTTCGCGAAGTCGATCAGTGTTGAAGGAAGCACTGTCAAGATCCAGCGTCAGACCGAAGCTGGTTACGACGATGTCGAATGCCCGCTTCCCGCTCTTGTTTCGGTGACCGCTGGTGTTGTTGAACCGCGTTACCCGTCCTTCAAGGGCATCATGGCGGCCAAGTCCAAGCCGGTCGACACGCTCACCGTTGCTGACCTTGGTCTCGATGCCAGTCAGGTCGGTTGGGCCGGGGCCGGTCAGCAGATCGTGTCAATCACTGAAGCTCCCGCTCGCGAGGCTGGTGAGGTCTTCGAAGACGATGGCACCGCCGCCGAGAAGATCGTCGCGTTCCTCGACGACCTCAAGGTTCTCTAGGAGGAATTGATCATGGCTCTTACGAAGATTTGGGTGCTCGCCGAAGCAAACGACGGCAAGGTCACCACAACCACACTTGAACTTCTCACCAAGGCCCGTTCGTTGGCCGACACGGTTGAAGCGATCTACGCCGGCGGCGACGCCGACGCGATTGCTGGCCAGCTCGGCGAGTTCGGCGCATCCAAGGTGTACACAACCGGCGATCTCGCTGGTGCGCTTCCGGGCGTTCCGGTGTCGGGTGCCATCGCTGCTCTCGTCGAGGGTGGCAACGCCCCCGACGCGATCATCGCTGCTACCTCCTACATCGGTCGCGACATCGCTGGTCGTCTCTCGGCCAAGCTCGATCGCACCGTGATCACCAACAACACTGACCTCGAGGTCGACGGGTCAAGCCTCGTCACCACCGAGCCGGTGTTCGGCGGCACCACCGACGTGAAGACCACCTTCACCGCCGCTGGTCCGCACCTGGTGCTCGTGCGTCCGAAGTCATTCGTCGCTGAGTCCGCTGGCGGCGGCGCAGCTGCAGTCGAGACCATTGCGGTTCCCGATGGTGGCAAGAGCGCTGGCGCAAAGGTCGTCAACCGTCACGTTGAAGAGCGTGAAGGGC
>WLOT01000090.1 GCA_009699125.1 Actinomycetota bacterium
GACCTGTCCGTGATTCCCGCGAAGCCGTTGGTATCTCACTGGAGTTGCTCGACACGGACGCGGACAGTTCGCTCGATTCGTGGCGCGCCGCTTCCTCTCAGACTGTCCCAAAGAAAACTGGGAGGACGGGCTCGAACCGTGAGCGCGACTGTCTCCCAAGTGCTTGTCGACCAATCGAGTTCGATGCGATTTCCGAACGAACCAAGTTGAGAGCGGATAGTTGATTCGGCACGAGATCGGGCCTCATCGGGGATCGGCGAGACATCGTGCGGCGTTCTGGCTCCCGCAACTAGACGAGCTCCTTCATATGCAGCGCTTGTTGTCGCCGATCGTGCGTAAAGCGCAATCAATGTTTGTGTTGCGAAAAGCAAGAGGGCGAGGAACACGAGCAGCCCCGCAATCGTGGAAATGAGGCCGGCCCCGAGATCGGAGCCGGCCCGGTGGGAACGACTCACGTGGCCTCGAGTCATTCGGATCCGATCTGCGTGATCTTGTCATTGGTGGTCGCTTCAGTCGTTTTCCACATTTGCTGGAAGCCAACCCACATTGCGGCGCCAAGAAACGCCATGATGAGGACAGCGATAGCGGCCGAGATGACGCCCTCGCCGTGATCGCCTTTGAATCGTCGATGCTTCGCCGACGTCGTCGCGACGTCATGAGTTTCAAATGTCTCGTCGAGGTTCTGCTGCATGACTGCTCCTTGTTTTGGGACTGGGGATCTGGCTGGAGGTGTTGCGCCTACTCAGGTGGTGGTGAAAAGGCGAAGTGCTTCAGTGAACGGAACAGCGAGAAAGAGGAGACCTGGCACCAACGTCGCAACGGTGACGGGAATCCAGACCTGCTGTCCCCGTTTCTCGATTGTCTCGACAAGTTCTCGGTGAACCTCTGCGCGTACGGCTCGCGCTTCTTGAGTTATGAGATGGCCGAGATCGCCGGCATCGCGATTCAGGGCAAGGACGCCAACAAGTCGCCCGACAGCCGGCACGTCAGCAGTGGTCGCCCATTCACGAAGTGCGGTGTTCTCGTCGATTCCATGTTGAATGCGCGTCACCACCCGCTTGAGGTCCTGTGCAACGGCGCCGTTCGAACGTTTGGAGAGTCGTTGAAGGGCAGCGCCGAGTGAGTAACCGGCAGAGAGCAACATTCCGAGTTGTTCGCTAACGACGGGGAGTTCAAGAACAAGCGACCGTTTCCATTCGCTCGATTGTCGAGACAGTTGAGATTCGACAATGAGGAACGCGAGGGCAGGTGCACCTGCGACAAGTAGGAGAAGTACTGGCACGGGAGGTTCGACTGCCATGGCGATCAAAACAGCTGCGCTGGCTGCAGCAACAGACCAACCAAGTTGTCGAAGACGAAATGAGGTTGGGTCGAACGAGCTGTGAATGCGCTCGAGCCGAGTGGCGAGGTCCTCGTTGACACCTGAGAACTTTGCAATCGCGGCCCCGGAGTCTCGGGCCAGGGGGCCGAGTACTCGAACGAGTGAGTTGCTTTCTTCGATATCAGAGGGGTGAGAGAGTCCAAAGACGTATGGCCGCATCCGATCAATCAGGGGACGTCGTCGAAACCAACGCATTTGCCCGAGGAGCAATGTGAGCCCGAGCCAGGCAAGCAGCAGGACAACAGCGAGTGGTTGCCTCATCGTTCGAACACTCGATCTTCGGTGGGTAGGCGCAGCATGCGTCCGGCCCATCGCCAACACGCCGCCATCATGATGAGCGCACTGAGAACAGCGAGTTGACCGATTGGTGTTGTGTATGAGCTCCGGCCATTGCCGACGGCTAATCCAGCAGCAGCCATCCCGAGGGGAACGAGTAGTACAAATCTCCGAGCAAATCGGACCCCGGATTGTCGTGCTCGAACATCTTTGCGATACGAGACGTCGTCGCGACGGTCTTGGGCAAGATCGGCAAGACGACGATCGATTCCGGTTCCGCCGAGTTCGTGAGCGATGAGCAGCGTTTCGCAGGTCGCATCGCATGTTGGATCGGCGAGCTGTTGGCGCAGTACGCGAAGTGTCTTCTCGAAGTCCGTTGTCAACATCCATTCGCGCTGCGCCGCGCTGAACGCGGGACGCATGATCTCGGGGCCGGCTGCGCCGACTTCGAATAACGCCTGGGGAAGTGATCGTCCGACTGAAGAGGTGAGGAGTCGAAGTTCCTCAATCATCCGTGGCCACGCGTCTTGTGCGACTGCGAGACGATTTCGACGGCGTTGGCGATATGCGGCGATCGGGAACGATGCGCCGAAAACACCTCCGGCGATCGCGGGAATTGCTGAGCCGAAGAGTGCAAGCGCGAGCAGCGCTCCGAGGAGAAACATGGAACTGATCGCAAGGAGGAATTCGTTCGGCGCAACTGAGCCAAGACCGGCTTGTGTCATCCATTCCGCTCTCGTGCGTCGGGTTCGCTTCGCTTCCGAAACTGTGGGCGCTGGGCTGACTCCGGACCAACCAAGAAGGCCGGCGGTGTAGAGAAGATGAACTCCGTAGCTGGCCACGATGGCGAGGAGAAGTGCAGTCATTGCAGGACCGTTCCGAGATCGTTCCCGGCTGCGGAAAATAGATGAGCAAGACGTTGTGGCAACAGGCCGGTCCACGTCAAGGGCTCGGAAGGGGATCGGCGAGTGAAGAGGTCAGTGACGGTGAATGCTCCGCTTGATGCATCGACCAGCTGCTCCTCTACGGCGATGATTTCGCTGACCTGAGGTCCGCTGGATGTTCGATGACTAAACACCACAAGGTCGACGGCATCGGAAACGAGCGTTGTGAGCGCGCCATGCGGGAGCGATCCGGCATCGGAAAGTTCGGCAAGGAACCTCAAACGCGATAGTGCGCCGCGGGCGTTGGAAGAGTGGATTGTTGTAAAGCCTTTGATGCCAGAGGAAAGGGTGAGCAAGAGAGGGAGCGCCTCTCGGTCTCTTACCTCGCCAACAACGGCGATATCGGGCGCCATCCGGAGAAAACCCGCGACGAGGCGGCGGAGATCAACGGAGGGACGGTCGGCGCGAGCAGCGCGCGTTTGCATACTGGCCACATTTGGAAGCGGTGCATCGACCTCAAAGACCTCTTCGGCAATGACGACTCGTCGTGATGGATCAAGTTCACCTAAGCAGCAGGAAAGGAGTGTGGTCTTCCCGGATCCAGGTGCACCCGCGAAGAGCGCAGTGGCCCCACATCGAACAGCGGCAGCAAGGAATGTTGCTGCGTTCGCGCTCAGTGTGTCGTTGGCAATTAATTGATCGAGACGTGTGAATGGCACACCTGTGAATCGTCGGATGTTGACCATGAGGTGGCCGCCACGAGCCAGATCGCCGTGGACGATGTGAAGTCGTGAGCCGTCGTCGAGTTGTGCATCTTGAAGACCCTCCGTTGAATCGAGTTTGCGATGGCTTGTCGAAGAGTCATTGAGAAGTTTGGTGAGTGTGCGAATGACGTGTTCGTCATCGTGGAACGTTTCGTGGTGGTAGCCGCTGGATCCACGGTGACGTTTTACGAATATTTCAGTCGGCGCGTTGATTTCGATTTCCCAAACGTCCGAGTCGTCGAGGAGGTCAGTGAGTGGGCCGTATTGGACAAGATTTCGCCATGCACGCGAAGCGAGCGTGTCGGGATTGGTGATGGCAACGGATCTACGACCGCGACGAACGTCGTCTTCCCAGCGCCGTAACTCATCATCGATGAGGGCGCGCAACTGTTCGTGTCCGCCCGGAGTTGCGAGATCGATGGCGTCGTCCTTGGCCCGAGATTGCACTGCTGTTTCGATATCGAGAAGTGGTGCGATGTTCATGCGGTCCTCCCGAGGTGTCCAGGGATGATTGCGATAGGGGTTGCGTGGAACATCGGACGGGAATTCTTTGGGTCAAGTTGGAGAAGGCGTTCGGAGACCGCAGCAGTTATGGACCCAAGCGCGGATCGAGGTGGCGGACTTCCGTCATGAATGAACGGCTCAAGATCGCGACGGATCGGAACCATCACCGGGGTCGAAAGAGCGTGCGAAGGAACGGCTTCGTCGAAGAGGCGAAGGACCGACCGTGAGAGCTCTGACCGATGCCTAGTTGAGCGCGGTGCGCCGAGAATGACGAGAAGTATCCGCTCGGTTTCGATACCAAGTTCCACGAGGTCGCGCAAGACGCGAAGAGTCCTACTCAAACCACTCGTGCCCGCACGCGCTGTAAGAACAACTAGGTCGGCGTTACCTGCGAGTTCGCGGGAGAGCAGATTGCGATCTTCAACATCGATCGATCCAGTTTCAGATTCGCCTTCGAAGTCGCAATCGGTGTCGGCAACAATGAAGTCGAACGAACGATGGATCGAGGTCAGCGCGGCCAACGTCGTTCGGCGCCGGAGGGTTGACCAATCACGGTGTCGGCGTAGCCCAGGGAGAACGTCGTATCCGTGTCGCGGACTGAACCAAAAGAAGTTTCGAACATCGTCGTTCGTTGGATTCGTCGTGCGATGGAGGTCAACAAGTTCTTGAAGCCCGGGAACAACATCGCCGAGATCGTGAAGAAGTGCTTGATCTGCGTTGAGACTCGCGTCGATGAGGGCGACTCGGTTCTTTGCGGGGTCGTTGTCATATTGCGGCTGTGTCGCGAAATGTGAAGCGATCGCCATTGCTGTGGTGGATGTTCCGGTCCCGCCCGGACCGAGAACGGCGACGAGGTAGCCATTTGTCGAAATGTCGAGTGGCGAATCGGCACGATTCAGCATTGGCCGATGATCAACCCCGATCGCATGATCGCGAAGAGCGGCGAGAAGTACCTCCGGAGTGACAGGTTGCGTCAACATCTCAGCAGCACCGAGCCCGCGCCAGTCACGACGCGGCACTGCATCTGTGAGAACGATTGGGACGCAACCTGCATCGCGAGCGGCCTCGATGACGTCGCGATCAACGCCGATGCAGTCCTCTCCGAGTAGTAGCGCGGAAAATCGACGATCGGAATGGAGGCGGGATCGAACCTCGTCAACGGAGACGCACCGAATAAATTCGATTGGCAGCATTGAGGTATTCGCCCAGCGCCCGATATCGGCCATCCACTTTGCACGTGGACGGGCAACGCCGAGTACGACAAAGTGTTCGTCGTTCATCATCGGCCTGCCAATGATCGAGCGAGTGGGCCGGTTGTGGATAACCGTGTGCCAACGGTGTCACCTGCAAGGGTCGATCGAACGACGGTGATCGAAGCAACTTGCGCGGCGTGAACCGCATCGAGCAATTGGTCAGCTGACGCGAGGGCGAGGGTGATGATGAGTTTCCCCGACGCGCCGAGACTGCCCGACTTTGCGTCGGCAATTCGGATGACGTCTGCATCACGCGCCAGGACTGTGGTGGTTGAATCGGCTCCGGAGCCGTAGGTGGCTAAGACGTCGACTCGCTCACCTGATCGAAGGTCTCCATTAAGGGCGCGCTCGCGCTCGACGGGAAAGGAAAATTCGCGCGTCGGTTCGTTTGGTCCTCCGGTAAGGACTGCGCTTCGTTGAACAAGCTCTCCCTCTCCGATTGGGGCTAAGGCCACGGCACCTGCCAACGCATCGACGGAGAGAAACCCGTGGAGCGAGTCGGCGGTGCGTTTCTCGACGGCCGTCGTGGAAAGCGCTGAGCTATCGAGGCGTTCCCCGGCAGCAAGTGCTCGGCGGGTTACGACAATGGTCTGCTGTGGAGTGCCGCCAGCTCCGGTGACGGTGAGGAATGCGGCGAGAGCGGCAGTGCTCACAAGGAGACTCCCTACGATTGTTCGACTGTTTGGTTTTCGTGGTGTTCGGATGCTGATTCGACGCTTGGTTGTGGGAGCAGCATCGTGCTGCGCTTTAGGTGATGTTGCGTGGGAACGGCGCATCTCGTTTGCTCTCCGGTTGTCTCATTCGTTGTGGGGGCGGCACGGTACGTAGAGCGACGTTCGGTGGGAAGAGGTCGCGTGACCCATTTCTTCAGGCGATGGGTTCACGTACCTTCGTGAGCCTGATGAGCGAAACGATCGACTGGATGAGCACGGCCGATGCTGCGGATTATCTCGGGGTGCAGTCGCGCACGCTGTACCGATTTATCGATGAAGGTCGCCTGCCGGCGTATCGGTTTGGCCGTGTGATTCGACTGAAGCGCAGCGACGTCGATGTCTTTGTTCAGTCCTGTCGGATTGAACCAGGAACACGTATCGACACTTCATCGATTGCTTCGACCACTGCATAGACCACGCCGTTGTCGGGGGTGTCGAGAGCGAGGAGTGAGCGGCTGAGGCTTCGGACGCGCCCTGTGATGAGCTCTTTGTTGATAACGACCGAGAGCTGATCGTCGTGTTCGATTCGCAATGCAAGAAGTGAAGGCCAGGAGTGCGAGGTCTGAGGTGCGCCGTCGCCGTCCAGCCGGAGGCGAGTGGCACTCCGCACTGACGAAATGGAGGCTGTTCGAATGAGGGATGTAACTGATGTGCTCGTCACGACCTCAATTCCTCCGGGGCCAGCGGTGGAAATCGTTCCTCGCCGTTCGAACCCACCTCTCATCGAGAGCAGCACAAAGGCGTTGCATTCGGCGAGGTTCGCCAAGAGCCCAAGCGGCGTTGCGTCCTCGCCTCGGTGCCGATGGAGTGCACCAAAGCCTGCTCGGGATCGTGCGGAATCGGCCCTGCGGGCAGAGTCAAGCAGTTGGCGGAGAGCGGGATCGGTAACGGCGTCCATCTCGGGATGATCGGCCCTCGTGCCTCCATGGGGGATGAGCCGTCCGGCCCTTCTAGGATTACGAGCCAGATGCCCAGCACAACTGTCAACGTCCATGTCCCCGGCAACCACCTCATGACCGGCCTTCTCGGTCAGCGCGACGAGTTGCTTCTACTTATTGAAGATGCCTTTCCCGAAGCTGACGTCCATGTGCGCGGCAACGAGATCACGGTGTCTGGCGATCGGGCCGGAATGGTTGGCAAGTTGTTTGAGGAACTTGTCGTTCTTCTTCAGCAGGGTCAGGTGCTTGAGCCCGTGTCGGTTCGTCGCAGTATTGAAATGGTGAAGGCCGACGAACGCCCGAGCGAAGTGCTCACTACCGATGTGTTGCGCAGCGCACGCGGTCGCATGGTTCGCCCAAAGACCAGCGGACAGAAGCGCTACATCGATGCCATCCGCAAGAACATCGTCACCTTCGGTGTTGGTCCTGCTGGTACCGGCAAGAGCTGGCTCGCGGTTGCGATGGCGGTGCAGGCGCTGCAGGCAAAAGAAGTTGACCGCATCATCCTCACTCGTCCTGCCGTTGAAGCGGGAGAGCGTCTGGGTTTCTTGCCTGGCGACATGATGGCCAAGGTCGATCCGTACCTGCGTCCGCTTTATGACGCGCTGTACGACATGCTCGATGCCGAAGGTGCGCAACGCATGTTGGAACGAGGCACAGTGGAAGTTGCGCCGCTTGCATTCATGCGCGGTCGCACGCTGAACGGTTCATTCATCATTCTTGATGAAGCGCAGAACACCACACCGGAACAGATGAAGATGTTCCTTACTCGCATTGGGTTTGGTTCGAAGGTCGTCATTACTGGCGACACCACGCAGATCGATTTGC
>WLOT01000091.1 GCA_009699125.1 Actinomycetota bacterium
GACGTCACCAACATTGCAATTCCGCCGATGTGCGTGAATGGCCATGCGATTGGATAGACGTCAGTAGGTCCGAAACCGAGACGTTCCGAAAGCGATGCCCCCGATGCGATCGCTCCAATGTCGTTATGGCGAACTCCCTTGGGCGCAGCAGTTGTTCCGGAGGAGAAATAGATCCAACGACAGTCATCATTAGTTGTTGGCGGCGCCGGAAGTTGCGAGACATCACCCGAAGGCAATCGCATTGGCGTTGAAGCAGTTGGCGATGCTTCGTAGTCCGCTGACCACGAACGGAGGCCAAGTTCGGCCGCCATTGCTTCATGATCGAAACCACGCCATTGCTTCGGAACGATGAGGAGATCAGTTCGAATTTGTCCTGCGATGTGACCAACTTCGGCATGTCGAAGCATCGGGATGATCGGATTCTGAACAACTCCGAGACGGGCACAGGCTGCCAGCATCACGGCTGATTCCAGCGTGGTGGGCAACTGCCACGACACGATGGAACCCGGACTCATTCCAAGTTCCACAAGTCCGGCAGCGACCGACTCCGCTTCGTCCCGCAACTGCGACGAAGTCAGCGAACGCCCGTAATCATCAACAGCGACAACTCGGTTCGGATGTTCGTCCGCTACCGATGCCACCAACCCCCAAAGCGTCTCTGTCATCCGTTCAGACTGCCATGCCCAGTTCCGTAACTCACAAGAATCCTGTGGAAGTCGCTTTGAAGAAAGGTTCACCTTTAGTACCACCCTTCTGTCGGGATAAGTTGCGCAGACCGCTTCTCGGAGAATCACATGCGCCTTGACCAACCGATCGTTCGATTGCCGATTAGCAGCGACATCAACGCCCTCATCGCCGAGGTCAGCGCAATTCCCGAGGATGTATGGCGCCCCCACCCCGAGGGCATGCCCGGCAACAGTGCGCTACCGCTCGTTTCCGTCATGGGCGATCCCAACAATGACGCTGTCATCGGGCCGATGCGGCCGACACCTCACCTTGAGACATTGCCCGCAATCGTGAATGTCATGGCAGGACTCACAGGCCTCGGTTGCCCGATCGGCCGCACCCGCTTGATGCGTATCGACATCGAGTCCGAAGTGAAATCCCACGTCGACACCAACCGATATTGGTGGGATCACCTTCGCGTTCACATTCCGATCATCACCGACCCTGCCGTGCTCTTTCACGTCGACGATGAATCCATTCACATGGAACCGGGATCGTGTTGGGTGTTTGATACGTGGGAACCACACCGAGTTGAAAACCCCGTCAACGCTCCGCGCATTCATCTCGTCATCGACACCGTCGGTGGTGCAGGGTTCTGGTCACTCATCGATCGGCAAACGGGTGCGGCTGATCCCAACTCACCGCTGCCTCAGGTGCAACAGGTCACATCGATCGCATTCGAAACGATGAACCAACCAACCGTCATGCCTTCGGCAGAAATCGACCAAACGCTCGCGAACATCCTTCATCAATTCGCAGAGGTCGATCTTGATCGCGCCGTTGAACTCGATAGAGCACTCATCCCGTTCCGGCGGTCATGGAAAGCGTGCTGGGCTCACTTTGGTGACAACCCGCAAGGATTCGACTCGTACGCAAAACTTCGCGATGAGGCCGATGCAGTCGTTGACCCCTATCCCCAAGCACTTCCCAACACCGTTCAGGTCAACGAAGCAATCCGACAGCTGGTACTTCGTCCTTCAGTGTCGCAACCTGGCGCCGTTGCTGCACCGAGCGGTATGGGCGCTGCCGTTGCCGCCGCACCCGAGGGTGCACCCGCGCCTACCGCTGCACCAGCTCCAGCAGTTCCCGCAATGCCAGCACCCAAGCAGATCGGCGATCCGATCACGCTTGACCGACCGGTGTTCATCATTTCTTCGCCGCGATCGGGCAGCACGATGTTGTTCGAAGCGATGATGCGCGCCAAAGAGTCCTACACAATCGGTGGCGAAAGCCATCAGCTCATTGAGGCATTCCCCGCCCTCGCGCCTGCGTCGCATGGTTGGGATTCCAACCGCCTTACCGAAGACGACATCACTCCTGAGGTCGTCGAGAAACTCAGCGGTTCATTCGTTCGCCGATTGAAGAACCGCGATGGCGAACCAGTGCAGCCCGGCTCAGTGGTGCGCATGATCGAAAAGACGCCGAAGAATTCTCTGCGCATTCCATTTCTTGCTGCGGCCTATCCCGACGCAAAGTTTGTGTACCTGTGGCGCGATCCTCGCGAAACCATCAGCAGCATGCTCGATGCATGGCGCTCCGGTCGATTTGTTACCTACCCCGATCTTCCGGAATGGACCGGCGATCGCTGGTCTCTGCTTCTCACACCCGGATGGCGCGATCTCATTGGCAAGTCGCTTCCTGAAGTTGTCGCAAATCAGTGGGTAACCGCGACAACAACGTTGCTTGACGATCTTGAAGCACTTGACCCCGATCGTTGGTGCGTGACGAGTTATTCCGCGTTGCTCGCCGATCCCGATGCCGAGCTTGCACGTCTGTGCGCCAATCTCGATCTCACTTGGGACACCGAGACCGGCGGTGAACTTCCCATTTCGGCAACAACCCTCGAAGCACCTCAGGCTTCAAAGTGGGAGCGCAACGCTGAAGAGATGAAGAAGGTCTGGGACATCGTTGATCCCGTTGCCGTTCGCGCTCACGATGTTTTCGCAGATCCTCCGCCCATCCAGCCTTCGAAGACTCGTTCGGCCGAGGCAGTGAAGGTCGGGCTCACTGAAGAACCCGATGGCGCAATCCCCACCGATTTCTCGAGTGTGTTCACTGGTTCGTTCGCCAGCATCCTTCAAGCAGCGAATTGCTCTCTCGCAGTGACCACCTACCAAAGCGGTCGTCTCGTTCTCGTTCGTCGCGATGGCGACAAAGTCAACACTCACCTTCGCTACTTCCCAAGCCCCATGGGTGTTGCCGTGCAAGGCGCGAAGTTGGCGCTCGGCACCAAGACCACGGTCTGGGAGTTCTGGAACCAACAGGCTGCTGCTTCCACGATCGATCCCGAAGGCCGTATCGACGCGTGTTACATGCCGCGCCGCGGTCACACCACGGGCGACATTCGTATTCACGATCTTGGCTACGACGCCGACGGCGAACTTTGGGCCGTTGCCACGCGCTTCTCATGCCTAGTGAAGTTCGACCGCGAAAACTCCTTCGCTCCGCAGTGGCGCCCACAATTCATTTCCGGCCTCTCGGCCGACGATCGCTGTCACCTCAATGGCCTGGCAATGGTCAATGGCCATCCGAAGTACGTCACCGTGCTTGGCATGACCGACACGCCCAACGGTTGGCGCGAGGACAAAGCCGCTGGTGGTGCGATCCTCGACATCGAAGGTGGCGCGCCAATCACCGTTGGTCTTTCGATGCCTCACTCACCCCGCTGGCATAACGACAAGCTTTGGGTACTCGAGTCTGGACGAGGCGCACTCTGCACTGTCGACATCGAAACTGGTGAGCGCGAAACAATCGCGATTCTCCCCGGCTTTACCCGTGGTCTTTCGTTCGTCGGGAACATCGCTTTTATTGGACTCTCGAAAGTTCGCGAAACGGTGTTCGACGGACTCCCGATCACTCAGGCAGACACACCACGCGAATGCGGTGTGTGGGCAGTCGACATCAACACCGGCGAGGTTGTCGGTTTCATGCGCTTCGAAGGATCAGTCACCGAACTTTTCGAAGTCGCTGTTTTGCCGGGCACGCAATGGCCGGAACTTGTAGAGCCAGGCGCGGAAGCAACAAACGACGCGTTCGTTCTTTCCGATGAAGCTCTCAAAGATGTCATTCAACCCGCCAAGAAAGCGGACTGAGTTTTAGTCCTCGGCGAGAACAGCGTCGACGCGAGCGCCCGCGTCTTCCATCGTGGTGTTCCACGACACTGCGAGTTCCGAAACAAGAATTCGACGCGCACGAATCTGCATGGCCTTTTCGGCGCTTGAAAGCGACGACTGGCGATCGCGAAGTGCAAGGTTACGAACAACCTCGGCGCATTCGTAGATGTCGCCCGACTTCATCTTCTCTTGATGGTTCTTGAAACGACGTGACCAGTTAGTGGGAACGCGAACGTTACGAACCGCGAGCACTGCGAGTACGTCTTCGACCTCTTCTTCAGAAATGGCCTGACGCACACCAAGATCTTCAGCACGGTCCTCGGGCACTGACACCTTGAGGTTGCCGCCGCGCCATGAGTCGTCACCAGCTGCAACGGACAGCTCGAGGTACTTGACCTTCTTGCCGTCGACCACTCGGGTCGAACGACCAGTGACCTCGGCAGTGCCGTGAGCGGGATAGATGACCTTGGAACCGACAGTGAACTTCATGAATGCCTTCCTGAAACCGGTCCACAAGTATGGCCAATGCTGAGGGCGTTCACACCATTGCCGCCGTGGCCTCAAGAAAAGGCTGGGGACGAAGGGGGATCATTCGGCCCTCGACCCAAGGGATCGAGGCCTTCGATCGCACGAAGAATCGCGATTCTCTCGGCCAACGGAGGATGGGTATCCATCAGACGGCCAAACGCACCTTGAATGCCTTCGCTGCCACCGCGTTCAAGGGGTGACTCGATCCAGAGATGGGCAGTGGCAGCCGAGGGTTGGGAAATCACGGTTGTATCGGCCTCAAGTTTTTCGAGCGCAGAGCGAATACCACCGGGCTCTCGAGTGAGTTCGACCGCAGTCGCATCTGCCATTCCCTCCCGCTTTCGCGAAAGCGCTGCCCGCAAAAGCATTCCGGCAGGAACAGCAATCAGGTAAAGGACGATGCCCACAAGCATCATCGCCCCTGCCGCTTCATTCCGTCGGCCCCCACTGAAGAAGCCGATACGAATGCCGATCTGCGCAAGAAGCGCAATTGCACCGACAGCCAAAACAGCGAGCGTTGTGACTGCAATGTCACGGTTCACGATGTGTCCCGTCTCATGGGCAATGACTCCGCGCAATTCACGAGGAGACATCACCGCCAACAAACCAGTCGTTACCGTGATCGCCGCGTGCTTTGGATTGCGGCCAGTCGCGAATGCATTCGGTGCTGGATCATCTACAACAAAAACTGCAGGAACCGGGATACCCGCAGCGATTGCCATTTGTTCGACGATGTTCCGCAATTCCGAAAACTCGGCGCCATCGGCTGGCCTGGCCTTCGCCATACTGAGCGCAGCAGATGCAGAGAACAGCCATGCAAGAAGTAGATATCCGAGCACGAACAGAACCGTCAGAGTTAAGACGACACCGTTGAACTGGAAACTGCTCTGACAATCCTGCGAAATACGGCCGTAAATGTCGCGAGTGGCGACACCGCATTCCTGTTTCGAATAACCCCCAAAGACTCCGACGATGAGATTCGCCACGAGAAAGAGAAGTCCGAAAACTCCAGCGAGAATTACGAAGCTTGCACGTTTGTTGCTTCTCTTATGGTCAATAAAACTTGCAGCATCAGCCATTGAAACCCGCGATCACATTCATGACTGAGAAGGGCTTCAGAACTCGACCTTTGGGACAGCTCGATCAGCATCATCTGCTTCAAACAATTCCCGGTGAGGAAAATTGCCGATCTTTACGATGACCACGCCTGGAAACGTATCGATCTTGTTGTGATAGCGAGTCACTGAATCGTTGTAGAACTGCCGGGCGTAAGCGATGCGATCTTCAGTCGCGGTGATCTCAGACTGCAACTGCCGAAAGTTGGCATCTGCTTTGAGGTCCGGATACGCCTCAGCAAGAGCGAAGATTTTGCCAAGTGCAGATGCAATTGGCCCTTCCGCAGCAGCTGCCTGCGCTGGAGAGTTCGCCGCAACGGTCGCGTTTCGAGCGGCGACGACTGCCTCAAAAGTTCCGGACTCGTGGGCCGCGTATCCCTTCACTGTCTCGACAAGGTTCGGGATCAGATCTGCACGACGTTTGATCTGCACTTCGATTTGCGACCAACCGTTATCGACCTGGTTTCGCATTCGAACGATGCCGTTATAAGCGCCGACAACGAGAAGTGCGAGAAGTGCGACGACCACGACAATGATGATGACAGCGACCATTTCTGGTCCTTTCTGACCGCTCAGGGTGTTCGAGTGATTGTTCTTCCACAAGTGAACCATGCCGACACCTGAGTTGCACCGTCACCCCCTGCGCGTGGCTCATCTCTCCGTGGGCAAATTGATCGGAATTTCCGAATCGAGATCACCAACGAGTGTCTCAGCATCAATAATTGCCGACCGGTGAATCGCTTCTTCTTCCACTTCAGACACGGCCTCGTCTGTCGATCGACGAAGCGATGGCCAAGCAAAAGCGGTAGTGAGAAGGCAGGCGAGACCGCCAGTGATGTAGGTGGCTCTCGGATCAATGTGCTGGCCAATCCAACCGATGATCGGCCCACCAATCGGAGTGGTTCCAATGATGGCCGTGATGTACAGCGCCATGACACGGCCACGCACAGCAACCGGCGAAGTGAGTTGAAGGGTTGCCGAGTTCATAGTGATGAATGCCACGCTTCCCGCGCCCACGAACAACAACGCTGCCGACATTGTCCAGAATGTTGGCATCAGAGCAGCAAGAAGCATTGAGCCACCAAGGAAGGCTGCTGCAAATCCCAAACGCTTGTGCGTGGCTCGGCCAAATCGTGCGATGAGCAGTCCGCCAATTACGGAGCCAACTCCCATAACCGACGAAAGGACACCGTAACCAGTCGCTTCTCGATGAAAGGTGTACTTCGCAAACAGCGGAAGTGAGATCTGATTCTCATACGCGAGCATTCCAATGACCACAGTCATCAACATCGGCGTTCGAAGTCGTGAATCTGCCCAGACGACTTTGATGCCTTCGCGTATCTGCCCTTTCTCTCGCTTCACTGGTGCCTTCGGCACAAATTCCGATTGACGCATAAGTAAAAGCGCAGCAGTGATGGCGAGGAAGCTGACGCCATTCACAAAGAATGGAACGGCAAGTCCAAATGCGGCAATCAGGATTCCTGCAACTCCAGGGCCAAAGATTCGAGCCACGTTGTTGGTCGTACTACCAACTCCAACTGCGCTTGTGATGTCGTCCGGCCCTACTAATTCGTAAACGAATGACGAACGTATTGGCATATCAAATGCGTTCACCGTTCCGAACGCCGCAGCGAGAACAAACAAACTCCACACGGCGATGGTGTCGGTCACGACCATCACACCAAGCGCGATAGCAATCGTTGCTGCAAGTACTTGAGTGATTTGCAACATGTGCCAACGGCTGTGACGGTCAGCAAGCGTTCCGGCGAACGCCCCGAACAGAAGTGTCGGCGTGAACTGCGCAGCGCTGACAAGTCCCAACATTCCACCGCTGCCGGTCACCTTCAGAACCAACCAACCCATCGCCACGGTTTGCATCCACGTACCGGCCTGCGAAAGCCCCTGACCCATCAGATACAGACGAAAGTTGCGATGACGAAGCGCGGCGAATCCGCTCCCGTTCTTCTTCACAACGAGGCCGCATCCTTGTGCCGACCGTTTCGGACTCGGTTGTA
>WLOT01000092.1 GCA_009699125.1 Actinomycetota bacterium
AAGAACGAGGTGGATGCGATCCGTTTGCGCCCGCATCCCTACGAGTTCTCGATGTACTACGACATCTGACCCTCAGTCGGGTACGACATCTGAGCAAATTCGTTCCAAGTTTCACTGCATGAATCGAACGAGGACCGGTCCACTGGGCCGGTCCTCTTCGCGTGCAATGCAGTGCTCTTGTTTGAGTTGGGTACGGTGGAGAGCGATGTCCACACTTTCCGATCGGCGGATCGGCCCGTTCATTGGCGCTTGCCTTCTTGTCCTCGTTGTTCTCGTCGCGGGCTGCGGGAACTCATCGAAAGAGGTTTCATCAAAGAGCGCAGCCGCACCTTCGAGCGAAAACTCAACCTCGTCGAGTTCGACGACCTCGACGACCGCAGCATCTTCTGCCAGTTCGGTGACACCGACAACCCCATTGCCGGTTTCGGCCTCGACTCGCGATCGACTCGCAGTGCTTTCAATCGATGACCGACAAATTCCGCAGGGCACCTATCACCGTGAAGAATGGCCTCATTGGGCCGATGTCGACGGCAACGGATGTGATGCGCGACAAGACGCATTGATGGTCTGGTCAGTTGTTGCCGCAACGGTGAATCGATCGGGAACCTGCAAAGTTGTTGCCGGTTCGTGGGTGTCGCCATATGACGGCATGAGATCGAATAATCCGAGCGACTTCGATGTTGACCATCTTGTTCCACTTGAGAACGCATTTCGCTCCGGTGGTTGGGCATGGAGCACCGAACGTCGACGAGCTTTTGCCAATAACCCTGGCGAGCTTGTTGTGGCCTCGGCATCGTCGAACCGTTCAAAGGGTTCCGATCCTCCGAATGAGTGGCGTCCGACAAATCGCGATTCATGGTGCGCGTATGGCGATGGCTGGGTGAAGGTGAAGAGCGCGTGGGGTCTCACAGTTACGACTGCTGAACGCGACGCACTAGGTCAGATGCTTGATACGTGCGGCATCGCTGGGCCCGTGTGGCCACTTGGTGGAACTGCATTCACTTCCCCAGAAGGTTCCGCTCCCTCTGGTTCGGTTTCGGGAGCGCCCGTTGTGCCCGTTGCACCGACCCCGACACCAGCACCTTCACCCTCTGTTGGTGGTGATGTGTATTACGCCAACTGCACAGCAGCGCGAGCAGCAGGTGCGGCACCGATTTACGCGGGTCAGCCCGGCTATCGCTCCGCGCTCGATGGCGATAAGGACGGCGTTGCGTGCGAGTGAGCCTTCGTAGCGCAAGGCCGTTCCCTCGTCAGTAGGGTTCGCCGCATGGAGCGACTCGAACTCACGACCGACGAACTACTGACAACGACACGAGCAGTTCGAAAGCGTCTTGATCTTTCCCGATCGGTCGAGCGATCAGTGGTTGAAGAGTGTTTGCAGATCGCATTGCAGGCTCCGAACGGTTCGAACCGTCAGACCTGGAAGTGGGTTGTCGTCGATGACACCGAAACTCGTGCAGCCATGGCAGACATTTGGCGAGGCGGTGCCGCTGACCTTGGAGCCGCCGCGACCGCAGTCGCCGCACCGGCGCGCCCACCGGCCGAACGCCAGCCCGAGATCATGGAGTCGGTGTCATGGCTGAATGAACACCTGCACGAGGTGCCGGTGTTGGTTGTGGCGACTGTTGACGGGCGACCTGAAGGCGCATCGATGTTCACGCAATCGACGATGTGGGGATCGGTGCTGCCGGCAGTGTGGAGTTTCATGCTTGCGCTGCGCAGTCGGGCAATGGGGAGTTGCTGGACGACCGTGCATCTTGAACGCGAACAGGCGATGGCTGACCTGCTTGGTATTCCCATCGCTGACGTCACCCAGGTGGGTTTATTTCCCGTTGCGTACACGATTGGAACGGACTTCAAGCCGGGCGCGCGTGAAGCGTCGGCCGACACCATTCGTTGGAACCGCTGGTAGTTACGCTTCGTCTGCGAGTAACTGACGAACCTGTGATTCAACCGCGGTGCCGTTGAAGAAGTCGGGGTTTGTGCCCGTGAACAGCCGGGCGACATTTCCAAACATGAAATCGCTGAACTGATCGCGAGTGACAAGGTCGTCCTCGATGAGTTCCCATGCTTCGGGGAGCACGCCGGTGAAGTCGGGAACATCCCAGTGGCCGATATCGGATGCGAACATGGCGCGCAGTCGAGCTCCATCCGGGTTGATGTCTTCGTTGAATGCAATTGCATTCATAGGGTCGTCAGCTTCACAACCGAAAAAACATTGATCAGTGAAGATCTTCACGATGTCAGCTTTCGACGTGATGCCGCTCTGCTTCCATTCGTCGAGCGTGTCGAGTTCTTCGTTCGGATCGGAAAGAAACCCGAGCGTTTCATCAAGGCGGTCGGCACGATCAGTGAACATTGCATCGCCGTATTCGCCAAGCAGCGATTTGAGAAGGGATCGGTCAAGGTTGGCGGGGTCGTAATGACGGATGTCGTCTTTGTTTCGTTTCTCGTAATGCCCACAGATATCTGACAAAAGATTGCAACCCCACGCAACGCCACCTTCGAGAAAAGCGAAGCGAAGTTCGGGGAAGCGCGACATCACGCCACCAAAGAACAGTGAACGCAACACGGCCTCGGTTCCTGCCGCGAAGTTCCCGATGTGGTTGGCCACATAGTTGGTGGGCGACACGCGACTACCAAAACCAATGCCGGTCGAATGGAACGTCGGTGAGACATTGAGTTCGGCGCACTTCTGCCAGAGCGGGTCGTAGTTGTGCATGCTGTCGAGGCCAAGGCCATCGACCCAACGCGCCGCCCGGTCTCCTTCGTGGCCAGGCGCGTAGCGCAGGACGAGTCCGCCGAAGAGGAAACAGCGGAGACCAAGTTCCTGCGTGGCGTATTCGAGTTCGGCAATTGCTTCGTCGGGGTCGTAGGTGGGAATGACCCCGACAGGAAGAAGTCGATCGGAATACTTGCCGTAGGCCTCTGCGTAGTAGCGGTTGCATGCACGAGCAAGGGCACGACGAAGTTCAGTGTTATCGACGGCCATGACAGTGAGGCCGACAGTTGGGTAGAGCAGCGCGACGTCGATGCCGATTTCATCGAGTCGGTTGTAGAGCAAACGAGGCAGCATCGCCGTAGCGCGATCAAGGGTGTTGCGCGTGGGAACGCCCCACCATCCGGTACGCGACATTCCATTACTTCGGCGTTGGTCGTTGGTAAGTCCGCGCCGTGCCGTTGCCGCTGCTGTGCTCATGGCTTGGAAGGTGTCAGCGAGTGCAGTGCCAGCGTCAGCTGCGATGAGGTCGCGGATGGCCGGGATGAACTCGATGATGTGTCCGTCGGCGTCAATGACGGGGTGATCGAGTTCTTCGCGAATAGATGCTGCGTCCATAGGACGACCTCCTCAGATGTCGGTCCATCATGGCGCAAACTTCCTGCGCTGTTACTTCTTGGGTGGCAGACCGTAGAAGACGCGTTCAACGACCGATCGTGATCGACGGGTGACCCGGCGATAGTGCTCGCGAAGTGCACCTGGCTCGGTGTCGAGTGAACGGGCTAGCCACAACGCGGACTCTGGTTGGGTCGGCATTGAGTCGCTCGGTGCGCTGTTCACTAAGAACCAGCGGTTGCGCACTCGTTCGCAGAACTCGTACGCCTCGGCGAGGAGTGCTGCGTCTTCGGGATCGAGAACATCGCCTTGGGCCAGAGATCGGAGTCCGTCGATTGTCCCCGTGGCTTTGACGTCGTACTGCAACTGCAGCATCTGAACGGTGAACTCGATATCAGAAAGCGAGCCGCGCCCGAGTTTGAGGTGGAAGTCGGGGTCTTCTCCCATGGGGATGCGCTCAGCTTCGATGCGAGCTTTCATGCGTCTTATGTCGCGGATGCCCTCGGCGGAAAGTCCTGGGCCCCAGACCCAGGGTGCAATTTCATCGAGGAGCTCGTCGCCCAGCGTTGAGTCGCCTGCAACGACACGAGCGCGTGTCATCGCCTGTCGCTCCCAGGTCAGTGCGTGGTCTCGCCAATAGATGGCGAAGGAATCAACGCTGCGAGAGAGCGGCCCGTTTTTCCCTTCGGGACGAAGATCGCAATCGATGTCGTAGAGGCGCGCTGCTGGAGTCGCGCCAGCGATCATCCGCATGAGTGATTTCGCGAGGCGGCGGGCCTCGTCGATGTCGTCAGCGCTTGATCCTTGGTGCACAAACATCACGTCGAGGTCGCTGGAGTAGGCGAGCTCGGCAGCACCGAATCTTCCAAGACCGATGACCGCGAAAGGGATCTGCGGATTCAGACTCTGGAGGGCAGATTGGAGTGTTGCTTCTGCCAATGTCGTGAGGTCGTTGCCCACACGTTCAACATCAGCGTGATCGAAGAGGTCGCGAGCAGCGATGCCGAGAAGATTTCGCTGTTGCCATCGGCGCAGTGACGCTTGTTGTTCGGTGGTTCCCTCTCGCATTTCCATCGAAGCAGTTGCGGTTGTCACGAGCCCGACAAAATCTTTCGTGACAAGTTGTTCTGGTAGCGGCAGCCGAGCAACGAGGTCGGGGTTTGCGGCGATGATGTCGCCGAGGAGTCGACTCGTTCCGGCAATCGTGCACAACGATTGCGCTGCGGCTGGCGACTCGCGAAATGTTTCAGAGATCTGCCGTGATTGCCGCGGACCAGTTAGAAGATTTCGGATGAGGAGAAGGCCCAGGTCTGGATCGGGCGAAAGGGAAAGCCAATCAAGCAACAGCGGCAACATCTGTTGCATTAAGCGACTCGAGCGATTGAGTCCGCGAGTGAGTTCGCCGAGCGCAGCAGCCGTGCGCCGAGCGTCCACGAATCCGAATGCAGCCAGTCGGACCTCTGTCGCCTCTGCGCTTAGTGGCGACGCATCGTTGGATGTCGCTGCAAATGCTTCAAGAAGTGGACGGAAATACACACGCTCATGAATCCCACGAACAGTGGTTTGGATGTGATGGAGTTCGCGTTCGAGTTGTTCGGCCGCGGTTCCGCGGGGTTCATCGCGACGGCCCATGACGCGAGCCAAGTGGTCAAGTGCGACTGTGTCAGTGGGGAGCGTGTGGACTTGCTGCTCATCGACGAGTTGTAGGCGATGTTCCACCGTTCGTAACTCACGATAAGACGACGACATCTTTTCTGCGTCGTTGTCATCGATATATCCGGCACTCGACATTTCGTCGAGCATCATCAGAGTGGTTGCACCGCGAAGGTCGGGGTCGAGGTGGCCGTGCACGAGCTGCAGAAGTTGCACGGTGAATTCAATATCGCGAATTCCGCCCGGACCGAGTTTGAGCTCCCGATTACTGAGCCCTTTGCGCGCGACTTCGGCTTCGGTCCGAGCCTTCATTGCTCTCAATGAACGCAGGGCTTCAGCGTCGAATGGTCGGGCCCACAGCCACCGTTGGGCCGCCTCGAGCCACCGTTCGCCTATCTCGGTGTCACCCGCAACGGGGCGCGCCTTGAGTAGTGCTTGAAACTCCCAAGGTTCGGCCCAGCGATCCCAATACGCCTCGTAGGACGCCACGGTTCGGACAAGCGGACCATCACGACCTTCGGGTCGAAGATTGGCATCGACGCGGAAACAGCGTCGGGCGATGTCCATGATGGCGCGAGCTCTCCGCTCAAGTCCTTGACGCGGTCCGTCGCCTACAAACAACACATCGATATCGCTTGAGTAGTTGAGTTCGTTGCCTCCCAACTTGCCCATACCGATGATTGCGATGCTTGTGTCGCCGTCTTCGGTGAGTTGCCAAGACGCCTGCAGGACGTCGCGACCGAGTTCAGCCAAGTTGGCGCCGACCTCATCGAGGCGGTCGATGCCAATGAGGTCGCGTGCTGCAATTCGAAGGAATTCGAGATTTCGCCAAGCGACGAGGTCGTCGGCCGAGGTGGGGTTTGGTTCGGCCCGAGCGTCGGTGTCGGCGAGAACGGCAATTGAGTCGACGGGTCGGGCTTCGATGAGGCGGGTGAGTGATCGGCTCGCCGCAAGCACAGAGACGAGCGATAGGGCCAGCGCGGGAGTGCCGGCGGCTCCTGCGAGTGCGCCAGGAGCGATTTCGCTGAGACGGGCGAGGGCAACACGGACCGCGGCAGGCGAGGCACTGCGATCGGCGAGATTGAGCAGCTCAGTTGGAATTGGGGTCGCACCACCGGGGGTTGCCACAACTTTGAGGCTATTGCCTCGCGCGAAGGCCCGTAGTCTGCGGGGGTGCCCAGCCTGCGCATTGGTCTCGCCCAACTCAATACGGTCGTCGGCGATATCGATGGCAATGCGTCACGCATCATCGAAGTAATGACGCGGGCTACCGCACTCGGTTGCGACGTTCTTGCCTTCCCCGAACTGGCAATCACTGGCTATCCGCCCGAGGACCTTCTCTTGCGTTCGGGCTTTGTCGATGATGTACGAGCAGCGCTTGATCGAATCATCGTTGCATCAAGTTCCTGCACGACGATTGTGGGATTCGTCGAACAAGGATCAGCCTCCCGCGGAACCGCTGATCACGGTGAGGTCACCGCATCAGCTCAAGCAGTTGGTCGCCCTGTTCTCTTCAATGCTGCTGCGGTGATTTCGAGCGGCTCGTTACGCGGCGTATACCGCAAGCGCGAGCTGCCGAACTATTCGGTATTCGATGAAGCGCGCTATTTCGTTGCTGGCGATGGTCCAGTTCCCGTCTTTGAATCACACGGTGTTCGTTTCGGCGTTTCTATTTGTGAAGACGCGTGGACCGAGGGCGGACCAATTGCCGAACTCGGTGCTCAAGACGTGCAGCTGGTGGTGAACATCAATGCTTCACCGTTCAATGTTGGAAAGTCTCAAGAGCGTGCTGCAGTTGTTGCCGACCGAGCTCGCGAGGCGTCGGCGATGATCGCCTACGTCAACCAAGTTGGTGGCCAGGACGAACTCGTTTTCGATGGCGACTCAATGGTGATGTCGGCTGACGGAGTAGTGCTGGCCCGTGCGCCGCGGTTTGTTGAAGACCTCTATGTCGTTGATGTGGACATTGATCAGGCTGACGCAGTCATCAAGCGATCACATATCGATCAAACAGGCATTGCCGAATCGCTCTCGGAAGAAGCCGAAGTCTGGAATGCACTCGTTCTCGCTACTCGTGATTTCGTTCTCAAAAATCGATTCTCTGATGTTGTGATTGGTTTATCGGGCGGCGTTGATTCAGCACTCGTTGCTGCGATCGCGGCTGACGCAGTTGGTCCCGAACACGTGCACGGCGTTCTGATGCCTTCGCGGTATTCGAGTGATCATTCGATTTCCGATGCCGTTGCGCTTGCCGACAACTTGGGAGTCGAGTACCGAACCATTGCGATTGAACCCGGACATTCAGCTCTCATGGGAATGCTTGCGTCATCCTACGACGGTCAGTCAATTGGCCTTGCTGAAGAAAACCTTCAGAGCCGATTGCGGGCCGTCACATTGATGGGTTTGTCGAACGCATTCGGTTGGCTCTTGCTCAACACTGGCAACAAGTCCGAATCCTCGGTTGGCTACTCAACGCTGTATGGCGATTCCGCCGGC
>WLOT01000093.1 GCA_009699125.1 Actinomycetota bacterium
ATGTGCGCCGGCCACGAAGGCGCTGGAATCGTTGAACAGGTCGGCCCTGGTGTCACCGGCTTCGCCCCCGGCGATCATTTCGTGGCCTCGTTCATCCCGAGCTGTGGACGTTGCCGGTATTGCGCGCAAGGCAGAACCAACCTCTGCAACCTGGGAGCACACCTGCAGAACGGTCCGATGCCCGACGGCACCTATCGCATGCACTACGACGGACAAGATCTCCATCAGTTTCTTTTGATCTCCACGTTCTCTCAGTACGCCGTTGTTTCGGAAAACTCTCTGGTGAAAATTCCGAACGACGTGCCTCTTGAAACCGTGTGTCTACTGGGCTGTGGTGTCGGCACGGGCCTCGGTTCCGCCATTAACGCTGCTGAAGTTCGGCCGGGAGACAACGTTCTTGTCCTTGGTGCGGGCGGTGTCGGCATGAGCGCCGTTCAAGGCGCTGCGCTCGCTGGCGCAGCAACTGTCATCGTTGTTGACCCCGTGGAATTCAAACGAGAAATGGCGACAACGCTCGGAGCCACCCATACGTATTCCACGATCGCCGAAGCCACCGACTTCGTCCGTTCTATTAGTGATGGACAAGGCGCAGAGTCGGCAATCCTTTGCATGGGTCAGCCGACAAATACCGATGTTGCTAATGCATTCGATGCCATCGCAAAAGGCGGGACTGTTGTTGTCACGGGCATGGCCGCCAATTCCGAACCAGCAGCAATTCCGATTCACTTGTTGGCCCTTGGCGGAATGCAGAAAACGATTCGAGGCGCACTGTTCGGAATGTGCAGTCCGCCGGTGGACATTCTTCGCCAGATCGATCTCTACCGTGCTGGCAAACTGAAGCTCGACGAGATGATCACGCGGCGCTACCAACTCGACGACATCAATTCCGCTGTCGATGATCTTGCCGAAGGACGAAATATCAGAGGCGTCGTCACCCTGTAAGTAACACCTAGATTTGCCAGTGAGCGCCGACTACGAGTCGGGCTAAGAGGGGGAAGTGTGCTTGATCATCGAATCATCGGCGCAACTGTGGTGGACGGTACGGGCGCGCCGGCGGTTGCTGCCGACATTGGTATTCGTGATGGCCGCATTGTGGCGATCGTCGAACCTGGCACGTTGCACGAGGAATCGCGCGAGACGTTCGATGCCACTGGCCTTGTCGTGAGCCCCGGCTTTGTCGACATGCACACGCATTACGACGCGCAACTTTTCTGGGATCCGTTCGCCGCTCCATCGAATGTTCACGGCGTTACCTCAGTGATCGGTGGTAACTGCAGTTTCAGCATCGCCCCGGTTCACCCGCAAGACGCCGACTACATCCGCCGGATGCTGGCAAAGGTCGAGGGCATGCCCCTCAATGCACTGGAACAAGGAGTGCCGTGGACTTGGTCGACCTTTGGTGAGTACCTCGACGCGCTCGAAGGAACGATCGCCGTAAACGCTGGGTTCATGGTCGGCCACAGTGCGCTGCGCCGTTACGTGCTCGGAGCGGAAGCGAATTTCCGAGCAGCAACCCCGAGTGAACTCGATGACATGCGTCGCTCGCTTGGTGCTTCGATCGAAGCCGGCGCGCTCGGGCTTTCGATGGACTGCTCGTCCTCACACAGCGACGGCAATGGCGACCCGGTGCCTGCGAAGGGTGCCGACCGTGAAGAGATCCTCTCGTTATGTGAAGAGACCGGTCAATGGCCCGGCACCACACTCGAAGGAATCTTCGAAGGAGCAAGCGACGGGTTCGACGAATCAGAACTCGAACTGTTACCGGCAATGTCAGTGCGGGCCAACCGACCACTCAACTGGAACCTGCTTGTTGTCGATACACGCGACCCCGATCGCGTCGATCGCCATCTTGCGGTGTCGAAGCGGGCGCGCGAACTCGGCGGGCGTGTCGTGGCGCTCACCATGCCGGTGATCGTTCCAATGAACATGAGCTTTGGAAATTACTGCGCACTCAATTTGATGCCCGGATGGGGGCCCATTCTCAACGCACCAGTCCCGGAACGCATCGAGATGCTGCGTGACGAAGCAACGCGTCGGATGATGGTTGCCCGAGCCGATAGCGAGGAAGCCGGCATGTTCCGCCGCCTCGCCGGATTCGCTGACTACATCATTGGCGACACGTTCAGCGCCGCCAATGAGGGTCTCGCCGGCCGCAAAGTGCGCGACATCGCCGCCGAACGCGGCGACGCCGAACCATTCGACACGCTCATCGACATCGTGATTGCCGACGATCTCCGCACCGTGTTGTGGCCAAGTGCTCCCGACGATGACGATGCTCACTGGAACATGCGACGCGAACTTTGGGATGATCCCGACGTCATCCTCGGTGGCAGCGACGCTGGTGCGCACCTCGACCGCATGTGTGGTGGCTCCTACCCCACTCGCCTGCTCGCCGATTCTCTTCGGGGGCGGAAGTTGTTGAGCCTCGAGCGCGCCGTGCAAGCGCTCACCGATGTGCCGGCGCGTCATCTCGGGCTACGCGACCGCGGCCAGGTGCAAGAGGGATGGATTGCTGATCTCGTGGTGTTTGATCCCACCACCATCGACACCGCCACACCCACAATTGCGCACGATCTTCCCGGCGGCTCGCCACGCATGCACGCTGATTCGGTTGGCATCGTGCGCGTGTTTGTCGGAGGTGTCGTCACCGTTGCCGATGGGGCGTCCACCGGAGCTCGGCCCGGGGCCGTGCTGCGTTCAGGTCGCGACACCGATACTGTCACCGTTCACTGACAAAGCCAGCGTCGATCGAACCGCGGAAAACGGCCACAGCGCCGCCACCTGAGGGAGTACCCCGGGTGACGACGCTGCAGATTGTTACGACTATTCGTGAATCAGTTTGCGGAAGGAGCGGGGATGGCGCGTAATTCAATACCCGCAGGTCAACGGGTTTACAGAAACAGGTGGTGAAACGCGTTTTGACCAAAAGTGAAACACGGTCTCGATCCTGAGGCCCGAAACGGACGAAGCACATCCGAAGTAGGTTCACCCTTGGTCGAGCGAGAAGCGATCACCTGCGACGGAGAACCCAGATGACATCAGTGCAAGACGCCATGCCAAAGAAACCCCTGCCGACCATCCTCGTCCGGCGGACAGGCATCGCACTGGCCCTTTTTGCGCTGATCATCGTGCCGGCGGCGGTACTGCTCGTCATCACCAAGCAGCCGTCGGCCACCTATGCCTCAATGGGCGCTCTTATAGGCGCCTTCGCCGTACTCGCCGGCGGCCTCCGCATTGGCATCTTGACCTCACTCGTTGCGGCGCTTCTCGCCCCAATCGCGATCGTCGCTGGCCTTTCCCCCATCACCGGTGCGGCCTTGATGATTTTGATGACGCTCATCGTGGGGCGCCTCTCGATGTTCGGACTCCATCGGGCAACGATGCTCGTGCCGATCTTTTTGGCCTGGCCGATGCTTTCGCCGATTCCGTGGCTTCCCAAAATGGAGCTCGGGCAACTCCAGACCGTCATCACAAATAACGGACTGACGCTGACCGAAGCACTGAGCAAGGCTCAAGCCAGTGGAGGCGGCAGTGGTAGTGGCGGCTCAGGTCCGAGCACCACCGACATTCATCATGCGATGGTCGATATGCGCCTTGACACCACCTATCTCACGTGGGTCATCGCCTTCTTCTTTCTGGGTGCGATTGTTCCCGCCGTATTGCTGCACTTCGTCCTCCGCAAGCGCAACCTTCCGTCGCCCAAACCAAATCCGCGCAGCGAGGCTCTCAACTACACGATCACGATCTGTGTCTTGACTGGCGTGGCGATGTACTACTTCATCGATCATCCCAAGCAGACCTCGGGATCGTTCTTCATCGCCACGATCCTCGTGCTGACCCAAGTTGGCAGCGACATTGAGTGGAAACTCACGCTTCAGCGAGTGCTTGGAACATTTGGTGGCCTCGTCGCGCTCATGGGACTCATGGCCCTCATGGGACATGCGAAGTACACCGAAGTGGTTGGCATTCCCATGCCCGTCAATCTGTACATCGTCGGAGCGATATTCGGCGTGGGTGCAATCGTCGCCAAGTTCAGTCCGCGTCAATGGATGTATTACATCCTCATCACGCCTACGGCTGCACTCCTTAACGCCTACACAATGAGCGCTGCCAGCGATATCGGCAAACAACGTTTGGTCGACAATCTCGTCGGTGCCGCGCTTGTCATCATTGCGGCAGGCATCACGATTGCTGCCGGCCGACTCAAATCGACGAGCAGACCCAATGGCGGCGTGATCGCTTGATGCGTCCACGAATGTCTCAGTCGTCAACTCGCATTCCGCGCATGATTGCTGCCGACATACGTTCAATAAGTTCGTCCGCATCTACGGGTCCATCGACCTGATCGAACATTTTTGACAACCCCTGAAAACGAAGCGGGCCCACCGCGCCCTGCATCAGGAACCAGAGTTCTCGAAGTTGTGTGGCGCGGATGACTCCATCGGCATGGAGCCGATCAAGGAGTTCGACAAGTTCGGCGAGTCGTTCAAACAATCCAGACTCGCTCATGAGTTCGGCACGGTCCGGTTCGCCAATGCCTTCGTGATGAAGCAACTCTCCCAGTGTCGGGTTTCGCGAAATGGCAACCATGAACGCACGCACCATGGCGTTCAATCGCTCAAGGTCATCGACAGAAGGGCGCTCTTGCACCGCAGCGTCGAAATCAGCGATGAAGATCGCCACGCCGTAGACAACTGCAGCGCGGAAAAGATCTGCCTTAGGCCCAAATCGCTTTGAAATGGTTTCGTGACTCAGACCGAGTTCAGCGTTGAGCGCCCGCACCGACATTGCGTCGTACCCAGCCGAAGCAAAAGCGGTGAACGCTCGCTCGAGAATCGCTTCATCACTCAACAACGGGGGCCTTGGCATTCGGAAAGGTTGACACATGCCAAGGTTCTTCCTATACATTGGCAGTTGCCTAGTTATCGCCCCCTGATGAAGTGAGCTCACTATGAAATTTCGCCACCTTGCTGCGGTGTGTCTCTGCACCGCTGTTCTCGTAGTGCTCGCCGCCGCTTGCGGCGGCACTTCGACCTCAAGTTCCAGCACCAGTTCAACAAGCGGTCAACATGGATTCGAGGTTGCTCACTTTGCGAACGGCGCGATCTCCGGTGATGTCAGCACCGCCGATTGCACCTTGAGTGGGGGGAGCGCATCGACCTGCGCAACGTTCACCATCTCGGGCACCCCTTCGACCTATTCCGCGGGCCCTTTCTGCCCTGACACCGTGACCACGCCCGCCGATGAAGCCGGAATTTGGTTCGATGGCAACGGCGTGTACGACCTCACCGGTTCATTCATCAAGAACCTGTCGACGTTCTATAACGATAGTGAATGGCTGATGTATGACGAACAGGGCAACGTCAATGTCACAGATACGCAAGAAGCGTTCTTGGGTGCCGCACGACCAGATGTTGATCCGCAGTATCAGAATTACTGCGTCGAAGGCAGAGTCGAATGGTTGACCAACGGTGCACCCATTACCAAGACCGTGGTGATTCCGACGACGCCGGTTCTTGCGAAAACTTCGTCAGCGGCAAACGGCCAAGATTGGGGCATCACGCTGGACGGCATTGTGATCGCGAAGTCTGCTCCCGTCAGCGCAATTCTCGGCGCACACACCATTGCGTCGTTCGACGATTGCGGCGGACATTTCAACAATGTCGAGGGCTACCACATGCACGGCGTTACCGGCTGCGGAACGCTTGATGATGACCACATCGCCGGCGAAACCGCGATGTTCGGTTACGCAATGGACGGATTCCCCATTCATCTTCCTCTCACCGGCGATGATCTTGCCGCCGCAAACCTTGATGAATGTGGTGGACATTCAACCCCAGAACTCGGCTACCACTACCACGCCAACGATCCGT
This sequence comes from Actinomycetota bacterium, assembly GCA_009699125.1. Lineage (GTDB taxonomy): Bacteria > Actinomycetota > Acidimicrobiia > Acidimicrobiales > Acidimicrobilacustridaceae > Acidimicrobilacustris. The sequence continues at coordinate 5,874 of WLOT01000093.1, forward strand.
CGAAAAACTCTGTACTCACCTGCCTGAAGGGCGAACTCGCTACGACGTCCGATGCACAGGGCGGCGGTCCCGGCAATGGTCAGGGTCCCCCTGGCGGAGGCGCACCCGACCTCACTGCGACAGCGGCGACGCTCGGTGTCACTGTTCACGAACTTGAAAACGCGCTTGGCCAGGCGCCCAATGGCGACCTCAACGCAGCAGCAACCATTCTTGGCGTTTCCGCTGCCGAACTTGAAGCAGCGATGCCGCAACGTCCCGCCGGCGCAAACGGTGCGCCACCAACGAACTAACAATCCCTGAAGAATGATGAGACTTCACATGCAACGTCGACACTGCTCCTCCGTCATCGCCGTACTTGTTCTAACTGTCACAGCGACATTCGCACTTGCTTCGTGTTCAAGCTCGTCAGATTCATCGAATTCTGACGGAACGACGACTTCTCAAGCCTCGTCGTCATCAGCGGCGAACGTTTCGGGCGACTCCATTGTCAACACATGGGTCGGTCCCCCGGCCGACACCACCAAGTTGCCCATCGGAACCTCAAAGGTGTCTCTTACCGCGCCATCAGTTGGCGGTCTTTACGCGTGCGATGCAGGCAACCCCAACGGTGGAGGCGCACATGCCGCAGGCCCATGGCTCGATGAAGCAGCCGGCACATGGGACCTCTCAAAGAAGATTTCGGTGCAAGGTGAAGTTGCCTGGCCGATGGCTTCCTATTCCGAATCCATCAACGGCTCAATGCGAGACATCTCCAGCAACGGGTTACCCGTAGGCGAAGTCACCGGAACATTCCCCATCGCTTCAAATGATCCCGCGTTCGCCTACGACCGAAACCCGAATCGAATCGCATCCAGCGATGTGAAGGTTTCACTACCTGTGAGCCCGATCACAGCAGCCGCTCCGAATTGCCTCGGCAAGGGCAAGATCGGAGTACTCAAGAACGGCGTCTCACTCTTCGCTCCTCTCGACGAAGCCAATCGCGACGCAGTTGCCTACGAAACGCAAGACAAGTGCGATGGCCACCCGCAACAGACCAGCGTGTACCACTACCACGACATTCCCTCCTGCATTCGTAATGCAGCAACTAGCGCATCAACAGTTGTGGGCTATGCCTACGACGGTTACCCAATTGTCGTTGAGCGGGACGAGGAAGGAGATCTTCCGACGAATGCCGATCTCGATCGGTGCCACGGCCGTACCTCACTCATCACTCTTGATGGCAAGGTTGTGGAGAGCTACCACTACTCAGCAACCTACGAGTTCCCCTATTTCATCGGTTGCTTCACGGCGAAGCCGATCTCGTAGCGCTCTCCACTTTCGACCGCCCGATAGACCCGAACTACCCTTCTCCCATGGCTTCCGGGCCGTTGCGCCGAGTTTCGCGCCACGTTCCGCGCCATCCCCGCCCTCGTAGCTCAGGGGATAGAGCTTCGGTTTCCTAAACCGTGTGCGCAGGTTCGAATCCTGCCGAGGGCGCCAGCGTTTTACACCGCAATACTTTCATGCATTTTCTGCCGA
>WLOT01000094.1 GCA_009699125.1 Actinomycetota bacterium
ACGGGACATGAGTTCTCGTTTTCCACCGGTTGGGCAAGACTGTGCGGGTGTCCGATCGTATTCCCACCCCCACAGCAGCCCGGCGCGGTCATTGCCATGGCTGAGACCAAGGCAGCGACTGCTGTCGAAGGGCACAACGTCACGCTGGCCTACGGACGTCACCCCGTGCTGCGTGAGGCAACGTTTGTGCTTCCGACCGGGGCCGTTACGTCGTTGGTTGGTCCCAATGGCTCAGGGAAATCCAGTTTGTTGAACGCGATCGTGGGCTTGTTGCCGGTTGAGTCGGGAACGCTCACTGTCTCGGGCGGATCGCCGATCGACATGCGACGCCATGTTGGTTACGTAATGCAATCGGCAAAGGTGAATGAGCAATTGCCCGTCACTGTTCGTGAAGTGGTCTCGATGGGACGATTCGCAACCCGAGGCGCCTTTGGTCGCATGACTGCGGAAGATCGACAAATCGTTGATGAGTCGATCGATCGTCTCGAGTTAGGTGAGCTCACAAATCGTCACCTCCACGAACTTTCCGGCGGCCAGCGTCAACGAGTTTTCGTTGCACAAGGTCTTGCGCAAGCTGGTGAGGTTCTTCTTCTCGATGAACCGGTCACCGGACTCGATGTCGTGAGTCGCCAACGCATTCTTGATGTCGTGGCAGAAGAACGGGCGGCTGGCCGCACGATCGTGATGACGACACACGACCTTTCAGAGGCCGCGGAAACCGATCATGTGCTGTTGTTGGCTGGCCGCGTTGTTGCAAGTGGCACCGCTGACGAAGTCCTTACCGCTGCCAATCTTGCCGAGGCCTACGGCGGTCGTTTGTTGCGTTTGGCTGATGGCATCGTGCTTATCGATGACCCGCATCACCACGCGCACGGACACGACCACACGGTGTGTGACGACGACGACGAGCGTTAACGGTTGTTGATTGCGGCGATGACCGCATCGTGCACAAGGCCGTTTGATGCCACGCCGGAAACGTTGGAACCGGGAACAAGCGAAACCTCGTTGCCGTCCGTGCCGGTAAATGTTCCGCCGGCCTCTTCGAAGATCACGGGCATGGGCGCAATGTCCCAAAGAGAAACCTGGGGATCGACCATCGCGTCGAGAGCTCCACACGCAACCATCGCGTAGCCGTAGCCATCGCCCCAGGTACGCAACTCAAATCCGGCGCGCTTCACGCCGAGAAGAGCGTCGTCGCTCCACGTGCCGAAGCCGCTGGTGGAGAGCACGCAGCGTGAGGGATCGGTTCGATCACTCACGTGTACTGGCCGGCCGTCGCGGAAACATCCGAGACCGCGACCGGCATAGACGGTGGTGTTGAGCGCAGGGAGGTTGATGACGCCGATGAGAGGGCCGTGTTCGTCGACCACCGCAAGCAGGTTCGAATACAGCGGTACTCCACGAGTAAACGCTTTCGTGCCATCGATCGGGTCGACAATCCAGGTGCGGGAACTGCTGCCGATGTAGTCGTCGAGCTCTTCGCCGAGAATCGAATCCTCGGGATGCAGGGCCGCGAGGCGATCGCGAACGATTTGTTCGGCGCCTCGATCGGCTTCGGTTACTGGGGTGCCATCGCTCTTGGTGATGATGTCCAGGGCAGGGTTGTCGAACCACTGCATCGTGAAGGCGCCAGCAGCGCGCAGAATCTCGACCGCGTTGTCGAGCATGGTTTGGTCAGCGGGCGGACCCGGGGGGAGAAGAGCCACGGGTCAATGCTGACACGGTGGCAGCGCGAATCGGTGCCGCTTTTTAGTTCGACCCTTGGGAGGTTGCGCCGAGTTCAACCAATTGGTCGAACCATGCACCGGCAACAACTTTTCCGAGCATTCCGGCCGCGAGATCCTCGGGCATGGTGAATTCGATGACGTGCACGACACCATCAATGGTCATCGTGAGTTGTGGCCGCATCATTGTGGGTCGAGGACCAATCACGATGTCGCTGGGCCACGCATCAAAGATGGTTGCTCCTTCGAGGCCTTCGTCAGTCTTTTTCGTCCGCGAACGAGGGTTGGGACCGAAGGTGAAGGACAGTTTGCCGCCGGCGTAGTGAAGCGTTCCGCGCCGGCGACCCTTCTCGCGACGGTTTGGTGCTCGTGTGACGGGAACGGCGACGGGATCGTCCTCGGCGGTAGCCCGCACAAGACGCCCGGGTTCGATCGCGTGCTGCTCCGCGCCGTCGCCGCGCACAACCTGAATCGTGTTCGTGGCGACGAGTGCGCCGATCACGACTAACGGAAGAATCAGGATCCAGGGCGCTCCGGAGGAAAGAAGGAAAAGCAGGACCAGCGCAACGCCCCACCACACCACCAAATTGATGTTGCGTCGAGCACGAGCTTTCGCACGGGTTGGATTTGGATCGGGAGTGTGGTTGATGCGTGCCATCTCAGGACGCGCCGAGTTCTCGCAATTGGGCGTACCACTCGCCCGCAACGGTGGGACCAACAAACGTTGCGCCAAGGTCCCATGCTGGGAAGAAGCGCAATGAATGGTTGACGCCACCGATCGAAAGATCGAGTTGCGGCCGCAGAAAACTTGGGATCGTGATCACTTCAACACGATTGATTGCGCTCTCGAAACGCACCTGATCGTTGAGGCATTCGAAACGAAGTTGCTTGCCATCACAAATGAGAAAGCCGCGTTGCGGTGGTTCGCCGCGCACTCGTGCGCCCGGGGACCACAGCGCATGCACTGCTACGGGTTCTGAAGGGGTCGCGTTCCGAAGTTCGTTTTTTGAAAGCGTTTCTGCGTCGGGGCCATCGGGTCGACGAGAAACTCGCATTGTTGCGATGAGGAGAACAGTAAAGAGAATGGCGGGAACGACAAAAAGCCCGTTGCCAAAACCAATGGGCGCAACAAAGAACACGAGGATGAACAGCCACGTACCAATCACTGACCACACGCGCTGACGTCGAACCAGCGGCGGAGCCTCGGGTCGGTCGGGACCAAATCGTTTTGCGTTCTTCTTTGAAACAGCCATCGGCGAGACCCTACGGGGTTTGCGTGGACGCGCCGATGCGCAGCGATTCAGGCGCTGGTCGGTCGATTGGTGGAGGATCACCATTGGGCCAGCCGAGATAGACCAGACCGACGGTCGTGTCGGTCGCGTCGAAGCCGCAGAACTCGCGGAACCGCACTGATGTCATTGCGGCGCCGGTGGACCAGTACGACGCGAGACCCGCCGCGGTGGCGCCAAGCAGCAACGTTTGAATAGCGGCGGAGACCGCGTCGCGATTCTCGGCAGTCATCGTGGCGTCCTCGCCGGCGATTGCTGCCACGGCGATCACGACTGGTGCTCGGAGATATTTCGACCGAGCTTTTTCGACCTTGGCCTCGGGTTGATTGGCGTCGACGAGATCCTGGGCGAGTGCGTCACCAAGTTCGGCTCGACCATTTCCGATGATGATGCGAAACCGCCAAGGGAATGTCCGCCGGTGATTGGGGGCGGTGGCCGAAACGGCAATCAAGCGGTCGACAAGTTCATCGGGGACGGAGTGGTCGGGATCGACCCGAAGCGAGGATCGGCGCTGGGAGGCAATGGCCTCGAAGGAGGAAAGTGGATCGACGGATCCGGCCGGGGCGGTCATGATCAGGACAGTACTGCCGACTATCAACGGAGTTTCTCGTGCCCCTTATCCAGATCAGCATGCTCGAAGGCCGCACCCCTGAGCAGAAGAAAGCCCTGCTCAGCGCCGTGACCGAGGCCGTTCACACGTCGATTGGTGCCTCCCTTCCCTCAATCCGGGTGTGGGTAACCGAGTTTTCGGCCGAGGACTACATGGCCGAGGGCATTTGGCAGCCTGAGAAGGCCTCACCACCGGCCTGACGAACTTGTCCACAGCAACTTCCACAGGCGGGACCCCGCTTGTCCCCAATGCATTCCACAAGGTTTTCCACAGGGGTTGACCTTTGGGGCCGAGGCTGAAGTAGAGTCAGGGGTCCTCGGGCGGATACCGGGCCTTCCACGATCACGTCATTGACGCGATCAGACGAGGAACCATGGCCACCACATCCCCCCGCAGTGCGAAGCAGCACCGACTGACTCGGCGAACGCGTCGATTCACCGCGCTTGCGGTGTCAGCGCTGACGCTGGTCGGAACCGCTGGGGTGGCCATTGGTTCGTCGGTCGATGCTGGTGCCGTCGCAACCGATGCACGGACACAACGGGCCAATGTTCGTGCCGAACAGGCAAAGGTCGCTGCGCAGGTTGATGCGCTTGAGGGATCAAAGGCGCAGGTTCTTGCTGCGCTCAACACGCTGAACGAAAACGTTCGCGGTCAGCAAGCAACACTTTCCGAAGCCCGACGCCAGGCGGAAACCAGCGCTGCCGTCGCAGCGCAGGCAGAAAAAGATGCGGCGCAAACAACCCGCGAACTTGAAGCGCTTCGAGCGCGTGTCGCGAAGTACGCCGTCAAGGCCTATGTCGATCCTCCCGGTGAAGAACTCATGCGTCGCTTCGAAGCCGCATCGGCACAGGAAGATGCCACTCGAAATGCGTTCCTAAATATGCAATCGCGTAGTGATTCCGACGTGATTGATCAACTCCGGTCGACCAAAGCTCGACTTGAAGACGAACTTGCTCGTGCGCAAGCGGCAAAGGCTGCTGCGGAAACCCATGCCGCCGAGGCAGAGGGAGCGCTGCAGTCGTTGTCGGCAGCTCAGTCGCAACAACAAGCATTCGCAGCGCAGGTTCGTCAACGCCTCGACGATCGCCTTTCCGACGCGGCCTACTTGTCTCGACTCGACGCGTCCTTTGGTGCAGCGATTGCTGCCGAGGAAGCGGCGCTCGCGAATGCAGTGGTTGGCATTCCGGTCGCGCCGCCGAGCTCGGGCGGCGGTTCGACCACGACCACGACTCCACCAAGTTCAGGTGGCGTGACAGTTGTGCCGCATCCTCCACTGACGACGGTCAACGGCATCACCGTGGCCTCGAGTATCGCGAGCGATCTCCGAGCGATGATGGCTGCCGCGTCGGCCGCAGGCTTCAACCTTGGCGGCTACGGCTACCGCGACATCAATGTGCAGATCCAGTTGCGCCGCCAGAACTGTGGCACGTCGGACTACGCGATCTGGCAGATGCCCGCCGATTCGTGTTCACCACCAACGGCTCGACCGGGCCTGTCGTGGCACGAACAAGGCCTCGCCATCGACTTTCAGTCGAATGGATCGTTCATTAACTCCCGCAGTAATCCGGCCTTTGGTTGGCTGGCAGCGAATGCGGGTCGGTTCGGATTCACGAACCTCCCGAGCGAACCGTGGCACTGGTCGCACCCAGCCTGAGCAACGGCATTACTCGTCTGCACCCTTGACCTTGTGAGGCGCGTTCTCAAGCGAGAGGCGACGGCGATACCCTGACGTCGTGGGCTCCGACGTTATTGAACGCCAAGAAACTCGACCTTCTGATCCAGGAATGGAAGAAGGAAAGGTCGCGCACATCATTCGCAAGGATGACCAAATGCGCGGCTACGTGCTCGGCGAGGAAATCACGGCGTTGTGCGGCGAGAAGTTCATCCCCACTCGTGACCCGTATCAGTACCCCGTCTGCGAAGGCTGTCGCGCGGCCCTCACGATGATGAACGGCTCCGACTGAACCTGCCATTTCCCCGGTGTCGTCAACGTGCACGGGGCTAGGGTCCGTTCCGTTGAAGCCGAGACCAGGTGTGGCGAGGGGGAGTTATGTATCCGGGTGAGCACGGGCGTACAACGCCGAAGAAGGCTGCGGTAGTAATGGGGTCTTCGGGAACGGTCGTTACCTACGCCGAACTCGACGAACGTTCGCGCCGACTGTCCCGCTTGCTCCACGACCGTGGTCTTGTGCGCGGCGACATGGTCGCGCTGTTCGCGGAGAATCATCCGCGATATTTCGAAGTTGCCTGGGCCGCACTCCGATCTGGCATGTACCTCGTCACCGTGAATCGCTACCTGCAGGCCGAAGAAGCGGCGTACCTCATTACCGATTCCGGCGCGAAAGCGTTCATTTCAACGACGTATCAGTCGAAGGTTGCGGCAGAAATGCTGGAGTTCATCCCTGACTGTCCTGTTCGCTTGATGATGGACGGAACCGTCGATGGTTTTGAGTCCTACGAAGATGCGATCGCTTCGGCCAGCGATGAAGTCTTTGCTGAGCAGCCCCGTGGCGACTTCATGTTGTATTCCTCGGGAACAACGGGTCGACCAAAGGGCATCAAACGGCCACTACCCGACCGCATGGTCGACGACGAAGGCGTTGGCTCGATCGCGATGCTCGAGCAATTCATGCTGGGCATGAGTTCAGAGTCGGTGTACCTGTGTCCTGCGCCGCTCTATCACTCGGCCGCAATCATCTGGTCGTGTGGTGTGCACGAGCTCGGCGGCACAGTTGTTGTGCTCGAGAAGTTCGACGCCGAGGAGTTCCTCCGCGCGGTTGAGCGCGATTCAGTGACACACGCGCAGGTTGTGCCCACGATGATGGTGCGAATGTTGGCGCTCCCCGACGAGGTCAAAGAGCGTTACGACATGTCGAGCCTCACGTGCATGGTGCACGCCGCGGCCCCTTGTCCGCCGGAAGCAAAGCGCCAAATGATCGAGTGGCTTGGTCCAATTGTCTGCGAGTACTACGCCGGCACCGAAGGCAACGGCATGACGTTTCTCACATCCGAAGAATGGCTTGCTCACCCTGGCTCTGTCGGGAAGTCCGTCAACGGTGTTCCGCACATCTGCGATGAAGAAGGTAATGAACTCGAGACCGGCGGCATCGGCCTCGTGTACTTCGAGCAGCCCAAAGCGAATTTCGAGTATCACGGCGATCCGGAAAAGACGAAAAGCAGTCGACATCCGCAGTTTGATAACTGGATGACGCTTGGCGACATCGGTTATCTGGATGAGGACCAGTTTCTGTATCTCACCGACCGCCGGGCTTTCACCATCATTTCTGGTGGCGTCAATATCTATCCGGCCGAAATCGAATCCGCGATCATCATGCATCCAGATGTTGTCGACATCGCAGTGTTTGGCCTTCCCGATCCGGAGTTTGGCGAATACGTGCACGCCGTTGTGCAACTTGAACCTGGGGTCGCCGCAGACGACGCCACCGTCGAAGTACTGCGCGCCTACGCCCGCGAACACCTTGCTGGTTTCAAAGTCCCACGCGTCTTTGATTTCCGAGACGAATTGCCTCGACTTCCAACCGGCAAGCTCTACAAGCAGCAGATCCGCGACGAGTACCTCGGTCGGTGACAACCTGCCGTTGCTCGGTTGCGTGACGACCGATTCATGATGGAGGACGCAATGGATCTGGTTGCAACGATTCGAGGAACCGGTTCGGTACGAGAGTTCACCGACGAACCTGTCGGCGACGAGGTTCTTGCTCGCATTCTCGATCACGCTCGTTTCGCTCCGAATGGGGGA
>WLOT01000095.1 GCA_009699125.1 Actinomycetota bacterium
CATGGTTCAGGGTTTCGAGAGGTGTGGTGTGGAAGCGAGGGCAGTCACAGCCCCTCTAGTTCAGCAGATAGAAGCCGTCAGCGGACTGCAGCCCGCAACAGAGCATCTTCGGGATCAGCCCATCGACAGATCTTGACAATCGGGAAGACGAGCAGGGCTGATGATGCACCCACCACGCCTAAAACAGTGAGGACATGAAACGAGAGCATGTCGGGGCGACCGAGGAGCGATCCAGCGATAGCGAATGAAAGCACACCAGCGCCGCTCGAGATGAATGCAATAGCAGCGGTCAACCACCTTGCCGAATGAATCGTGGCTCCCTCAAGTGCGCCAGCAACCACACCGGCCACGAGACCGGAGATCGCACCGAGTCCGAACGGTGTCACAACCATGAGGTCCAGGCAGAGCCCACATGCGAAACCAACAACGGCGCCACGCTCTGACCCTGCAACAACTCCGGCCGCAATCGCCACCACCAACAAAAGGTCTGCACTCACCCCAGCGATGCGAAATTGTGTGAACAGCGTGTACTGCAAGAACGCAGCCGTCCCGATGATCAACGCGTACCGAACCGCCGGATGTTCCATGATCACCCTGCCGGCTTCCAAAGCACAACATCGGCGTAAACGAGGTCGTTCAAATTGGCGAACATCGCGATATCAACTGTGGATTCGAGCGCAGCATCGTTTGTTCGAACAGCCGTAATCGTTCCAATGGGAAGGTTCGGAGGAAAGGGGCTACCAGCCAGGCCGCTTGTGGCCGCGATCGCCCCAACCGCGATGGACTGACGAGAATCAATATTTGAGCCCCGGAGCAATCCATCGCCACCCGTTCCCTGCGCAATGCCAATCGCTGCTGTGCCAACGACGGAGAATCCGACTTTGAACGCGCCGCTCGACAACAGGGAGACAACCGATCGGTTCTCACCAACCTCGACGACTTTTCCAATAAGACCTTCGCCGGTGACAACCGGCATGTTGCGTTCGATGCCAGAAGATGAGCCCTTATCAAGCACAAGGCGATCGCCGAAATTTCCAACTGCTCCGGACACAACTCTCGTGTGCACGACTGGTGTGTCTCCAACAAATGGAATGCCAACAAGTTGCAATAGCTGCTGCAGTTGCTCTTTGGCGATTGAATTCGCGGTGATGTCACCCTTCAAACGATCATTCTCTTCACGAAGAGCGTCGTTTTCCTTCTTCAAATCACTCTGATCGAACGCGCTGTTCCATGCATCGCGAAAAGGGCTAGCAACAGTCGTCGCAGCGCTACCAAGCGGTGACAACACCGTGAGTACCGCACTCCGCACAGACTGAATGGGGCCTGAACCACGACCATCAAGCGTAAGCAGCAAAACAGCCGAAAGCAGCAGAAGGCTGATGGTGATGCGTGCCCGCCCACCGCGTCTTGACGATGCCATGTCCTGATTCGACTCAGTTGATGGTCGACGAGAAGAGCACGCCCTTCAAAGCGTCGAACTCCTCAAGCGATTGGCCGGAACCAATCGCAACCGAAAAGAGGGGGTTCTGCGCAATGACGATCGGCATACCGGTTTCGTGCTCAAGACGCTCGCTGATTCCGTGAAGCAGCGCACCGCCTCCGGCGAGAACGACTCCTTGCTCCATAATGTCCGCCGAAAGTTCGGGCGGGGTCTTATCAAGAGTCACCTTGACTGCATCGACGATCGCAGCAACCGGTTCTTCAATTGCTTCGCGAATTTCTTCTGTCGTGGTCACGATGGTCTTTGGTAGTCCGGTTACCAAATCGCGTCCGCGGATTTCGGCGTGCAACTCAACTTCGAGAGGCCACGCGGATCCGAGCGCCATCTTCACTTCTTCAGCAGTGCGCTCGCCTAAGGCGAGGCTGTATTCCTTCTTGATGTAGTTGATGATTGCTGCATCAAGTGCATCGCCACCGACGCGGGCCGATTGAGACGCAACAACGCCGCCAAGAGAGATAACGGCAACTTCCGTGGTTCCACCACCGATGTCGACGATCATGTTTCCGGTTGGTTCCTGGACTGGAAGCCCCGCACCAATCGCCGCGGCCATCGGTTCTTCGATGATGTAGGCCGGCCTACGCGCACCGGCGAACTCTGCAGCCTCCTGAACAGCGCGTTGTTCAACCGGAGTGATGCCCGACGGCACGCAGATCACCATGCGAGGCTTTGCCCACTTCGAGGTGTGCACCTTCTGAATGAAATAGCGGAGCATTTTCTCGCAAATATCGAAATCAGCGATGACACCATCGCGAAGCGGTCGAATCGCTTGGATATGCGATGGCGTGCGGCCGATCATGCGCTTCGCTTCAGCGCCAACAGCGACTGGTCGACCATCTTTGACATTGATAGCGACGACCGAGGGCTCGTTGAGCACGATGCCCTCGCCGCGGACGTACACAAGTGTGTTTGCGGTGCCCAGATCGACCGCCATGTCTCGACCAACAATGTTGGACAGCGAGTCACGTGAGGCGATCGAATTGGAGATGCTTGAAGAGATTGAGCTGAAGATATTCCCGGCCATGGGATGAGCCTCCCGTTGGAGCTCTGGGCCTGTTGCTCTGCGCAAGAGCGACGACGAAGGTGCGGATCTAGAGAGTTTTCAGAGAGACGACGGTTCCAACGAGCCCGCGCAGCACTGCGCGTGACTCTCTCCGTCCTGTGGAAAGGCTAGTCCGCGGCCCTCGCGGGACCAACTGAGCCTGAAATCAGAGCCCTGGAAAGAAAAGTGAGATCTCTCGCTGAGCCGATTCGGGGCCATCGCTGCCATGAATCAGGTTCTCGGTGAAGAGAATGCCGAGATCGCCACGAATGGTGCCTGGAGCGGCATCTCGGGGGTTCGTCGCCCCCATCATCGTGCGGACAACCTGCCATGTGTCCTCAGGACCTTCGATGACCGCAACGAGGGCCGGGCCACGGGTAATGAATTCCACCAATTCAGCGAAGAACGGCTTATCGGCATGCTCGCCATAGTGCGTCTCGGCGGTGGCTCGGTCGATCGTGCGCAGTTCAGCCGCAGCGATCTTGAGGTTCCGAGCTTCGAAACGGCCGAGGATTTCTCCGACGAGGCCTCTTTCGACGGCGTCGGGCTTGCAGATAATGAACGTGCGATCCATGCGACGAACGCTAGACCAACCGTCGGTCGAGATGCGATTCGCCCCCGACGTCAGAGTCAATCTCCGCGACGAGCGATGACTTCGACTGCAGTTCGTGCTGCGCCAGCAACATAAAGCGATCCAGTTACGAGGATGACGTCGTCTTCGGTCGATACATCGATTGCCCGTTGAACAGCGGTCGGCACATCGTCGATCTGCTCGACCATTACGCCCATGGCTCGGACCACAGCGGCCACATCCGCGGCTGCTACTGCGCGTGGACTGTTCGGCGTGCACGCAATGACGAGGTCAGCATTGCGAACATCGAGTGACTCAAGCATCTCGACGACATCGCGGCCGCCCAGCATGCCGACAACAAGAACTCGTCGACCAGCGACATCGAACTCGTCTCGCAATGTCAGTGCTGCAGCTCGCGCACCGTCGGGATTGTGCGCACCATCGAGAATCAATAGTGGCGAGTGCGAAACAACTTCGAAACGACCTGGCATCGTGACTGAGCGAAAAGCTTCCTGTACGACGGTTTCATCGAGCAACCGATCGAAGAATGCCTCCACCGCACAAATCGCCGTTGCCGCATTGTCAGACTGATGTGCGCCATGCAACGGCACGAGAAGATCTTCATAGGTGCCGAATGGTGTGCGGAGATCGATGAGGTGGCCGCCGACGGCATAGAGATCGCTTATGACCTCGTAATCGACATCGGCGGCATACATGCGCTCTGGACCCTCGGCATCGAAGATGGCCTTCAGCGTCGGATCGGTAACTCCAGTCACAAGCGTCGACGTGCCGGTGATGATGCCGGCCTTCTCGGTAGCAATCGCTTGTTCCCACTCCCCTTCGCCGTCGGTGTGGTCGCGACCAATATTGGTGATGACAGCGACGTCGGCCTCGCACACATTCGTGGCGTCGTATCGGCCGAGCAATCCAACCTCAATAACGGCGACATCAACAGCAGACTCGGCAAACCACAACAACGCAGTAGCGGTGAGGAGTTCAAAGAACGATGGAGTGATCCCTGAGAGAGGGGCTACACGCGCAATCTCCGTGACCACCGACGCGAACTGTTCGTCGGAAATGGTCTCGCCGTTCCAGCAGATTCGCTCGTTAATCCGCTGCAAATGCGGACTGCTGTAGGTGCCAACCGAGAGCCCGTGTTCGACCAGCAACGCCGTGATCATGCGTGCGGTCGATCCCTTGCCGTTCGTACCAGTCACGTGAATGACTCGGAACGACTCCTGTGGATCTCCGAGCACGCCGACGAGGCTGCGCATGTGATCGAGCGACAGGCCATGAATGAGACCCGCCGTTGCTTCGAGATTGATATGCGTGTCGAGGTACGCGAGTGATTCGTTGAAGTTCACAGAGTCGGACGCAATGGAATGGTGGGTTGCGAGCTACGACGCAGCGCGACGTGGGCGGTTAGTGCGAGGAGTACTGGCCCGTGTGATGAAGATCGGTTCAGTCCTTTCAAGCACGGACTCGGCGCCGATGATGACTTTGGCCACATCTTCACGACTGGGAAGGTCGTACATGATCTCGAGAAGAACTTCTTCGAGAATCGCACGAAGACCACGAGCGCCCGTGCCGCGAACGAGTGCCTGATCGGCAATTGCATTAAGGGCTTCGGGGGTGAACTCAAGCTCGACGTCTTCGAACTCGAAGAACTTTTGGTACTGCTTCACGAGCGCGTTGCGGGGCTCTACGAGGATCTCGACAAGCGCTTCACGGTCGAGATTCGCGACAGCACCAACCACTGGGAGTCGGCCGATGAATTCAGGTATGAGACCGAACTTAATGAGATCTTCCGGAAGGATGCTCTTGTAGAGCGCTCCGACATCGGTCTTTTCGGAACGAAGTTCTGCGGAGAAGCCGATGCCTTTCTTACCAATGCGACTTTCGATCATCTTGTCGATGCCAGCGAATGCGCCACCGCAGATGAAAAGAATGTTGGTCGTGTCGATCTGAATGAACTCCTGATGCGGGTGCTTGCGGCCGCCCTGCGGTGGAACCGATGCAGTTGTTCCTTCAAGAATCTTCAACAGCGCCTGCTGCACACCTTCGCCAGAAACATCGCGGGTGATCGATGGGTTCTCGGCTTTGCGAGCGACCTTGTCGATTTCGTCGATATAGATGATGCCGGTCTCGGCCTTCTTGACGTCGTAGTCGGCAGCCTGGATGAGCTTGAGCAAAATGTTCTCTACGTCTTCACCGACATAACCGGCTTCAGTGAGTGCGGTGGCATCAGCAATAGCGAACGGAACGTTCAGCATGCGAGCAAGGGTCTGTGCGAGAAGTGTCTTACCGCAGCCAGTCGGACCAATGAGAAGGATGTTCGACTTCGCGAGTTCGACATCGTCGCGCTGCGCAGCGCCGTACTGAACTCGGCGGTAATGGTTGTACACCGCCACCGACAGGATGCGCTTGGCTTGTTCCTGGCCGACGATGTAGTCGTTCAGGAACTCAAAGATCTCAACCGGCTTCGGGAGTTCTTCAAGCGACAACTCTCCGGTTTCGGAAAGTTCCTCTTCGATGATCTCGTTACACAGGTCGATGCATTCGTCGCAGATGTAGACACCAGGACCAGCGATCAGTTTCTTGACCTGCTTCTGGGACTTCCCGCAAAACGAGCACTTCAGAAGTTCGCCACCATCTCCGAACTTGGCCACGTTGGGGTACCCCTTGGTCTGTTGAGTCTTAACGAATGGCCGTGATTGGACCGCTCGTATCGGCGAGCTCCCGGACTGAAATCACCTCGTCGATGATCCCGTAGTCCTTCGCTTCCTCTGCAGACATTACAAAGTCCCGGTCGGTGTCCCGGTGGATCTTCTCTTGGGTCTGTCCTGTATGGAAGGAAAGGACCTCTTCCAGCAGGGATCGGATGCGGAGAATCTCTCGGGCCGCCAGCTCGATATCGGTGGCCTGACCCTGAGCACCGGCGTAGGGCTGGTGGATCAGAACTCGGGCGTGGGGCAGGGCAAGGCGCTTGCCGGGGGTGCCGGCAGCGAGGAGAACAGCGGCTGCAGAGGCAGCCTGGCCGAAGCAGATAGTCATGATGTCGGGCTTTACGAACTGCATAGTGTCGTAGATCGCCATGAGCGCAAGAACATCGCCACCTGGGCTGTTGATGTAGATGTTGATGTCCTTGTCGGGATTTTCCGACTCGAGATGCAGCAGCTGGGCGCAGATGAGATTGGCAACGGTGTCATCGATCGGCGTACCGATAAAGATGATGTTTTCCTTCAGCAAACGCGAATAGAGATCGGCGGTGATGGTCTGACCACGACTGGTTTCGTAAATAACCGTCGGATTCGGGATGTAGTTGCTGATCTTGAGGTTGGCCAAGCCGCTGGATTCGGTCACTCGGTTTCGTCCTCCTCGGACGCTGGGGTCTCCGGAACGGTATCGCCATCCTCGTCGTCTGCGACTGCAAGATCGGCAAAAACGATGCTGTTGCCAGCTTCATCGGTGATCGTGACTGACTCGGTCAGCCAATCAAGCGCCTTGCGCTTCGAGATGTCGGTCTTCAGAGCAGGAAGATGGCCGGCGTCGACGAGCTGAGTCCGAACCACATCGCTGTCCTGCTGCACGCGAGCAGCAACAGCCTCGAACTCAAGGTCGAGATCTTCTTCGAGCGCCTCGATGGCCTCGGCCAACGCAATGGCGCGGAGTGCGAGGTCAACTCGAGCCGAACGTTCTGCAGTGGTCTTGAGGTCGTCAAGGAACTGTTCAGTGTCGGTTCCGGAGAACTGAAGCCACTGTTCAAGCGACAGACCCTGTGCCTGCAGACGCATTGCCATGTCTTGGAGACGCTCGTTCATTTCAGCGGCAACGAGAGGCTCGGGAAGCTCATCTGTGACGAGTTCGGCAAGTGCTTCGCCGATCTTTTCGCGAACGATCATTTGCGACTGCGCCTTGCGGACTTCGGTCATGCGGGTGACGAGATCGTCACGCCAGGCCGCCATGGTCTCGAACTCTGATGCCTGAGCGGCGAATTCGTCATTGAGTTCGGGAAGAACCTTGGCCTTGACTTCGGTGACCGTGACTTCGAAGTGAAGTGGATCTTCTTCTTCACCATTGGGGTGTGCTGCGTCGAACGAACGTGTATCGCCAGATGCGACGCCGACGAGTTGTTCGTCAAGTTCGGGGACGATGCCGGCAGAACCGACCTCGTAGAGATACGCACTCGCAACAAGGCCTTCGAGGACCTCGTCGTTCTGTGAGCCTTCGATATCG
>WLOT01000096.1 GCA_009699125.1 Actinomycetota bacterium
AACACGTGGTCGGTCGATGGATTCATCTCTGAAGGTCTGCAACCGGCCGAACTCGGTTGGGGTACGCACGAGAAGTGGATGCCGGAGAATGCTCGCCGCTTCGCTGATCCCGAATCGCCAGCAATCTTTCTCGAGTCACCCGGGGCCGAGACCCGAGTTCGTACATGGTGTCCCACGCTTGGTGAGCAGTACGGATTCCTCGTCACGCATAATGAATCGCTGTCGATTTCCGACTTCTATTCGGTTCGTGACGAAAACGGCGAACTCGTCTTCCGGCCAACCTGTCATTACGCCTACCACCCGTGCAACGACGCAGTGCTTTCGTTCCACGAACTGTTCGGTAACGGCGGCCGCAATCAGTCCACCAAGCACGTGCTCGACGAAGACGAGCTTGTTGACGGCATCGATGAACTCGGTGTGTTGCTGTACGGACATGACCGCAATGCGTTCTGGTTTGGTTCACGTCTTTCCATCGAAGAAGCTCGTGCGCTTGCGCCTTACAACACGGCAACGGGCCTGCAGATCTCATCTGCAGTTCTCGCCGGCGTTGTGTGGGCGCTTGAGAACCCGAACGCGGGAATCGTTGAGACCGACGAGATGGATCACGTTCGTTGTCTCGAAGTGCAGGTTCCGTACCTTGGACCAGTCGAAGGCCACTACACCGACTGGACTCCACTCACGCGACGTCTTGGATTGTTCGTTGATGACATCGACGAGTCTGATCCGTGGCAGTTCCGTAACATCCTCGTTCGCTGATCGGTACCATTTCGCGATGGAAATTTCAGGGGAAACAGGAACGTTTACGATCAGCCGTATCGTTGCCGCGCCAGTCGAACGTGTTTGGGAGGCCTATATGACTCCTGAACAATTCGTGCAGTTCTGGGCACCAGCAATGGTTGAGATACCGCTCGATTCCGTGGTGATCGAACCGCGGGTTGGTGGCCGTTTCGAATGCACGATGATCGTCAACGGCGAAGCGAATCACAATGCCGGAACGTTCGTTGAGTTTGTCGAGAACAGCTACTTCCGATTTGGTGAGCCTGCGTTCTCCGAAGGTTTCTCGTCGATCATGGCGTTCACATCGGTTGAGGGCGGAACGCAGATCGATGTCGAACAGGTCGGCATACCTGTGGAATTTCTCGGTGGGGCGAACGAAGGCTTCACGAGTGTGTTCGATCAGCTCGAGGCACTTCTCGCCAAGGGGTAACTAACCCTTCGTTCCGCCTTCGATCTTTGCGATCTCGGAACGATCAACCGTTCCGGGTTGGCCAAGTCCCATGCCTGGTGGAAGTTCGACATGCAGTTCGTGACAGGGATCGACAGACATTTCACCGCGCTCAAGCGCGATCGAAATGATGTGGCCGCCAAGTTTTCGATCGTCGGACAAAAAGTGCAGATGATGACCGGGTACTTCGACGCCGGCAGTTGCATCGGGAAAGCGGAAGCCAACAACCGTTCCGCTCGCTCGCTCAACTCGCCACTCGGATTGATGCGCAACAACTTCGCGTAACGGTTTGTACGGCTTGGTCTGACGTTCGACACTGCGCAGAACGAGATCGGTGAAGACGCCATCGATTCTCACGGCGATGACAGGCGCATCATCGGGGGCAAGAGCGTCAAGAGCGTCGTGGAGCGCGTCGAAGTCAAGTGGCGCGTCGGTGGTGACGGTTGCGGTTGGGGCAAACGGAACGACGACGGCGAACGGAGTCATCACCGTTGGTGCGAGTGCATGGACTGTTCCATCCGCATGAGCTGACCAGGCATGACCATCAACAACGATGAGCTCGCCGTTGAGCGCCTGCACGGTTCCGATGCCGAGGGTGCCCAGTCGAAGTATCTCGGCGAGTGAGGTATCGCCGTCGTAACCGCCGGCCATGAGCGCTTCGAGTGTTCCGGCCTGCACGACGGTGTGCTCCTCGGCCGCATCATGGTCGAGACCAGCGCGGGTAAGGGCACGGACGTGGAGTGCCCCGATCAGCCGGTCGTCGATGATGTCGCTGGTCATGGGCGAGAGGGTAGATCGGGATTCCCCATCCGCTTCCCCCAACACTGAGCAGAGATGTTTGGTCACAACTATTGTCAGAATCTTCGACAAGAGTCAGTGGAGGCTCGCCATGGACATCACCCTTCTCGGCACAGGCAGTCCCATTCCCGACCCAAACAGGGCAGGCCCGTCAACCTTGGTGCGCGCTGGTGAGCAGGTGATCCTGTGTGATGCCGGCCGTGGCGTCGTGATGCGACTCGCAGGTGCCTTCGCTGGTCCAGCTGCCCTTTCGGCGATCCTCGTCACCCACCTACATAGCGATCACCTCACTGATCTCAATGACGTCATCACGACTCGCTGGATCATGTCGACCGAATCGGCACCCATCACGATCTATGGCCCGGTCGGACTGGACTTCGTTGTGACGAAGATGATGGAAATGCTGTCGCTCGATGTCGGCTATCGCATTGCCCATCACGACGATTTGAATGAACCACCAGCGGTGAACGTTGTGGAGGTTGCACCGGGCGACACGTTCAGCATTGGTGACGTTTCTGTTCGTGTTGGCGCAACCAATCACCAGCCAGTGGAACCTACGGTCGCGTTTCGACTTGAACACAACGGAACCTCGGTTGTTCTCGGCGGGGACGGCATCCCCTGCGAGGCTCTCGATGAACTGTGCGCGGGAGCAACGGCCTATGTGCAGACCGTCTTGCGCGATGACATCGTGAAGCTCTTCCCGCTCCCGCGATTCCAGGACATCCTCGACTATCACTCCACGGTCGAACAGGCGGCGCAGACAGCTACCAAAGCAGGCGTGAAGACGCTCGTTCTGACTCATTACGTGCCAGGTATCGGCCCGGGCCAAGAGGACGAATGGCGAGCAATCGCTGCAGCGCACTTTTCCGGCGACATCGTTCTCGGCGACGATCTAACGTCCGTCACCATCTGACCGACGCTGCGTGGCGTCGTTGCGGAGGGGGAATCGATGAGCGGTCATTACACCGAGAAGAAGCAACTCAGCACCGTTGATGGACCAATGGATGTTTTTGTGTCCACCCCCGTCGGTGATATTCGCGGTGGCGTCGTAGTCATCCAGGAAGCGTTCGGTCTCACTGGTCATATTCAACGCGTGTGTGAATCGTTAGCCGATGCTGGCTACATCGCGGTTGCTCCTGCCCTCTTTCATCGTTCGGATGACCAAGTTTTCGGTTACAGCGATTACGACAAGCTCGGCCCGGTCATCATGACGATGACGCGCGAGAGCATCGAGATGGATGTCGACGCAGCATTCGCAGAACTCAATCGGCTGAACATTCCGGCCAACAGAACAGCGATCATGGGCTTCTGTTTCGGCGGAACGGTGACTCTTGAGACTGCGGCTCGATGTGAAATTGCAGCAGCAGTCACCTTCTACGGTGGCGGTTTAGGCGAAGGCCGATTTGGACTTGCCCCTGGAATAGAAAGCGCCGCTCGGCTGCGCACTCCGTGGCTTGGTCTGTACGGAGATCTCGACGAACACATTCCGATCGACGAGGTTGAGCAAGCGCGTGTTGCGGCTGCATCCTCACCGGTCGATACCGAAGTCATTCGTTTTGCCGATGCCGATCATGGGTTTCACTGCGATGAGCGCCCCTCGTTTCATGCGGAGACCTCTTCGGCAGCATGGGAGCGCACCCTTGAGTTCCTCGACGAACACATGAGCTGACTTCGTTCACTACGAACGGGCAGCAAAACGCAAACACCCCCAGCCGGGGGGATGGCGGGGGTGTCGCAAGGCCGTCAGGAGGGGGGATCCTGATTCGGCCAGACGGCTCAATGGGAGGGGGGATTCCCAGAGCCGATGAGTAAATGTTACGGGACGCGCAGGATTCCTCTCCTGAAAATTTGCCGGTCAGCAGTCACAATGACCCTTGTCACACAAGGGATCGGGGGCTACCAGCCTTGGTGAAGCGGGCGGCCCTCGGCGAAGCCAGATGCGGTTTGAATGCCGACAACCGCACGCTCGTGGAACTCTTCGATGGTGCGAGCACCGGCGTAGGTGCAGGAACTGCGCACGCCAGCGACGATCGTGTCGATGAGGTCTTCGACACCTGGTCGGTTGTCGTCAAGGTAAAGACGACCAGAGCTAATGCCTTCTTCGAAGAGCGCACGACGCTCTGCTTCGATTGGAGCTTCATCCTGCGCAGTGCGGTTCACGACGGCGCGCGCTGAGGCCATGCCGAAGTTCTCTTTATAGAAACGTCCGTCAGCGTCTTGGCGAAGATCGCCTGGTGATTCGTGAGTTCCGGCGAACCACGAACCGATCATGACGTTGCTTGCACCTGCAGCAAGCGAAAGCGCAACGTCGCGTGGGTGACGGATACCGCCGTCGGCCCACACATGACGACCGAGTGAGCGTGCTTCGGTTGCACATTCAAGAACAGCAGAGAACTGTGGGCGACCCATGCCAGTCATCATGCGCGTTGTGCACATTGCGCCCGGTCCAACACCAACCTTGACGATGTCGGCACCGGCATTTACGAGATCGCGAACACCGCCAGCAGAAACAATGTTTCCGGCACAAAGAGGAACACCGAGGTCGAGGGCTTGAATCGTACGAATGGCATCGATCATCTTCTCTTGGTGCCCGTGAGCGGTGTCGAGAACAAGGACGTCGACGCCTGCTTCAACGAGCAGGCGGGCTTTGGTAGCAACGTCGCCGTTGACGCCGACGGCAGCGGCAATGCGCAACTTGTTGTTGGCGTCGACCGCGGGTTTGTACAGCGTGGAGCGAAGTGCGCCGGTACGAGTGAGGATGCCGACAAGTGCACCCGATGCATCGACAACCGGGGCCGAGCGACGACGACTTTCGTGCAGAAGGTCGAAGGCCTTCTCGGCATCGAGAGAATCGGGGAGGGTGAGGAGATCGGTCGACATGACGCGGTCAACGCCGGTGAATCGGTCGACGTCAACGAAGTCGGCATCGGTGACGACGCCAATAGGTCGATCGCCATCGACGACAATGACGGCATTGTGTGCGCGTTTGGCGATGAGGTTCATTGCCTCGCCAACTGTTCCGGCTGGCGAAAGTGTGATGGGCGTGTCGAATACGAGATGACGACGCTTTACCCACGACACGACGTCACTCACGATTTCAAGCGGAATGTCCTGCGGTATGACGGCGATGCCACCGCGGCGGGCGACCGTCTCGGCCATACGACGACCAGCAACTGCAGTCATGTTGGCGACGACGACAGGAATCGTGGTGCCGGTTCCGTCGTTCGTGGTCAGATCGACATCAAGTCGAGAGGAAACATCGGAACGTGCCGGAACCATGAACACGTCATCAAACGTGAGGTCGGCCTCTGGGGTTCTGTCGTGAAGGAAGCGCACGTGTGAAGAGGGTAGGCGACGTCAGTACGGTTCGCCTAAGGGATCGTCATCGAGCCCCGCTGCGGTGGCTGCGAGCATCGCCATTTGGGCGGCTCGGTGGTAGACGAGCACAAAGGTTTGCTGGGCGGTGGGTTCAATTGTGCGAAGCGGTGGATCGCCGAGCGACATGACCATGGCCGAGGGATCGGTGGACATGCGCACGAGGGCGGGGTCGTCGGGGAATGCCTCTCCCCAAAACTTTTTGGCGGCGGCGCGATCGGCATTCTGCTTCTTGTTCCCAGCTGCGGGACGGCGGCGTGTGCGACTCATGCGAGGCTCCCTTCGAGCTCGTCGTCGGTGTCGGTGAGGAGTTCATCTGTGCGCAGACCCAGTGCCGTTTGGAGCTGAGTGGAGTCGAGATCGCCGAGCGAACTCGATTTGGGAAGCACGAGATCGGCGATGTGGCGTTTGCCAGCAACAACCTCTTCGACGCGTTCGTCGACGGTGCCCGGGCATACGAGACGATGGGCGATCACGGTTTTGTCCTGACCGATACGCCATGCGCGATCGCGTGCTTGATCTTCGACAGCGGGGTTCCACCAGCGGTCGTAGAGGATGACGTGGTTGGCGTTGGTGAGGTTGAGTCCGGTGCCGCCTGCTTTGAGTGACAGCACGAGGGTGCCTGGGCCTTCAAGCGCTTGGAAGTCGGCAACAAGTTGATCGCGTGCGCCGCGTGATTGACCGCCGTGATAGCAGCCAACAGGCGTATCGAAACGAGTGGAGAGGTGCTCCGCGAGTTTCTGCCCCCACTCGGCAAAGTGTGTGAACACGAGTGCTCGTTCGCCAGCGGCGTAGACCTGCTCGATGATTTCCTCGAGGCGGGCGAGTTTGCCGGAACGTCCGTCGAGTGGCCCGTCGTCGTGGCGGTAGGCAACGGGGTGATTGCAGATCTGCTTGAGCGCCGTGATCGCAGCGAGGATGCGGCCGTTGCGATTGTCGGCGCCTGATTCAAGGGCAGCGCCAGTAACGAGACTGTCGAGCACTGCTTGGTAAAGACCGATTTGTTCGGGAGTCATCGAACAATGATCGAGTTCGTCGATGCGGTCTGGAAGTTCGGCGGCAATTGCAGGCTCTGACTTTGTGCGACGGAACACGAGGATGCCGTTGAGTGCACGCAAAGCTGTTTCGCCTTGGTCGCGTCCGGTGGTGCCCGTTGCGGAAAGTTGGGCAATGAAATGGGGACGAGGACCAACGAGACCGGGATTGGTGAAATCGAGAATGGCCCAGAGGTCGCCAAGTCCATTTTCGATTGGCGTTCCCGTAAGTGCGAGTCGTGACGACGCGTTGAGGCGACGAAGTTGTTGCGCTGTTTCGTTCGCGGGGTTCTTGATGGCCTGCGCTTCATCGAGAACGATGCGGCCCCACGAAATCTTTTCGAGCGCTTCGATGTCGCGAACGGCGGTGCCGTAGGTGGTGATGACGACGTCGGCCCGCTCGACTTCGGCGGCGATGTCCTCGTGATCAGAGCGACCGGCACCGTGATGAACAACGACAGAAAGTTCGGGGGTGAAACGACGAGCTTCTGAGGCCCAGTTGCCGACAACGGCGGGCGGCGCAATTACCAACGACGGCGCGTCGCCGATGCTGTCGACAAGGTGAGCGAGGATCGTCGGTGTCTTGCCAAGACCCATGTCGAGTGCGAGGCAGCCGCCAAGGTTGGTGGTGTCGAGGAACTTTAGCCAAGCCAGTGCGTCGGCCTGATAGCTGCGCAGTTCGCCCTTGAAACCTTCAGGGTTCGAGGCGGGGGCAAGAGAGGCGGTGGACGCCTTGGCC
The DNA here is from genome assembly GCA_009699125.1 of Actinomycetota bacterium. GTDB lineage: Bacteria > Actinomycetota > Acidimicrobiia > Acidimicrobiales > Acidimicrobilacustridaceae > Acidimicrobilacustris. The sequence goes on from WLOT01000096.1 coordinate 7,172, forward strand.
ATGAGGTCGGCAGCCCAACCGGAACCGTCGATCGAGACACCGCCAGCGAGTGGCGATCCATCGAGACCAAGTGCTTGGCGCAGCATTTCCGCGCCGGTCATCTGTGGCTTCTTGGCGCG
>WLOT01000097.1 GCA_009699125.1 Actinomycetota bacterium
CATCCTTCAGCAACCTTTACGTAGGCCCACGGAAAGCTGGACTTCGGCCGCGGAAGATTCAGCAAATCAAATGATGAGGTTTTTGAACCGCGAGTTGAGCCAAGTGTGACCGGAACTCCGAACCCAGCAACCGAATCGATTTCCGGCAGCGCTTCGGAAAGTTCTTCTCCGTAGCGCTCAGCCATACAGCCAGTAACGACGAGCCGGGCACCGGGAGCACGGACAGAATCGAGTCCGAGGATCGTGTCGATGGATTCCTGTCGTGCCTGCTCAACAAACGCGCACGTGTTGACCACGACGACGTCGGCCAACTCAGGGGATTCGGCCGGCACCAAACCGTCGGCCAGCATCGTTCCGACCAATTTGTCGGAGTCGACCTCGTTCTTGGGACAGCCGAGTGTCTCGATCCAGAAACTCTCGGTCATCTGTTCATCGTAGGCGTCAGTCCGCTCCGTCGAGTTCCTCGGGAGTCATCAGAACGGTGCGAGCCTTCGAGCCCTCGGAAGGGCCGACGACTCCGCGCTGTTCGAGAAGATCCATAAGGCGACCGGCTCGAGCGAAACCGACACGAAGTTTGCGCTGCAGCATCGACGTTGAACCAAGTTGCGAGCGAACGACCAACTCCATGGCCTGGGCCAACAGATCGTCATCGTCATCGTCGCCACCGGCCATGCCGCCGGCACTGCTGCCTGTGGAGGACTCTTCACTTCCCTGCACAGTGTCGTCATAGGCAACGTCGGGAGACTGCTGACGCCATGCGGCCACGACTGCCCGCACTTCGTCTTCGGTGACCCATGCGCCTTGGATGCGCTGAGCGATGCTCGACGATGGGCCCAGCAGCAACATGTCGCCGCGGCCAAGAAGTTTCTCGGCACCACCTTGGTCGAGGATGACTCGAGAATCAGCAAGGCTCGACACTGCAAAGGCGAGCCGTGCGGGGACGTTGGCTTTGATCACGCCGGTAATGACATTGACGGATGGACGCTGCGTCGCGATCACCAAATGGATGCCGACGGCGCGCGCCATCTGTGCGATTCGACAGATCGACTCTTCAACGTCGCGCGCAGCAACCATCATGAGGTCGTTGAGCTCGTCGACCACAACAAGGATGTACGGAAGGCGGTTGTATTCGATACCCATCTCGGGCTGATCGACAACCTCGCCGCGATCGAACGCAGCGTTGTAGCCATCGATGTCGCGGAATCCGCAATCGGAAAGAAGGTCGTAGCGACGTTCCATTTCCTTGACGGTCCAGGACAGCGCGTTGGCGGCTTTCTTCGGATTCGTCACAACCTGCGTGAGCAAATGCGGAAGGCGGTTGTACTGACCAAGTTCCACACGCTTTGGGTCGATGAGAATGAGCCGAACCTGATCGGGTGTCGAGCGCATGAGAATCGACGTGAGCAACGAGTTGATGCACGACGACTTACCGGCACCCGTTGCACCAGCGATGAGAATGTGCGGCATCTTCGAAAGATCAGCCAATACGGAACGGCCGTTGATATCGCGACCAATCGCAACTTCAAGGGGATTCTTCGCCGCCTTCGCTTCCGGCGACGCAAGGATGTCTCCCACGGCAACCAACTGGCGACTGTCGTTCGGAACCTCAACGCCGATGGCCTGCTTGCCTGGAATAGGCGCAAGGATGCGCACATCGGGTGAAGCCATCGCGTAGGCGATGTCCTTGTGAAGGCTCGTAACCTTCGCAACCTTCACGCCAGGAAGAAGCTCGAGTTCGTAACGCGTGACGGTCGGGCCCACGACCATTCCAACAAGCTTGGTCTGGACGCCATGTTCGGCGAGTGCTGCTTCAAGGAGACGGCCGCGATCCTCGACCATCTTCTTGTCGACCTGCTGCGCGACGGAACGGTCGAGCATCTTGAGCGACGGCAACTTCCAGTTGACCTTGCGTTCCTTCGGAAGCGGCATGGTGAGTTGCTCGGGCTTGGCCGGCGGAACATCGCCAGTCGGAACGTGAATATCGAGTTCGTCTGCAACTGGCTCATCATCGGAACCAGCGACGAACAACAGTGAGTCATCATCGAACGAATCGGCGGGTTCGCCTTCGGGATCAATGAGTTCGGTGAGCATTGGCTCGGAGTCGTCATCCCAACCTTCGTCGACTGTTGAACTGCCGTCATAAAGGATCGGAACGATGTCGTCTTCGCTACCGACGCCGTCTTCACCTTCGGACTTCAGTTCGAACAACGAGCCCATGCCGCGCTTCATTGCACCCTGCACAGGCTTGACGCCGTCAGCAGTCTTGCGAGCCGCGGTGCGCACCGAGATTCCGGTTGCAATAACAAGACCAACGACGATGAGGGCGACAAAGACAAGCGCCGCACCCCAGACCGCAAGAGCCTTTTCGAGTGGTGTACCCATAAGCGCACCGACGTAGCCGCCAGCTGCAATGAAATCATCGAGAGGCATACCGAATTCGGGACGACCCTTGGTCAGATGCAACAAGCCAGCAACAGCGACGAAAATCAATGCAACGCCAACACCAAGGCGACCAGCAGACAAGCGCGGAGTGCCCTCAGCATCGCGAGGGCCGCGCAGCAGTAACGCTCCACCAACAACGAGGACGGGCGGAAGAAAGACGCGGAGTCCGCCAACAAGTGCACCGGCAACCTCTGCCAGCCCGCGGCCGAGCGGACCAGCAAGGTTGCCGTAGACGCCGAGAGCGGTCAGCAGCCCAAGTGCAATGAGCGCGACCCCCCATACGTCGTGGCCATGACCGGTGAATGCTTCACGAACCGGACCGGGAGCGGGGCGACGAGCGGCGGCAGCCGACCGGCCCTTGGGCGCGCCAGAGCCCCGCTTGGCCGGCGCCTTCTTGGCCGGAGATTTCTTGGCCGAAGACTTCTTTGCGGTCGATCGTTTGGGAGAACTCTGTTTGGTAGCCACAGGCGCACGCGTTCCTGACTCGGCCCCTTCTCCGCTCGCCACAGGAGAGGTTACCCAAACCGTCCGACAATGGTGTGGACGAGGCGCAAGATCCACAAAACCACGCGAGAATCGCCCTGTGCGACGGCGAACCTTGACCCTTTCGGTCCTCATAGGCGTTTTCTCGGCCCTCTTTCTCGCAAGTTGCTCCAACTCCTCCACCGCAAGCGAGGAGCCACCGCAGGTGACCGTCCCCGAACTGGCGAGTACCACCGAGCCACTGGGCCCGGGGCTTCCTTCGTTTCACAGGTCACTTCCGTCCTCGGACTCGGCCCCCTCGGGAACAATCATCGCTTCCGAAGCATTCGACTTTGACGGAGTCCCGGGTCGGGCCTGGCGGGTCGCCTACACATCGCGGTCAATCGACGATCAACCCATTGTTGTGACGGGCCTTGTCATCCTGCCGGCCGGAACAGCGCCACCGGGAGGCTGGCCCATTTTGTCGTGGGCACACGGCACCACCGGAATCGGCGACATCTGCGCCCCCTCGGCGGACACCTCCAGAATGACGCCAGCCCGGGGAGTAACGGCAGCCGGCTACGCGTTCGTCGCCACCGATTACGAAGGACTCGGAACGTTGGGACGGCACCCGTATCTCGTGGGTGAAAGTGAAGCGCGTTCCACGCTTGACATCGCGTTGGCCGCATCTCGAGTACGCGAGTGGAACACCGGTCGCAACGTTGCGGTATGGGGCCATTCGCAAGGCGGTCACGCTGCACTCTTTACACCTTCGATCGCTACACAGTACCTACCAGAAATCAACGTTGCAGCAGTTGTCGCCGGCGCTCCGCCTTCTGGTCTCGATGGTTTTGCCCTAAATGACGAATCGGTGGCATTGCGACCGTTTTCAATTCTCGTTGCGCTCGCATTCAACGGGATCGATCCCGAGCGAGCGCCTCTTGAAGCAGCACTCTCCCCGGTCGGTGTCGAGTTGGCTCTTCAATCGACTCAATCATGCAATGTTGATGTGCACGCTGCTGTGAACGCACTTCCCCCCAACTCGAGGGTCACAAAGTCCACTCCAACGGAGGAGTGGCGGGAACTCCTTCGAGCCAACGACCCTCAATTCATTGACTCCCCATCTTCGGTGCCAACGCTCATCATCCACGGCACCGAAGATGAGTTGATTCCGCTTGAGAAATCCCTAACTGTCCATCGCCGATTTTGCGAGCTAGGAAGGCCCACCGAACTGTGGATTGGTGACGGGCGTGACCACTCAACAATTGTGAGCGCCACATTCTCGAAGATGATGCAGTGGATTTCCTCAAACATCGCTCTTTCCGGTGACCGCGACGTGGAACCTGGCCCCGGCGTGAGTCGCACCCTCTGCTAACTAACGCAGACCAGAGAGCATGCCGCTAGCGTCTCCTCACCAGGGAAAGGACCACCAATGACCACCAAGCGTTCACTTGCAGTTTTCTTGATTGCTGTCCTCGGGTTCGCCGCACTCGGCTGCTCATCGGACAATCAGAAGTCCTCGTCGAACCAAGGCAAGGTGACCATGGTGAAGGGGTCACCAGACCTCCCTGATTTCTATGGCGTGCCCGATCCCCTGCCCACCGGTAAGCCTGGCGACGTCATCCGTTCCGAGCCCGCCGACGCTCCGGGCCTCAACGGTTCAATGTCCCGAGTGATGTATCTCTCAACCAACATCAATGGTGAGGCCATCGCTGTCACCGGGCTCATCCTCATCCCGAACGGCACTGCGCCAAGCGGCGGTTGGCCGATCATCACATGGGCGCACGGCACTACTGGTATTGCCGACGCATGCGCACCATCACTCAAGCCCGCCGAATTCGTCACGATGGCCAACGGCCTTCTCGACGCTGGCTACCTCGTGGTCGCAACTGATTATGAAGGCCTCGGCACGCCCGGCCGTCACCCATACATCGTTGGCGAAAGCGAAGCCCGCGGCACGATCGACATCGTGCGCATGGCTCAAAACTTCCCGAAGGCGAACGCCTCAAAGCGTTACGTCGTGTGGGGCCATTCACAGGGTGGACACGCAGCGATGTTCGCCGGACATATTGCCAAGACCTACGCACCCGAGCTCGAACTCGTTGCCGATGTTGCTGGCGCTCCCCCGTCGCAGTTGCTTCTCGTCAACGCAGCGCTCCAAACCAGTCCGTACAAGCACTACATCGCAATGGTTGCCGCAGCCATGAACGCGGCGTATGGCGATCAAAAGGCCGACCTCACTCAGGTTCTTACGCCCGAGGGTCTCGACTTTTTGAAGAACATGGACACGATGTGCAGTAGCGACCTCGGTAAGGCGGCCGCCGGCCTTGATTTCACGAAACTTCAGAAGGCTGATCCGGCCACGATTCCTTCCTGGAACCAGTTGTTGAAAGACAACGATCCAGGAACCTTCACTGCACCGATCCCCGTACCGCTGCTCATCATCCACGGCGGCAACGACGAACAGATTCCCGTCGTTTCCTCAGCGGTTCTGTTTGATCAGCTGTGCAAGATCGGGCAGGTCGAACAGCGCTGGCTGTTTGCTGGCCAGTCGCACGCGGGCGTCATCGCCCCGTCGTACTCCTCGATGGTGAGTTGGATCGGCGATCGCTTTGCTGGCAAGCCGATGCCCGACCCCATTGCTCCCGCCGGAGCAGTCGTGCAGTCCTGCCCCAGTAAGTAACTACTCGGGCAGTTCGCCATGGTCGCGACATGCGGCCTCATAACCAGCGGTGTGAACCTTCACTCGCAAACGTCGACCACACTCCGGGCAAAACCGTGGTGGATCAAGTTCGCGCCGACACGCAATGTCGGGGTGTTCAGTCATCGCAGTGCCACACCAGCGGCAATACGTATCGATCACGCTTAGATGGCCTTGGACAGCGCGCCGATCGGCATCTGAAGATCCGACAGCATCTGCAGATCTTCTTCGGGCGAGCGTCCCAATGTCGTCAGATAGTTGCCGACAATGATGGCGTTGATTCCTGAGGTGAGACCAAGCGCCTGAAGCTCACGCAACGTGACTTCGCGCCCGCCGGCGTAGCGCAGGATCACCGACGGAAGCCCGAGACGGAACAGCGAAATCCAGCGGATGGCTTCAAGCGGTTCGGTAAGCGGAAGGCCAGCGAACGGCGTGCCAGGTCGCGGATTGAGGAAGTTGAGGGGAACCTCAGCCGGATCAACCGCGCGCAATTGCCCAATGAGTTCAAGACGCTGGTCGACCGATTCGCCCATACCGAGAAGCACGCCGCAGCAAAGTTCCATACCCTGCTCGCGGACAAGCTGACAGGTATCGAAACGTTCGGCCCACGTATGCGTAGTCACGACGTTTTCAAAGAACGATTCGGCGGTCTCAAGATTGTGGTTGTAGCGATGCACGCCAACGTCGGCGAAACGCTTTGCTTGCGCTTCGGTCACAATGCCCGCACTCACGGCAACGTTGAGACCGACTTCGTCCTGCACAAGCGGAACAAGTTCGCAGATGCGATCCATCGTGCGCTCATCTGGGCCACGAATGGCCAACACGATGCAGAACTCGGTGGCGCCGAGCGCAGCGGTTTCGCGAGCAGCAGCGAGAACGTCGGCGGTATCGAGGAACGGCATCGCCTGAACCGGCGATTCGAACTTCGCCGACTGACTGCAGAAGTGACAATCCTCGGGACAGCCACCGGTCTTGGCCGAAAGAATGCCTTCGACCTCGACGGTGTCTCCGCACCATTCGAGGCGCACCTCGTGGGCGAGTGACGCCAGTGCTGGCACTGCCGAATCGGGAACATCGGCAAGGGCAGCGAGTTCCTCGAGGCTGAGCTGGCGGCGCTCATCGAGCAGCGCAACACCCGCAGCGCGAATGGCAGAACGGGCCGCTTCGGGCATGAGTCGTTCACGGATCTCGGCGGGAGCTTTCGACGTCAGAGAGACGGGCACATCAGGCATGGCGCAAGGGTACGCGGCCGAACCCCTAGGAGCGAAAGCCGGGTCAGGCTTCCATAACGACGGGCACAATCATCGGCCGCCGCTTGGTCTTTTCGTTGACGAAACGGCCCGCTGCCCGACGGACAACCCGCTGGACATTCTCGATATCGGTCCGGCCGTTGCGGAAGAGCTCGGCAATGGCCTCGCGGACCTCATCAGCGCATTGGTCGAGGAGTTCCTCGGCCTCGGGAGCATGCACCCAGCCCCTGGTGATGATTTCGGGGCCGATCATGGTCGTGC
>WLOT01000098.1 GCA_009699125.1 Actinomycetota bacterium
GCGTTCGAAGGGTTCCGCGTTATTCGCCGAAATCCTGCACTGCTTGGCGCGATTTCTCTTGACTTGTTCGCTGTGTTGTTCGGAGGCGCCGTCGCGTTGCTGCCAGCGATCGCCGAAACCCGCTTGCACGTAAACGCAGTCGGACTTGGTTGGCTACGCGCTGCGGGCGGCATCGGAGCAGCAGTCATCACGATCCTGCTCAGCATTAAACCTATTCAGCGTCGCACTGGCCCAATCATGTTCATCGCCGTCGCCTTCTTCGGGTTGTTCACCATCACATTGGGAATGACACACAGTTTCGTGATCGCATTCCTTAGCGTGATGTTGTTGAGCGCGGCTGATTCGGTGAGCGTGTTTATCCGAAGCACGCTGGTTCCGTTGGTGACGCCGTCATCGGCTCGTGGACGCGTCATGGCCGTCGAAGGCGTCTTTATCGGCGCATCAAACGAACTCGGGGCATTCGAATCGGGCGTCGCTGGTCAGTTACTCGGCACTGGTCGCGCAGTTGTTCTCGGTGGTGTCGCCACGATCGGCGTTGTGATCGGCTGGATCATTTTGTTCCCGGTGCTGTGGCGTTACGACCGCTTCCCCGATCATCCGCCTGACTGATCACACCGCGTTCAACGGTCAGACAACCGACCACACACCGCGCGCACCGTTGCCTTCGACTTTGCCTTCATCGGCAAGTTTGCGCAGATGCGAATGCACCGAGCGCTTGGCCATCGGGATGAGGATCGGATCGAGTGGCACATAGGCCGCTTCGACGAGTTGCGCGATACGCGCGCTGCCCATCTCGGTTAACAGACCATGTAACTGGGCTTCACGTTCGAGTCGGTGCGCTGTGTACCAGTCGATGACCGCGTTCGGATCAGTGATGATGTGTCCGTGCGCCGGAGCAATCGCCTTGAGCTTGAGCGCTCGCACTTTCGCCAACGAATCGAGATAGGCCCGCATGTCGCCGTCGGGTGGGGTAATCACAACGGTTGAGCCCTGCATGATGTGATCGCCCGAAAACAACATGCGCTCGCCCTCGAGAAAGAAGCACAAATGGTTGCCGGCATGGCCGGGCGTATGCACCGCAGTGATCGTGAATTCGTCAGTGACGAGTTGATCGCCATCGCTCAAGCGACGGTCTGTACGGAGACCACCACGATTGCTCCAGGCCATCACTTCGGCGCCGGTTTCAGCTTTCAGAGCAGGGACGCCCGGCGAATGATCGGGGTGAGTATGTGTGCACATGATCCAACGAATGCGACCCTTCGCCGCTTTCAAGATGGCTTTGGTGTGCGCGTCGTCTTCGGGGCCCGGATCAATCACGAGCACTTCGTCGTTGCCAACGAGATAGGTGTTGGTTCCGAAGCCCGTCATATGACTGGGATTCGCCGCAGTGATGCGTCGAACGAGCGGCGAAATTGTTTGCGGCTTGTCATGCACCAACGGAGGTTCCGTGGTGAATGTTGCGGAAGCGTCAGTCACGAACAGGGCCGATTTCAATCGGTGCAGTCGCCGAAACATCTGTTGGCGTCACATCGCCAATCCACTCGACGTTGATCGCTCTGCGCCCGCGTGTCATCCCGACGAACGAAGCAATGCGCGTCCAGCGGCGCACGAGGCGTCGGCCAATAGGACGACGCACTGGCCCGATCAGCAACAGAAGTCCGATTGTTCCCGAAATGAATCCCGGAACGAGGCAGAGGAACCCTGCGATCGTGAGCATGGCTCCATCGAGCATTTCTCCGCCGGGGATCTCTCCGCGATTCATCGCCATTCGCGTGCGGCGTACAACGCTCAGGCCTTCCCGCTTCACCAACCACACTCCGACGGCGCTCATTACAAGAAGAGCGGCGATCGTCGGAAGGATGCCGATCCAGTCTGCGACCGCGAGAACAACACCCAACTCAATAAGCGGGAAGACGACGAACATGCAGAACAGAAACACGAACACGTTGAAAGCGTACCGGCGAGGACCTTTCAATCGCCGTCGCGGCGAGCGCCATCGAACAACATCACCGCAAAAATGCCCCAGCGCCGGGCCGGACGAACCGGACCCGACGCTGGGTCTGCAGCGAGCATTGGTCCCCCCGAACCAACGTCGCAGGCCTTCAGACCGCGTGCTCTGTGAGCAGGGCCTTTCGTTCAATTTCGTTGAGTCCACCCCAGATGCCGTGCGGTTCACGGATCGACAGGGCGTAGTCAAGACAATCGGTACGCACCGAGCATTCGGTGCAGATCTCTTTGGCTCGGTTCTCGCGCTGAAGCTTGTCTTCCTTGCGCTCGAACTGTGAGGGCGGGAAGAAGACCACAGCCTGTGGCCCACGACATTCCGCCTTCATCTGCCAATCGTCTTCAATTCGCTGAACACTCATTGCAGTACTGCCTCCCTACTCCGGATGGCGAACGTACAACGGCGCCCGCGTCCATTGCAAGAAAAAATGCGACGAATGTCACATCCCGGTGAATGGGATGAAAACGGGGTCAGTCGGAGTCCTGAACCGTGCCTGACTCGGGGCCGGCAACCTCAGGAGATTCGTTGTCTCCCTTGGCATCGGAGCGAGGGGAACGATCCCGGTAGTCCTTGGCCGCACCCACTTCGGGCTCCACCTCGAGGACCAGTCCATCGATGCTCACAACGCGCACTCGGTCCAGTTCTTCGATCGGAGTGGAGCGATTGGTCGACGCCCGCCAAAGGGCCTCACGGATCTGGACAACGCCATCGGGATTGATTCCGGTGACGGCTCGGCCCATCTCCCCGATCATCCACTCACGCCCGATTGTCGGCGTCGAGAAGCGGGTCCGAACCATTGAAGGCATACCGGCGAGAAAGGTCAGAACGATGCCCAGGATCGCGACGAGCAACGTGATCCATGACAAGGACATTCCGTCGTAGACGGTGAACGAGAACACGACAAACAAAACAATGCCGATACCGGTCCACACCCTTGGCACGCCCGTTTGAACATCAACCGCGAACGCGAACATCGATACGGCAAGTACGACAAACGCCCACCAATGCGTCGGCAAGACCCACATTCCATAACCCGCCAAGATGAATGCGCCTGCGCCGACAACGCCGGCAACGCCAACACCAGCGGTGAAGAGTTCAAAGATTATGAGAGCAAGACCAACCGTGATGAGCAGGTACGCCACTGCAGGACTTGCAACGGTATGCATGAGGTTTGAAACAAGCGAGAGCTGACCGAAACGCACTTGCGTCAGCGGTTCGCGTCGGGTTTCGCCATTTTCAGCAGTGACCTCACGAGTGGCAACACCGGGCAAATTCACAAGGAAATCGCCAATGGTTGGCGCCGCAACAGTTGTGACGCCGAGGTCAGCTGCTTCTTGCGCGCTCACCGTCTTGTCAGCGATTTGCGACAACCGCTTTGTGTCGAGTCCATCGATGACCGGTTGTCCGGCATTGCCGAGACGAGAACCAGGTGCCATGCCAACTTGATCGGCAGCACCAACAAGTTGCGCGGCTTGGCCAGTGAGATGCGAACCCGAGGGGCCGACCCACACATCAATCGGAACGGGTGAGGCAAGCATTGCGTTTAGGAGCGCAGCGAAAGCAGAGTCCTCCACAACCACACCATTTGAATCAGCTTGAAGAATGAGAGCGACTGCGCCTTCGTCAATTGCTTCATCAATTGACGTACGAATGAAATCCACCATCACCGGATCGAGAAGACCACTGACCTTGACGACCGCGACGAAACCATCGGGGCCGCCTTCATTGATGATCGTCGTGGTGGTTTCGGCTGAAACCGGGCTCGTCATTGCGCTCACGGCGAAGCCGACGACACCAAGTAGTAGCGCCACGACAGCGGTGATGGCAGCAGCGGTGGGTAGTCTGCGCACGTCGAGCCTCCGAGGGGAAAATGGACCCTGCACGATTATTCGCAGCATCACGGGTCCTCATCGTGGCCGGGAAGGGAGGCGTGGGCAAAAGCACCATGTCTGCGACCCTGGCCCGGACCGCCGCTCGGGCCGGATTGTCCACGCTTTTGGTCCGTTTGACCCCTGGTGGCCCAATCAGCCGCCTCTTTGCCGCGCCTGAGCTCACAGGCGTTGAACAAACCCTCCACGCCGGCGGAGGACCGAATGGCGATGCCGATGTCCGCGGCCGTCTCGTGACCCCTGATGAGGCGTTGGCCGAGTATTTGACCGATCACGGCCTGGCTCGCATCACCCGCCGCTTGGTGTCCACCGGCGCCATCGACGTCGTGACCACAGCTGCCCCGGGCATTCGGGATCTGCTCGTGCTGGGTCGAGTCAAAGCTTTCGAGACAGCCAAGGTCGCCGACCTCATCGTCCTCGATGCTCCGGCTGCAGGCCACGCAGTGGCATTCCTGCAATCGCCCACCGGTCTTCGCGACGCAGTTGGGGCTGGCCCGATCGCGACGCAGGCCGACGACGTGCTTGAGATGCTCGCCGACCCGGAACGATGCCGCGTGATGCTTGTGACACTCGCCGAGGAAACGCCAGTGAACGAGGTCGTTGAAACTGCGTTCGCGCTGGAAGACGAAATCGGCGTCGCTCTCGGGCCCGTGATCGTGAACGGTCTCGTTGATGTGCCCGACGGACTCAACGGCGACCTCGACACACTCATCGCCGCCAACACGGCGAAACTCTCTGCCACCGACATCGCCGAATTACGCGATGCCGCAGCGTTCCGACTGCGTTGGGCCGCACGTCAACAAGAACAAGTCGCGCGTCTCTCAGATCGACTGCCACTCGCTCAAATTCATACGCCGTATGTGTTCACGGCCGAACCTGGTCCCGCTGAACTTGAATCGCTGTCGAATGCTCTTTCTGCCGGGATCAACGCACTCAGCGAGGACGACGCATGAACTCGGTCGCGGCACTTCTCGAAGAACAGTCAGTCATCGTTTGCGTCGGAGCCGGCGGCGTCGGGAAGACCACAACAGCTGCGGCGCTCGCGCTTGAAGCGGCACAACGAGGACGTCGAGTATGCGTCGTAACCATCGACCCAGCGCGTCGGCTTTCCGATGCCATGGGATTCGACACTGACCGCGCCATCGGCAACGCACCACAACAGATCCACGTTGAAGCAAAGGGCGAACTGTGGGCCGCCATGCTCGACACGTCGACAACATTCGATGCGCTTATTCGCACCTATGCACCCAGCGACGAGCAAGCCCAAAACATTCTCACCAACGACTTCTATCGAAACATCGCCAATTCCATGTCAGGCGCGCATGAATACATGGCGATGGAGAAGTTGTACGAACTACATAACGATGCACGCTTTGACCTCGTCGTTGTCGACACTCCCCCAACAAATAACGCCATCGATTTCCTCGAAGCCCCCGATCGCATCACACAGTTTCTTGATCATCGCCTCTACAAAATTCTCGTCACTCCAAGTGGTGGACTTGCGAGGGTTGTGAACTTCGCGGCCCAAAGTTTCCTGCGCACGGTCGCTCGAATTGTGAGTGCGTCCGTCGTCGACGATGCCATTGAGTTCTTTGCCGCATTCGACGGAATGGAAGAAGGTTTCCGCGGTCGAGCAGTCGCCGTGCACGATCTGCTTATTGCTGAGGACACTTCGTTCGTTCTTGTCACCGTCCCACGAAGCGACACCGTTCACGACGCAGCGGCATTCATCGAAACGCTCGGTGCTGCAGACATCGAGGTCGACGCGATCGTGGTGAACCGGGTGCATCCCTCGTTCGGATCAAGCCACCTCGACGGCCTTGATAACGGACCACTCGCCCCCTTCATCACCGTGCTGCATGACTCCCAAACCGTGGCCGCAGGACAGGACGCTGTTCTCGCGTCGCTTACCGATGAATTGCCTGCTGGCGCCGTCGTGAAGATCCCGTTCCTCGACACTGACGTCCATGACCTCGACGGCCTCGCCGTGCTCGCCCAATGGCTCACCCCGTCCGAAGACACCCATCACCACTGACCCGATGGTTGGGAGAAACCGGTGCCAGCCGGTACTGTCTGCGCCGTGCCCACCATCCTTCTCGCCACCGACGCCGACTGGATCCTCGAAGAGGTCGATGCCGCTCTGGCCGACGCTTCGACCAACGTCTACCGAGTACGAGCAGGCATTGACGTGCTTCAGGCCATCACGCAGTTGGGCCCCGACCTCGTCATCATCGACGAGCAGATCGGCAACATGGGTGGCATCGCCACATGCATGGCCATTCGCAATGCAGAAGGTATGGACTTGATCCCGATCACCGCAGTGCTCATGCTGCTCGACCGTGCCCACGATGTGTTCCAGGTGCAGCGCTGCGACGCCGACGGCTATCTCGTGAAGCCGCTCGATTCCTTGCGTTTACGCAAGGCCGCCGACGCTCTCTTGGCCGGAGAGGCCTACGCCGACCCGATCAACCTTGCCTCGGGCGACGCTGCCGATCTGGCCTTCCAAGCCTGAGATCCGGCTTTCGTAGCAACCGAGGTCGTCCGATAGGGTGACCTCTCCTTACGGGCTGTAGCGCAGCTTGGTAGCGCGCTTCGTTCGGGACGAAGAGGTCGTGGGTTCGAATCCCGCCAGCCCGACCACAACGAAATGAGCCCCGACCATTGGTCGGGGCTCATTCACTTTGGTTTCCAGAAACTGCGGAGAATTTCGTCAGCCCCGACGAGCCAGCAGTTCCTCGGCGATCTGCACGGCGTTGAGTGCCGCTCCCTTTCGGAGGTTGTCGCCTGAGAGGAACAGTGAAAGCCCATGTTCCACCGTGCGGTCGGTGCGGATGCGGCCGACGAAGGTGGGGTCGACGCCTGCGGCCATCAGCGGGGTCGGGATGTCAGCCAGTTCCACACCGGGGGCCTTCACCAACAGGCGACGAGCATCTTCCGGGGTGATGGAGTTGGAGAACGAAGCAGAAATCGAAAGTGAATGCCCGGTGTAGACCGGAACCCGAACGCAGGTCACGGTGACCTCAAGGTCCGGAAGTTCCAGAATCTTGCGCGATTCGTTGCGGAGTTTCTGTTCTTCATCGGTTTCGCCGCGACCATCGTCGACCAGTTTTCCGGCAAACGGAATGACGTTGTAAGCGATCGGAGCCGGAAACTTTTCGGGAGTCGGGAAATCGATTGCGGTTCCC
>WLOT01000099.1 GCA_009699125.1 Actinomycetota bacterium
GACCCCAGGCCCCAAGAGTGTGCTGTCGACTCCCGTCGTCGCCGGTTCGTTCTTTCGCTCCCACAATGCCGTGAGTTTGGATCGGACGTCGGTGCGTACCTGAGTGCTCGCTCGAGCGAGAAACTGCGAACTGGAGAATCGAAACAGTATTCGAAGGGCAAGAAATCCAAAGAGGCCGATGAGTGCGGGCGTCACCGATTGATTTTGGAAAAGTTCAGAGATCGAACGGGCAAGTGAAAAGGTCCACGCAATGAGAGCGATGGATGAGAGAGCGCTAAGAACCACGCCAACTCTGTAGAGGGTTCGTGCACCAGGAACGATCGAGAGGAGTTCCTTTGCGCCCATGGGTTGTGACGGTACCTCGTCAATCAGAGCAGGACTCAGTAGCTCTCGTCGTCAAGTTCGACCTTGCCTCGGAAGAAGTAATAGACCCCAGCGGTGTACAGCAACACAAAAGGCATTCCAATCAACGCAATGATGAACATCACGGTGAGGGTCTCGTTCGCTGCGGAGGCATTCTGAACGGTGAGGTTGAAGGCACTATCGGTCGTCGATCGCAACATCACCGGATAGGTCCCGCATGCAACGGCGCCGAGCAGTAGGGCGATCATTGTGGCCGATGCAAGGAATGCGCTGAGATACGCGCCACGTCGAACGAAGAGCCAGGCAGAAACAATCGAAACCAAAGCCAGGACGGGAAAGATCACCGTCCAGGGTCGATCTTTGAAGTTCTGGGTGAATTGCTCATCCCGAAGGAGGGTCCAGGTCACGAGGACAGTCATTAAGACGAAAAACGCGATGAGCAATTTTGGAATGAGATCTTTGATTCGCTGCAACAAGTCACCCTCGGCCTTTTGGGTGAGGAAGATTGCGCCATGAAGGCAAAGCATTGAAACCGCAACGAGTCCGAGAGCAATCGAATAGGGATTCAGCAGATCCACAAGATCAACACTCATGTTGCCTTGTTGGTCGAGGGCAACGCCTCGGATGACATTGCCAAGTGCAACGCCAAGAAGGATGGTGATGCCAAATGAGGAAATGGTGAAGGTCCAATCCCAAAGTGAACGCCACCACGCCTCAGGTCGCTTTGATCGGAATTCAATCGCCACTGTTCGCATGATGAGCACAAGCAGGACCAACATCATCGCCAGGTAGAAGCCACTGAATAACGAGGCATAGACGAGCGGGAATGCGGCAAAGAGTGCGCCGCCCCCGAGTACGAGCCAAACCTCGTTACCGTCCCAGACCGGGCCAATCGAATTGAGAAGAATTCGGCGATCGTGGTCGGTGCGTGCAATGAACGGCGAAAGCATTCCAACGCCAAGGTCGAAGCCATCAAGGATGACGTAACCGCTAATGATGATGACGTAGAGAACGAACCAGGTTGTTTGAAGCCACATGATCAGTCGCCTCCGCTTGAAACTCGTGAACGACGACGGAAGATTTCACCGAATGAGTCCGGCAAGGAAGCTGTCTCTTCCTCATCGGGTGGCGGTGGGGGGCCTTCTTTGATGCGTCGATCAAGCAGTCTGAGGAATACGACAAACACGATGATGTAGAGAACGACAAACATTGCGATTGAGAAGACGACCTGCCCGAATGAAACATTGGGCGAATATGCGTCGCTTGTCTTGAGCACTTGCCACACGATCCAAGGTTGACGACTGAATTCCGCCGTCCACCATCCCGCAGCGGTCGCAATTTCGGTAAGTACGACGGAGGACACAAGTACCCAAAGGAGCCAGCGCTGATTCCAGATCTTGCGCTTCCAGATCCAAAGCCCACAAGCGAGGGCGCCGATGAGTATGAACAGCATGCCGAGATCAATCATGAGGTGGTACACCTGAAAGACAAGATTTGTATTCGGCCACTCATCGCGCGGAGTGGCCTCTAAGCCAGTGACCGTGCCATCGAATTTCTTGTCTGTAAGGAAACTGAGGAGGCAGGGGATGGAGACCCCTGTGGTCGTCTCGGTATCAGGGTTCGTCCAGCCGAAGAGATAGAGCGGTGCGCAGGACTCTGTTTGGTAGAGCCCTTCCATAGCGCCCAATTTTGCGGGCTGATTGACCGCGACCTCAGTGGCTTGGTTTGCACCAAAGACGGCTACCTGGAGGATTGCCATCACCGTGAAGACTGGAAGGGCAACGCGAATCATGGTTTTCGCGAGTTCAACGTGTCGCTTCTTCAAGAGGTAATACGCGCCGACGCTAAGGACGAGCGAAGAACCGACCATCCAGCAAGCAGCGATGACGTGCAGGATGCGAGGAAGAAATGACGGTGTGAAGACAACGTCTTGAAAACTCGTCATGAACGCCTGAGGTCCTTGACCGACATCGCGGATTTCAAATCCTTCGGGCGTTTGCATCCATGAGTTCGCCATGACGATCCATGTGGCACTGAATGTTGCGCCGGCGACGACCATCGTGGTTGCAAACAACCACATCCGGTTTCCAAGTCGAGTGCCACCGAACAGCATGAGGCCGAGAAATCCGCCCTCGAGCATGAAGGCGAAGATTCCCTCGGCAGCGAGGAGGCTTCCGAAAATGTTGCCGACGAATCGCGAGTACTGCGACCAATTCGTTCCGAACTCGAATTCCTGCACGATGCCGGTGGCGATGCCCATGGCGAAAATCAGTCCGTAAATCTTCACCCAAAAGGTGGAGAGTTGACGCCACTTGGGGTCTTTGGTGCGAACCGACTTGATGCCAAAAATGATGAGAATCAGGCCCACGCCAAGGGAAAGCGGGGGAAAGATGAAGTGGAAGGTGACAGTCAGCGCGAATTGAATGCGATGCAGAAGTTCGACGCTCATGGGACTGCTCTCATTCCGCTTTGACCGGGCCGTCCGGGGCGTCCTGATGGTAGTGAGTCTTTGGCAGCCGGACAGAGAATCCAAAGGGAGAGTTGGGTTTTCGCCCCCGAGAAAAAGAATTTTGCAACTGATGTAACACCTAACTGCTCCCAGTCGGTGACCGAATTGTTGGACTCCCCAGTGGGGGGAATCCACAAGAGTGGGAGAAATCAATGAACCGCATCGCGATCCGCATCGTCACCGCTTTCGACGCCATCAAGAATGAAGACCGTGGTGGCGTTGCCGCCGAATATGGAGTTCTTCTCGCTGGAATCGTGGGCGTCGTCGCCATTGCCGCTGCCGCACTCGGCGGTCGTATCGGTGGCCTTTTCGACTCGATCCTTCCGTGAGTCGGCGGCGCCGAGGCGCCGTCTCCGAAGATCAACAAGGCGACGGAGGACTGGCAGCAGTTGAGTTTGCTCTTGTGCTGCCGGTTCTGGTCGCTCTGTTGTTTGGCATCGTGGTCACTGGATTGGTTTTCATCGGCCGGATGCAAGTGCAGGCGGCATCTCGAGAAGGAGCAAGAGCAGGTGCTGTCGCGCCTGGGAACGCTTGCGATGCCGCTCGCGAACAGCTTTCAAACTTTTCCGCCAGTTCGGTGACATGTACCGAGCTTCGAGATTGCTCGACGACGGGAAGTCGCGTGGAACTTCAAGTCACCCAGACCGTGTCGATTCCTGTACTTGGGAATCGCACCGTGTCTCTCGATTCGACATCGGTGTATGCATGTCAAGCCTGAGCGATTTCCTTCATCGGATCTTGAACCGGAAGCGAGACGATCGAGGCGCAGTGAGCGCCCTGACGGCGCTCGCAATCCTCCCGATAATCGCAGTCACCGCCGTTGGCGTTGACGGTGGTCGAGTCTTCGTTGAGAACCAGAGAGTGAAGACAGCATCTGAGGCAGGCGCTATGGCTGCCGCCGGAGCGTGGGTGCAAACGGGTACTGCTTGCACCGAACGTGCGCTTTCGTTTGTCGGGGCCAATGCTGGCGATTCCACAATCGCTGATTGTTCAACGGCCGGATCGCGATATTCGGGCGTGGTGACGGTTTCGGCTTCGAAAGACGTCTCCGCTCTTTTCGGGAATCTCGTTGGGCGCGAAAGCACAACTGTCGATTCAATTGCTTCTGTTCGAGTTCGGCCCGTTGCTGCGATGAACGGACTTCGGCCGACGGCGCTTTGTGAGAATTCACCGGGGCTCGTCGCATGGCGCGCATCTGGGTTTAGTACTTCACAAATCTTTTCCGTTGATTTCTCCGGCACCTGTGGCGACATACCAGGGAACTGGGGAGTGCTTGATTTCGATGGCGGGTCTAATCGAACTGTCGACCTTCAAACGTGGATCAATTCGGGATACCCGGGTCTCGTTTCAATTGGGCAGGAATTCAATGGCGATCCGGGCATTCCGTCGCCTGCGTTGCAGATGGATTCCGTAGTCGGAAAGACCATCACCGTTCCAGTATTCGATCGTTCGAGATTGCAAGGTTCAACTTCGGTCTTTCATGTCTCCTCGTTCGTTCAAATGGAAGTGATTGCAGTTCAACTCAACGGTTCTGCGAGCTCGCGAAATATTTCAGTTCGGTTCAAAGTGGGATCACTTTCAGGTGCCCGTGTTGATGAACGCGCTTCAAACAACGGCGTGGTCGCATGGAGTCCCTGTCAGCTTGATGGAAGAGGAGAGTGTTCATGAGCGCAGGTTTTCTGAAAAGAGTCGGACCAGCTTTAGCGGCCTTTGTTCTCGTCGCCCTTGGCGTCTTGGTGCTCGCTAATGGCAATAAGACGAATGCTGACGCGTCGAACGATGGCCTCCGGGCAACTGTGGTGGCAGTCGCTCCCGTCACAGCAGGTACATCCGCTGATCAACTTTCAGCGAATATTGAGATTCGGATGCTGCCGAACAACGCTCGCGCCCAAGGGGCAGTTGAGTCCATCGTGGAACTTCCCAGCGGTGTTATCGGAATCGATTTGGTCCCAGGACAACAAGTGTTGTCATCAAACATCGTCGATGACGTGCGGAACAGTCTTGGTAACGGACGGGTTGCCGTTTCGGCTCGTCTTGACCCTGCCCAGTGGACAGGACCAGTTGCGGCGACGGGTAATCGCGTCAACGTTTATGCGATTGGTGGGAGCAACGCAGAATTGATTGCAACCGATGTGATTGTTTTGCAGTCGCCCGATCCCTCAACGCTCACTCCCCAGCAAGAAGCGGTCGTAACTCTGGGTGTCACCGACGCTCAGGTTTCTCGTGTGATCGGCGCCGTCTCTGGTGCCGGAGTTTGGTTGGTGACTGCATGATGAAGAATCCAGTTGTTGCGGTTGTTTCCCCGAAAGGTGGAAACGGCAAGACCACAGTCTCGGCGAACCTCGCGGTTGCGATGGCACGACTGTCGGCCCCAATCGTTGTCGACCTTGATGTCCATTTCGGCGATATTGAATATGCCTTTCGACTCCAACCGTTCCATCGGCTCGATAGCGCGGTCATTGCGCTACGAGAGCGACCGCAGGAAGGAGTTGAGCACTTTCTCACTCAGCACCCTGCGGGGATTGCCGCTCTCTGTGCCCCGTCTGATCCTGTTTCCGCCGATTATCTCAGTGCCGATGAGGCATTCACGGTCGTCGATGCACTGATCGAATTGGAACGTCCAGTGATTCTCGACACCGCCGGCGGAATTAGTGACTTCACCCTCGGTGCGCTTGATCGGGCAACTGAAGTTGTAATGGTCTGCGGTACTGACGTCCCATCGGTACAAGCCGTGAAGAAATTGCTCGAGACGATGGAACGTCTGGAGATGGACACGTCGCACGCGCATCTTGTGGTCAACCGTTCAACCGCCCGGTGCGGTTTGTCAGTCGCTGACGTGGAATTAGCGACGGGACGAAAAGCTGCACTTGAAATTCCGGAGCACCAAAGTCTGGCTGCGGGAATGAACCAGGGATGTCCGGTGACCGAATCTGATCCGAACTCGTCGGCGGGTGCACCGTTTCTCAAGTTTGCAAACAGCCTTTTGGGTGTCGACAAGAATCGCACCTCTAAGTTCGGACGTTTCGCGAAGGTTGACGCATGAGTTTGGCGGCGAGGCTTCCGAAGCAGGTCGACGGAGCGGCGCCTGTTGTTCCGCTGCATCCACACGTACCTCGTCCGCGCGTCGCGGAGTTGGATCAGTCTGTTGTGCGCCCGGTCCTCGACGAGGTCCGTCGTCGGCTTTCTGAAGCCACGGGAACAGCAGGGCTGACTGATGCGGCATTGCGCGTTCGAGTTGAGGCTGAACTTGCCTCGGTTCTCTCCGACCCCGAATTCGCTGTCGCCGCAGTTGATCTTGAGCGCGTTCGATCCGGAGTTGTGAACGAGATCCTTGGCTTCGGTCTCCTCCAGGACCTGCTTGATAATCCAGAAATCTCAGAAATCATGGTGAATGGCGCCAACAACGTCTACGTGGAATCTCATGGTGTGGTGAGTCGACTGCCGAGGGCTTTTGATTCCGACGACCAACTCATCGCCGTGATCAATCGGATGGTTCGACTCACAGGTCGACGTATTGACCAAACGAGTCCAATGGTCGATGCGCGACTTCCAGACGGTTCGCGATTGAACGCGGTACTTCCGCCGCTTACCGTCGATGGTCCGTCGGTGACAATTCGCAAATTCACAGCGAATAATTTGACCGTCGCGCGTCTGACGGAGCTGGGCTCCCTGAGCCCTGAGGCTGCAGATCTGCTGCAGTTGGCAGTCGAGCAGCGTCTCAACATTCTCGTGAGTGGTGGCACTGGTACTGGTAAGACCACGCTTCTCAATGTCCTGTCGTCGTTCATTGATCGTGACAACCGCGTCATCACGGTGGAAGACGCGGTTGAGCTTTCTCTTGATCTTCCGAACATGATCCGACTGGAAACCCGCCCAGCGAATATTGAGGGCATTGGCCAGGTCACGATTCGTGATCTTGTGCGTAACGCGCTTCGAATGCGACCCGACCGCATTGTCGTAGGCGAAGTTCGCGGCGCTGAAGCGCTCGACATGTTGCAAGCGATGAATACCGGTCATGAGGGCTCGCTATCGACGCTCCATGCAAATTCACCACGAGATGCGCTGAGCCGACTCGAGACAATGGTTCTTCTTGGCGGGGTGGATCTTCCGCTCCGGGCAATTCGCGAACAGATCGGTTCTGCAATCGACCTCATCGTGCAGGTTGCGCGCGATGTAA